>NZ_CP040098.1:2639166-2959583 GCF_005377625.1 Desulfoglaeba alkanexedens ALDC | reverse complement strand
CTTTTCCAGAAGGACGTGAGCCGGCTCCTCCATGCGCCCATACAACCCATCTATAACCTGGTCAAGCAGCTCTCCAAGCTCTTCCCGGTCTATTTCAACGAAATCGGTGCGGAGGGGCAGCTTCGAGCCGTCTCCACCGATGTCGATGAACTGACGGGCCGCGGCGACCAGCTCATCCATTTCCTTCGCAAACAGAGCCATGTGGAGAGCAATAACCTGATTGTCTTGTTCATGGAAGCCATCCTCAACTTCTGGCTCACCCTGGACAAGGAGCCGCTCGCCCGGTACGTGCCCGAGGAAGTCCTCCGGGAGGTTTCCACGTCCGGTCCTTACGTGGACGAGATCCATCGGATTTTTCAGCACCTTTTCAGCAAGAAGACCATCAACCGAGTCGAGGATCTGCTGGACATTCCGGAAGGGGATCTGGATGAAATGATCGCCGAGGTGCCGGATATTTCGGACCGGGAACGCCGGCGGGCCGCCCTTATGATCCGTTTTTACCAACTGCTCCACGAAAAGTACGCCCTGAGCTTCAAAGACATCCAGGTACACTTGAAACGCGCCGTCCAACTGGGGCTCCCGGATCCGGCGCCGCTCCTGGAGGCCCTGGAAGCCGAAGATCCCCTGCCGAAGCTGGAAGCCATCCTCGACTACCTGCTGGCGCTCAAGGAAATCATCCTCGTGCCGAGCGAAATGCACATCGTGGAAAACATCTACCACAAGCGCCACATCGCCGTGGATATCCCGTCCATGTACGGATCCTACAACGAGCGTAAGTTCGATGCCCTGGGGCTTACCTTCCGACTGGAAAACCTGGCCAACCTGCTTTTCGAAGAAATCATCTTCTCCTTCAACCTGAGTTTCATCACTCGGGCGACGTTTTTCCGGATCGCCCGGGTGCTGCCGCTTTTCATCAAGGCGTTGGATATCGACGGAATCACGTCGAGGCGGTTGGAACGACAGGAAGACCTGTTTCAGCGCGCCCTGGAAATCCGTCGGTTTTCCCATAGCCAGTACATGGACATCTTTCGAGGGTTTTCCGAAGCCATCAAGCAGATCATTCAGACGAATTACAACGCGGTTCATGCCGACAACCTTCAGCAGGTGGTGGAACAGTTGAGCCGGCGGGAACGGTTCATTCCCCGTTACCGGCGGGAAGGACGCGGAGAGAGTTTTTCCATCCGGCTTCAGAGGATTTCGGAGAGCTTTCTGAGGCATCTGGTCGCCCGCACCTTTGGACTCCAGTATTTCGACCACTTCATCACCAGCATCCTCACAACACTGGCCACGCAGAAGGAAGAGCTCAACGCCGACAGCCTGGACCTTCTTCTGAGCTACGATCCAGAAAAGACCATTTCCTGGCTTCACAGCCCGGACACCAAGACCTACGATCTCATTCACCTGGGAAACAAGGGATACAACCTCGTTCAGTTGTACTCCATCGGCATCCGGGTGCCTCCCGGGTTCGTGATCACCACCGAATACTTCCGGTGTCGGGAAGTGATCGAGGCGCTTCCTCAGTCGCGCGAAGATTTCGAGGAACGCGTGATGGCGTCCCTCGGCGGCCTGGAACAATCCACCGGGCGAAACTTCGGCAGTCCCGGAAATGCGCTGCTTCTTTCCGTGCGGAGCGGATCCGTGGTATCCATGCCCGGCATGATGAACACGTTCCTCAACGTGGGAATCAATGAGCGGATCGTGGAAGGTCTGATCCAGCAGACCGGCGAAGCCTGGTTCGCCTGGGACAACTACCGGCGGTTTCTTCAGTCGTGGGGCATGTCCTTCGGGCTCGAGCGCGACGAGTTCGACGCCGTCATGAATTTTTACAAGAACCGTTATGGGCGCAAGGTGAAGCGGGACTTCAGCCCCGAAGAAATGAGGGAGTTGGCCCGTGCCTACCGGAAGACGCTCCAGACTCACGAAATCGACTTTTCGGACGATCCCCGGGAACAGCTCTTTACGGCCATCCGCCAGGTGGTGGAATCCTGGTACAACCCCAAGGCCCAGACCTATCGCGAAATCATGGGCCTTTCGGAAAAGTGGGGGACCGCCGTCACGGTGCAGACCATGGTGTTCGGAAACCTGGACACTCGTTCCGGAGCCGGCGTCATGTTCACACACAACCCGTGGACGTCGGAAGAAGACATCGATCCCACAGGAGACTTCACCCTGGGAAACCAAGGCGAAGACGTGGTGGGCGGCCTGGTAAAGACGTTGCCCCTTTCCGAAAAACAGCGGATGACGGAAGGCGAACGCAAGGAGCATTCGCTCGAGTCGCTTTTCCCTCAGGTGTATCAGCGGCTGGTGGACATCGCGAAGGAACTCATCTACAGGCAGAACTGGGGGCCGCAGGAGCTCGAGTTCACGTTCCAGGGCGACCACCAAGACGGCGTCTACGTACTTCAATGCCGCAACATGGCTCCGCGGATCCCGAAGCTTTATCCGGTCTTCCAGCCCACGAAGGCTTTGCACGAAGCGTACCTGGGAAGCGGCATCGGTGTGAGCGGCGGCGCCGTCTGCGGCCGGGTGGCCTTCGATTTGGAAAGCATCGTCCGGTTGCGAAAGGATCATCCCGGGGAACCCGTCATTCTCATCCGTTCCGACACGGTTCCCGACGATATTCATGAAATCTCTATCGCCGATGCCATCCTCACCGGAAAGGGCGGAGCCACCTCGCACGCGGCCATCGTGGCTCACCGGCTGGGCAAGACGTGCGTGGTCGGCTGCAGCCGGCTGCGGGTGTGGCAGACGGAAGGCCGTTGCGCCATCGACGGCCGCCTTCTCCGGACCGGGGACATCATCGGCATTGACGGGCGAAGCGGTGCCATCTATTACGGGGCCCATGCCATCCAGCGCGTGGAGGTTCCCGGGTGATACTGTTGGGGCCTAAGGCGCAAACGATACGTCGGTCGGTGAGCGCAATGATCAGGAGGAGAGGGTTATGAACGGAGGAGAAAAGCCCATACCGATGAAGCTCGGAATCAACGGTCTCGGCCGCATCGGCAAGCTGAGTTTGTGGCATCATGTGGAGCGCCGTTACTTTACCGAACTGGTGGTGAATATCGGCCGCGAGGTGGGGATGAGCCTCGAGGACCTGGCGCTTTTCATCGAAAAGGATTCCACCTACGGGGCCCTACATCACTACCTCTACGGCTGCAAGGCGCAGCGCGTCATCGAGGAGATCGACGACCGGGAAGGGACGCTTCGGGTCAACGGCGTGCCGGTGCGGGTGCTACGACGCCACCGCAACCCCGCCGATATCGGATGGCGCGACCACGGCGTCGAACTGGTCGTGGACGCCACCGGCGCATTCCTGGACCCGACGGTCGCGGCAGACGACCCCAAGGGGTCCGTCCGGGGTCACCTGGCGGCCGGCGCCAAGAAGGTGATCGTTTCCGCCCCCTTCAAGATCAAGGACAAGGCGAAGGAGATCCCGCCGGACGCGCTGACGACCGTCATCGGGATCAACGACGCGGACTACGATCCTCAGAAACACATCATCGTTTCGGCGGCGTCGTGCACCACGACCTGCCTCGCCTACATGGTCAAACCGCTCCTGGACTACTTCGGCGCCCAGCGGATCCTTTCGGCGTCCATGACCACCGTGCACGCGTCCACCCCGTCTCAGCAGGTGCTGGACCGCGCGCCCAAGGCCAAAGCTACGGACCTGAGGAAATCCCGGTCGGTCTTCAACAACATCATCCTCACCACCACCGGAGCCGCCAAGGCCCTGGGGCTGGTGATCCCGGAAATGAAGCGGATCGGGTTCATCGCCGAATCGGTTCGGATCCCCACCTCAACGGGGTCGCTCATCATCCTTGTGGTGCTCATCCAAGACGAAAGCATGAAGAACCCCATCAACCGGGAAAGGATCAACGCCGTTTACCAAGCCGCCCAGGAACACTTCCCGGAAGGATATCTGCGCTACACCGAAGAACAGAACGTGAGCTCCGACATCATCGGGTTCCCCAAGGCGGCGGCGGTCATCGAAGGCCACGAAACCCACACGCGCACCGCGGCGGTCCGGTTCGACCTGGATCACATTCTCAGCGTGTGCGCCGTGCTTTCCAGCGAGTCCGACACCGGCTCCTTCGACGTGGACGAAGCCATGAAGAACGCCGACGCGCTGGATCCCGCCAATAAACAGCGGCTCATCGAAATCCCTGTGACTCAGGCCGTGATCTACGGCTGGTATGACAACGAATTGGGAAGCTACACCAACATGCTTGGCGATAATACGGTTAGGATCGCTAAGTCTATGAAGAACTGATCACTTCTCGCCTGAAACCGAAGACGGCGGCGTATCGCCCACCCTGAAACCATCGAGAAGGAGTCCGTCATGGCCGTTAGAGTGGCAATCAACGGGTTTGGAAGAATCGGTCGAACGCTTTACAAAGTGAATGCGGAACGCGAAACGCCTTTGGACGTGGTGGCCATCAACGACCTGGGGGCTCCCGACGACCTGGCCCACCTTTTGACCTACGACTCGGTCCATGGTGTCTGGAAGCGGGACATCCGCGTGGAAGGCGAAACCCTGGTGGTGGATGGAAAAGCCACCCAGTGCCTCAAGATCGCCGATCCCGCCCAAGCCCCCTGGAAGGACCTCAAGGTGGACATCGTGCTGGAAGCCAGCGGGCGTTTCCGCGACCGCGAATCGTGCCGGAAACACCTGGACTCGGGCGCCCGCAAGGTTATCGTCAGCGCTCCGGGAAAAGGCATGGACGCCACCTTCGTCATGGGCGTGAACCATGACCAGTACGACCCGGCCCGCCATCACCTGGTCTCCAACGCTTCGTGCACCACCAACTGCCTGGCCCCCGTCGTCCGAGTCCTGCACGACCGCTTCGAAATCGAACACGGCCTAATGACCACCATCCATTCCTACACGATGGACCAGCGCATCCTGGACGCCCTCCACAAGGACCGCCGGCGGGCCCGGGCAGCCGCCCTTTCCATGATTCCCACCACCACCGGAGCCGCCGTGGCCGTCGCGGAAGTCATCCCCGAACTGAAAGGCAAACTGGACGGGATGGCCATCCGCGTCCCCACCCCCAACGTTTCGCTCGTGGACTTCGTTTGCCGGGTGAGTCGCAACGTCTCCAGGGATGAGGTGAACGGGGCCTTCAAGGAAGCGTCCGAAGGCCTTCTGAAGGGCATCCTGCGGTACGTCACCGAAGAACTGGTATCGGTGGATTTCAACCATTCCCCTTATTCGTCCTGCGTGGACGCGGCCCTGACTTCGGTTCTGGAAGGCCGCCTTGTCAAGGTGCTCAGCTGGTACGACAACGAATTCGGCTTTTCCAACCGCATGGTGGACCTTGCGATCCACATGGGAAAACTCCTCGAATGAAACGCGCCGAATAACTGAAGGCCGGAAAGGAGGGGATCTTCGCCATGAAGACGCTCGATCAGGTGGATCTTTCTGGCAAGAGGGTATTTCTCCGGGTGGACTTCAACGTCCCCCTGAGCAAGGACAGGGCATCGGTCACCGACGACCGGCGCATCCGGGCGATCCTTCCGAGTCTGGAAAAGATCCGAGGCAGCGGGGGCAAAGCCGTTCTTGCTTCACACCTCGGGCGCCCCAAGGGACAGCGGATTCCCGAGTATTCCCTGAAACCCGTGGCCGCACACCTTTCAAAGATCTTGGGCCGTGACGTGCCGCTGGCTTCTGACTGCGTGGGAGACGACGTAAAGCGGCTGGTGGAAGCGCTTCAGCCCGGAGAGGCGATCCTGCTCGAAAACCTCCGGTTTCACCCAGGAGAAGAAAAGAACGACCCGGATTTTTCACGCCGCTTGGCGGAACTGGCCGACGTTTACGTCAATGACGCCTTCGCCGTCTCACACCGAGCCCACGCATCCGTGGAGGGGATCACCCACCACGTGCCCGTATGCGCGGCGGGCTACCAGTTGGAAAAGGAACTCCATGCCTTCCGGGAAGCCATGGAAGACCCGAAACGCCCGCTCGCGCTCGTGATCGCGGGCGCCAAGGTCTCCACCAAGATCGGCCTCCTGGAAAACCTCATCCCCCGCATCGACCTTCTCGTGATCGGGGGAGCCATGGCCAACACCTTTCTCAAGCAAAAGGGCTTCGGTGTGGGGCGGTCCCTGGTGGAAGACGATCACCTCCAGACCGCCGGGAACCTCCTGGAAAAGGCAGCAGAACGAGGAGTCCGCGTGCTTTTGCCTGTAGATGTGGTGGTGGCTCCCAGTCTCGAAGAAGGCGCCTCGGCGCGGGTGGTTCCCGTGAATGAAGTGCCCGCCGACGCCATGGTGTTCGACGTGGGGCCGAAAACCATGGCGGCGATTCGGGAAGCGCTGAGCACGTGCCACACCATCGTCTGGAACGGTCCCATGGGGGTCTTCGAAACCCCGCCCTTTCATCGGGCCACCTTCGAACTGGCGGAATTTCTCGGGCGGTCGGAGGCCTTCACGGTGGTGGGGGGAGGCGATTCGGCCAGCGCGGTGGACAAGGCGGGGGCGGCGGAAAAGGTGAGCTACGTGTCCACCGGCGGCGGTGCGTTCCTCGAGATGCTCGAAGGGAAGACGCTGCCCGGAGTCGCCGCCCTGGAGGAATGTTCTCGGAAGTCTTGATTCGGGAAAGGATGCCATGAGTTCCAAAAAGACGCTGATCGCCGCCAACTGGAAGATGCACAAGACGGTGGAAGAGGCCGTCGCGTTCGTGGGAGAACTCCGAGATGCCGTGGGCTCCCCGGATGACCGGGAGGTGCTCCTCACACCGCCGTTTACGGCGCTTTGGGCCGTCCGGGTCGCCGTTTCGGAGGCGGGCTTTTCCCTGGGCGCTCAGAACTGCCACTGGGAACCCCAAGGGGCCTTCACGGGGGAAATTTCTCCACCCATGCTCAAAGACGTGGGCTGTGGGTACGTCCTCGTGGGGCACTCGGAACGGCGCCACATCTTCGGGGAAACGGACGCCATGGCGCAAAAGAAGGTGGCTGCCGTTTTCCGGGAAGGCATGACACCGGTTCTGTGTATCGGCGAAACCTTGGAAGAACGGGAAGCCGGAAAAACTTTCGACGTGGTCGCCCGGCAGCTGCAAGAAGGCCTCGGGGCGGTTTCGAAAAGCGACTTTCCCCGGGTGGTGGTCGCCTATGAACCCGTCTGGGCCATCGGCACGGGAAAAACCGCGACTCCGGCCCAGGCCCAGGAAGTCCATGCCTTTATCCGGGAACGGCTGGCCTCCCACACCGATAAATCGGTTGCAAATGAAGTGAGAATATTGTATGGAGGCTCGGTCAAACCGGACAATGTGGATCGACTCATGGCGGAACCCGATATCGACGGACTCTTGGTCGGGGGAGCCAGTCTCAAGGCTTCGAGCTTCAGCCGCATCGTCCGGTATCAAATTCCTGGAGACGTGACTTAGACCATGCAGACCTTGGTGATTGTTTTTCATGTCGTGGCGTGCCTGGCACTGATCTTTATCGTGCTTCTCCAGCGGGGCCGGGGAGCCGAAATGGGGGCGTCCTTCGGCGGGAGTTCCCAGACGCTTTTCGGGAGCACCGGCGGCACCACCTTCTTGGGGAAACTTACGACCCTGGCCGCGGTGGGCTTCATGCTCACATGCCTCACCCTGGCCTACCTTTCCGGGCGCCCCGACACGGCGTCGGTGATGGAGCAGATGCCGGTGAAGGAACAGCCCCCGATTCCGGAAGCCAAGCCGGTCCAGCCGGAGATCCCGGCGATACCGGTGGCCCCGCTCGAACGTTCGACGGCGGAAAAGGCCCCTCAGGCGGCCGATCAAGCGGCTTCGGCGGAAAACCGCGTCCCCGAGCCGGCTTCGTCCGGCGAACCCGCCAAGAAAACGGCAGGCGGCGGGCAGTCTCAATAAGGCCTTGGTAGCGTTCCAAAGTGGAGACCTTAAGCAAAATGGTTAATGAAAGTCAAAAAATCACCCTCTTCCCCCTCTCCTGAATCCCCTCCCAGATAGGAGGGGAGTAAGGGGAAGGGGGGAGAGGGTTGGGGCGAGGGTAAGAAAATTAACGTATGTCAATCAGTCACATTCCCCTCCCCTTAATCCCCTCCCACAAGGGGAGGGGAAATAGGATTTGGCATCAAATGTTAGGTCTATTGTTTTTTACGCTACCAAGGCCTTGCCAAGCCGGCGGCCTTGGGTAAAATATTGGCTGTTCCGGCTAATGTGCCGAAGTGGTGGAACTTGGTAGACACGCCATCTTGAGGGGGTGGTGGGGCGACCCGTGCCGGTTCGAGTCCGGCCTTCGGCACCATGCTTGGTTTTTTATTGGGAAAGTCGGCCTGACGTGGCCTTTTGTGAGAGCATTTGTCACAAGAGCCGGTTTCTAAGAATGATCACCCAGCAAAACAGCCGCTCTTGCGTCTGTGACAAACACTTGTCACAAACCCATTGGAACCTTGCCGGAAGATCACGATGAACGGGTGTAACAAATCGGACGGCCCATGAAATCCCTGCTACGATTCTTTCTGATGCATTCCCTTCCTTCTTATTTTCCTGCGAACCGTATCTTTTGTGAGGCAGGCTCGAAAGCCCGCCTCACAAACCGGATGCCCATCCGTACCAGAGGGCTAGGACTTGAGCTGCGGGAAGTCCTGGAAGAAGTACTCGTGCTGTCCCCTTTCGCCCTTCTCCTTTTTCGTGATCTCATTTTGCCTGAGCTCGACACGGCGGATCTTACCGCTTAGGGTCTTGGGCACCTCGGGCACGAATTCGATGATGCGCGGGATCTTGAACTTGGCAAGGACTTTCATGCAGTGTTTGAAAATGTCACAAGCGAGGTCGGGAGAAGGCTCATAGCCGGGCTTAAGGATGACGAAGGCCTTGACCAGCTGCCATCTCTTGGGATCGGGGCTGCCGACGACGGCGGCTTCGGCCACCGCGGCGTGCTCCAGCAGGGCGCTCTCGACTTCGAAGGGACCGACCCGGTAGTCGGAGGACTTGATGACGTCGTCGGCACGCCCCACGAACCACCAGTAGCCCTTGTCGTTGAAGGACGCCCGGTCTCCCGTGTAATAGTAGTTGCCGCGGAAAGCCCCCTTCATCAGCTCGGGACTCTCCATATACTCGGTAAAGAGGCCTATGGCTCTCCAGCGATCGAGCCTTACAGCGATGTGGCCCACCTCGTCGGGTTTGGTGATTTCCTGCCCCTCATCATCCACCAGGGCGATATCGTAGAGGAAGTGCGGCTGTCCGAAGGAGCCCGGAACGATCTTGCCCTTGTTCCAAGGGGGGTTGCCGATCATGCCCGTGGATTCGGTCTGGCCGTAGTAGTCCCGGATTTGGGTTCCGGTGAATCGCTGCCAGGTGTGGATGATTTCCGGGTTGAGCGGCTCGCCCGCACTCACCGATTCCCTCAGGGCTTCGAACTTGAACTTACCAAGGTCGGCCAGTATGAACGCCCTCCAGGCCGTGGGCGGCGCGCAGAAGGTGTTCACCTTATAGCGGTCAAGGGCGCCAAGGTACTTCTCGACATCGAGCCTGGCAGGGTAGTAGAAGCCCGCCGTGGTTGCCCCGACATCTAACGGTGCAAAGAGACAGCTCCAGGCCCACTTGGCCCACCCTGGCTGGCTGAGATTGTTGTGGATATCCCCCGGCTTGATGCCGATGATGTTGGCCGTAGAAAGATGGCCCACGGGGTAGGATACAGCCGTATGGGCCACCCTCTTGGCCATGCCGGTGGTCCCGGAAGTGAAGAAGCAGAGAGTGATGTCCCCGGGCTTCGTCTTCTCGGCCTCGGCGGTCTTGCTCTCTTTTTCCACTTCGTTGTAGCTCTTCCACCCTTCGCGCTCCCCGATGATGATCTTGACCTTGGGAGTGGCGCCCACGTTGTTCAGAGCCTCATCGATAAGGGGTGCCGAATCCTTGTCAGCAAGAACGGCCTGGGGGGCGAAGGTCTTGAAGCGGTACTCGAGCTCTCTGACCGTCATGGTCATGGCTGTCGGGACCGACACCATCCCGCCCTTTATCGTTGCAAAGCTTCCAAACCATATCTCGGGGAAGGCCGGAATCATCATGTAGACGCTCCCGCCCTTGCGGATTCCATGTTTTCTCAAGAAATTCAAAAGCTGGTTGCCCTTGTCGGCAAACTCCGAGTAGGTGTAGCGACGCTCTTCACCGGTATCGATGTTGACCCAAAGCAGGGCCGCTTGTCCGCCCCGCTCTTTGACGTGGATGCCTTCAAATATTTCCTCCGACCAGTTGAATCGGTCGGGCATCGGCGCATGGTTCAACTTCGTAAAAAGGGACCTCGAAGCCTCGGCCTTCTGCTCATTGTCCTCCATCCGGTTGATGTTCATAATCTCCTTGAAATAGCTCTGTAGTGTCATGATTATCTCCATTCATTGAAGTTCGTTTCAACACACAAAAGCATTTATCCACTTTACCATGTACAGAAGCGGCTGCATCTTGTCCGGCCCCTAGGAGCTTGTGTCCCGAGAATGCTGCCGATTTCGGCGGTTTTGTGGGTAGCGGTACGCGGAGTAACTGTGCGAAATTGCGTTTGCTCTCGTCGTGCCCCAAAGGGTTGATTCTGAGTTCCAGGGCACGCTCCTAGGAGCTTGTCCGAGAATAGGTTTCAGTGCCCTTTTGTAAGAGCCGGCACGCCAGCCGGCCGGCGACCCGAATCACCGGCCAAGGCCGCTCCTACAAAGGCCTGCTTCGCGGCTGAAGCCGCTCCACCAAGGGATCCGCATCGCCGTCTTTTCATTGCCGGACGCGCTCCTAGCAGAAACGCGGGCCGGTCCCGAGCATGAAAAACCAAAACGGTCGAAAAAGTGCACCCCCGAAACCCCCTTCGGAACCCGAAACGACCCGCGGGTTTGCAAAGACGAAACCCTTCAAGGCCCCGTTTTCAAGCTCCTAGAGGGGCTCCGGGAACTGCTGCGCCGAGATCAAGTCTGCCTGGCGTACTCTTTGAACAGTCCCTTGGCGATGGTCAATTTCTCTGCTTCCTTAGTCCCTTCGTAGATCTCAAGTATCTTGGCATCTCGGTAAAACCGCTGTACATCATACTCGTCTATATAGCCATAGCCCCCGTGGAGCTGAACCGCCTTGTCGACAACCCAAACGGCCATTTCTCCTGAATAATATTTCGCCATAGCGCTTAGTTTCGGATCGATTTTGCCAAGGTCTACCTGCCATGCGGCTTTATAGGTGAGGTGCCTCGTCAGCTCAATGCGCGTGGCCATCTCAGCCAACTGTGTCTGTACCGCCTGAAAGCCGGCAAGAGGTTGTCCGAACGCATGGCGCTCCTGAACATACTGAACTGCCTTGTCCAACGCTCCTTGGGCCAGCCCTACGCCCTGGGCCGCCACCATGGTGCGGGTGGTATTGAAAAAATCCATGAGCTGATAAAAGCCCCTGCCTTGTTTTCCAACAACGTTTCCCACCGGGACCCGCACATCCTCGAAGGCCAATTCCGCCGTGTCGCTCGCCCGTATTCCCATCTTACCCTTGATTTTGGTACGCGTTATACCAGGAGTACCGGCATCCACAATAAGCAGGCTGAATCGTTCGTGCCGAGGCGCGTCAGGATTGGTTACACAAAAAACAACCATATAGTCGCAGATGGTTCCATTGGTGATGAACATTTTGCTGCCATTGAGCACAAAATGATCACCATCTCGCACCGCTCTGGTTTTGATGCCGGCCACATCGGTACCTGCATTGGGCTCCGTATAAGCACCGGCGAATATAATTTCCCCATTCACCAGACGTGGCAGATATGTTTGCTTTTGCTCTTCGGACCCATAAAGCAAAATATTCTCTGAGCCGAATGTAGCGGCCCCGATGCACAGAGCCAGACCCATATCGATCCGGCACATTTCCTCCGCTATGATGGCGTTGGCGAGGAAACCTACTCCAGGGCCGCCATACGCTTCGGGAATCCATGGTCCTACCAGGCCCTGTTCACAGGCCTTCTTCCATACTTCCCTGGGATAACGCTCTTCTCTGTCACATTCCTGGGCTATGGGGGCCAACTCACGCAGCGCGAACTTACGCACTTCTTGTCTCAGAATACGCAATTCCTCGGGAAGCTCAAAATCCATCTCAGTCTCCTCATGAAACACGCCTAGAAAACCTGCACTTACCGGCGCCTATGAATGGGTTGTTTTCTCTTAACTTGCAAGATGCCGCCCACAAGGGGCGGGATCCTTGACCAACATCTCCTGCATGATCCCGGTTATAATAGATTGAGTTTCCTTGCCACAATCAGCTTCATCACTTCCGTGCTGCCGGCAAATATGGGAATAGCACGCGCATCCCGGTAAAAGCGACAGATGGGATATTCTTCCATGTACCCGTAGCCGCCATGAAGCTGGACGCAATGATACGCCACACGGTTGGCCATCTCCGCAATCCATGCCTTCGCCATTGAGACTTCCGTCACAATGTCGGCATCATCCAGGTGCTTCTGGATCAAATGGTCCAGAAAAACCCTCCCCACTTTGATCTCGGTAACCATGTCAACGATTTTGAAGGCATTGTGTTGAAAGCTGGCGATAGGTTGCCCGAAGGCCTTGCGCTCCCGACAGTAGTTGATGGTCATCTCTATCATGGCCTCTGCCATGGCTTGTGCCATAATGCAACATACCAGCCGCTCCTGTTGAAGCATTTGCATTAAATGCACGAAGCCGTTGTTTTCCTTGCCCAACAGATGGTCCACAGGCACGCGACAGTCCTCGAACAGAAGCTCAGCGGTGTCCTGGCTGTGCAAACCCATTTTGTTCAGCTTTCTGCCGCGCTCAAATCCGGGTGTTCCCCGCTCGACCATCAGCAGGCTGACGCCCCTTGAAGGCTTAGCTTCCGGATCCGTGCGGCAGGCAACAATGACAAGGTCCGCCTGGATCCCGTTGGAGATAAAAGTCTTGGTGCCGTTGATGACATAGAAATCCCCGTCGCGTTCGGCCTTGGTGCGCATGGCCGCCAAGTCCGAGCCCGCGTCCGGCTCGGTCATAGCCACCGCCAGAATACAGGTACCCTTGGCACAGCCCGGCAGCCAGCGTTTCTTTTGCTCTTCGGTACCCAAGTGATACAAATACGGCGCCACAATGTCGCTGTGCAGCGGAGCGAAAAAGCCAACGGCTCCAACCCTGGCGAGCTCTTCATTTACGATGACGGAAAACAGAAAATCGGCTCCGCTGCCGCCATACTCTTCAGGGAGCCATGGACATAGATAGCCGGCAGCTCCCATCTTTTCCCAAGCCTCCCTCGGAACCACCCGTTTTTCTTCCCACTCGTTTACATGGGGCGTCACTTCCTGTTGCAAAAACTTCCTGAAGGCATCTCGAAAGATCTTGTGCTCCTCCTGATACATTCCCCCTCCTCCGCTCGCTTGGATTTCTGCCAGTACAACACGCTTCAATGCTCATTAACAAGGAGATGATGACAGTAACCTCATTGACCGAGAATCGGAACAACATCCCACGAATTCCGATCGGCCCGCCCCACACACCAAAATTATACCGCCTCGAAAATGTTGCGCCGAAACACCTCATACAGGCCTATGGCAAGGTCACCCATATCTTTCATAAAAAACAGACTTTCAGCAGGGAAATAACCGCTCAAAAAGTCTTGTGTCTGTTGGTTACAGCCGCATCCTATGGTGAAAAGCCGGATGTTGTTTTTCCGGCAAAACCGCACCGCATCACCGAGGGACAAACCACAATTGGCAGCGCCATCCGTTATGTGAATCATCATGTTTTGAGGATGGCCTTTTTCCATCATCGCGGCCGCACCCAATATCGCCTGACCTGACGGAGTGCGACCGGAAGGAACAACGGTGTGCACCCTGCCGCCGTGAAAAAGGTTGGTAATGACACACTGGCCCCCACGTTCGCAGTATGCATGGATATCGAGGGTGTTTTTTGAGCCTTTGATCGCTTCCGCAAGGGAAACGAAGGTCCTTTCGGCAAGCTCCCAGGGAATCACACTTCCATGCTCCCCTCTTCCACTCATGGACGCGGAAGCGTCTACCACAATGCAGATGTGCCACGCCTTCCGGGTTTTTGTGCATTCCCGGTTTTTGAAAACTTTGCCATCGAGGGGCACCCGATATAAGCGGCGGGCATCAAGCTTGCCCTCTGTCAGCCCCCTCCTGGTCGCCCCCCTCATCTGCCGCCGTCTCAGAAACAACTCCTGATCCCTGAAAAGCTTTTTCATAACAGCCGTCTGCACCTTGTCGGGCATCATATCACTTGGAACCGCGCTTTTCGAGAACACCGTTTTTATCGGGGCCGCCTCGGGGTCTTCCACCGCGGCGGAGACAACCGAGGTCAGATCGATCGTGTCATCCGCTTCCAGGATGGAATTGAGCTTGTCGATGACATCCTCTTCCAGGTCCTCGTTGCGTTCAAGATCCGTCGATCTGCGCGGCGTGTCCGTCTCAACGTCTACTTCACCCTTCACACCCATCTCGTCCCTCAAGCCGACCGCATCGGGAGACAACTGGAATGATTCCCACTCCTGGATAGCCTCGAACAGCCGCGCCCACAGCTCATGATATAAGTTTTTCCTGTAATCCCTCCGGCGGCCGACGCCGGCAAGCGCCAGGCAGTTTGCAATCTTGGCCGTATAGGCATTCAACAGCGCAAGAGGACCGTGATAGTATTGATGTAGATTCCGACTTGTCCGTCCCAACAACACCTCCCTGCGCCACATGTCGGCAAGGCTGTCCGCAGTTGGAGGCAAAGCCGGATCACGTTGCCCGGCACTGAGCCTGGCCTCCCAAAAACGCCGCAGGTAATGCCTCCAGACATGGCTTTTCGCCCATTCCGTAACGTATATGTCCTCAGCTGCCCCGGCGATCTTAAGCAGAATTGCTTCAGCATCTCCGCTCAGTTCCCCCGCCTCCTCCACCACCTTGCCAATAACCCATTCCCGCCATTCCATAGAAGACTTCCCTTCGAGGATAACCTGTCCAACCAGAATGTCGTACTTGTTGAAGGGGATGGGATATTTTCCTCTAACAGCGGCCGGATCCAACAAAATGGATCGCTCATCGGAATCGACCATACCTTCCCAGTAGACGGGCTTGACGTTGTATCCCAAATGAGAAGCAACCTTACGCAAGGAGCGAAGGCAAAGGGCGAGCTCGACCGCCTCCTCCTTCGAAGTGTTTTTTCGCCAGTACAGAGAGTATGTTTTCATTGGAAAACCTTTTCCGTAGCCGGGGAGCTCTCGGGAACATACACGACATATCGGTCCAACTCCGCTTCCGTATCCTGCGTTTGAACGTGTACCGATAGAAGCAGGGATTCGAGAGCATCCCTGGAAATCTGTAGACTGTAGACGAGCGCCTCGCGCAAAGAGGCCCCTAAAGAAACCAGTTCCGCAATCATCAGGCTGTGCCTTATGGAAACGCTGACGCCGGCTTGCTCATTGGTCCTGATATGGTTGATCACATTCAAGATCCGGTCTGCTCCGGACTCCGATAATCCCGTCTTTCTCACCAAGACCTGCTTTTCAACTTCATGAGGCAAGTACTCGAGCTGAATATAATAGAACCGGTCCCTCAGAGCCGCGTCGATCTCCTCGACCCCGGTAAACTTCTCTCCCTCGTTCATGGTGGCGAAGAATATAACCCCGGGCGCCACCTTTACGGTTCCCAGCTCATCGATCCAGATGCTGCGATCCTCGGAAAGCACGGAAAAAAGCTCGTTCAAGGCATGAGGCGTCTCGGAGCGGTTGATTTCCTCGAGATGTATCACGCAACCCGGAGTCTGGATGGCCTTGGAGAACAGAAACTCCTTGAAATAGGTTTCACCGGATTGGAGCCTCTGTTGGCCGAAAAGCTGTCCGGATTCGGCCAGGAGCCCCACCTGGAACGTAGCCAAAGGTCTCCCGTAAATAGCGGCAAACTGCCTTACGAGGGACGACTTGCCACAGCCCTGGCTTCCCGTCACCATTATGTTGACAGGATGCCGCTCTGAAAGCCGCGCGAACCGTTCCAGATTGACCCTGTCTCGTTCAAGAATAAAAAAGTCCGGATCGAGATTGGGTATTCGTAAATGCTTTTCCGAAGACATCACAACAATGACCTCGCGTTAGAAGCTCAAAATGTGCCTTACACCGCCATTATTGTTCCCATGGCTCAAAGATTTCGTCCGGATGATCGAAAATGCGCCCGAATCTCATTCGGGCATCCTCTCTAGCGGCGGCGGCCGTCTCCTCATCGAAGCCTTTCGATCTGATCCAACGCTCCAGCAATCGTCCTCCCGGCATCCACACCAGAACGCCAGCATTTCACCGGTGGTGAGGTCGCGTCCGTTGTAGACCGTGTACTTTTTACCCCGGAAAATGTCGGGATCATACACAAAGATAAAGTGTGATCGGGGGTCATCGACTATCATATAATACGCGTCGTCCTCCCTACCGTCAGGGGATTTCGCTTACAGCTGTTGCATAAACGCTATATGACCACAACCCTTTTGGGTTGATGTGCTCAGCACATTCAACCTCTCCTCCCGCGACAGTTACTCCCTGGCCCTTTCACTCAGCTTGCTCATCCTTGCCACCTCCTCCGGTCTATGACACGGAACTCACCACTTCCAGAAATCTCCTCCATGTTCCCACGTTGGACGATAGCTTGCTCATGGAACCTTTCTTCCATATAATCTCTCCTGCCATAGTGACAGCCGTCAAGAAACTATCCGTTATGACGTTCTTTTTTGCCGTGAGAACTTCCTTGAATTTCCCTGCTTTGCCCTCCAGAATAATATCGACATCCTCGTCCGGTCTGGGTCCGTACCAGTTCGGCTCCGCGCTGGGGAGCCACATTCCGAAAGCCACATCCTTATCAACACCGGCTTTAGGATCTTTCAGAACCTTGAACTGCAGCCCGCTGTCAAATCCTTCGGCTTTCCGTTGAAATTCGTCATCCGCCTTCAGCGCATCCACCACTGCATTGAACCACTCTTCACTGAACATTTTCATCGTCCATCTCCTTCTGTCAATTCCCCCCGATTGATCCCAATCGGTCAAACTCACACGGCAGATGCCTTCTGCCTTACCGGGCGAGAACCGGCCATAAGCGCTTTTGCTTCGCCCAGAAGCGTCCACTTGAGAAGATGTTCGATCGCGCCGGGCAACTGGCCGAAATGATCGAGAAACCGAATTCCGTTGCCGTACTGCTCCACCATTGCCTCACGGTCCTTACAGGCGACCCCAAGGGTCACAAGATGAATCCTCTCCGCAAGGCAGTGATCGATTCCAATTTGGACGTCACATCCGAAGTTCGACTCCCCGTCCGTCACATGGATAATAAACCTTCTCCTGGCATCCTTGGGCATGAAGTAAGCAGCGGCAATGATGGCTTGTCCAGACGCCGTTTGACCGCTCGGAGGTATTGAAAGTACACGCTTGCCGTCGAGCAGGCTGGAGAGCATGCAAACCCCGTCCACCTCGAAATACCCGAAGGCCTGAAGCCTGTTGCGGAAACCGTGAAAGGCCTTGTGCAGAGTGGCAACGATACTTTCCACCATCCTCCAGCGTGCTCCGGCCATGGAGCCGCTGGCATCGACCAACAGACAAATATTCCAGTCAAGATTGGGCAGCGCCTGCTTTTGGAAAAAGCATCGCCCATTCACCGGCGCTCTATACAGCCTCCGACGATCCACTCTTCCTGAAGTAAGCCCCCGGTTATACACCGTTACACGTTCCGCGTAGCTTTGGAGCACACCTTGAATGCGCCCGATCATTCTAGGATCGACGACCGGGCTGATCGGATTATTGAAATCCCACCGGGACGTGGGAACGACGTCGGGATTGTCCGCGCCGGCCACCTTGCGAATAATGGGCGTTATATCCGCTGAATGGGCGGCGAGTTTCTCCTCGATGTCTTGAGCCAGGTTGGCAGAAAGGCGGGTCTGGACCTTTCTTTTTCTCCTGATTGGACGCACCTTTTCGGAACCGTCCCGTGGATACCATAAAAGCGACATGTCGAGGATTTTCCATCCCTCCACATGGGGCGCGATTTTCTTCCAGGTCTCAAGGTACAGCCGCGCCCTGAGTTCACATCGCCTGACAACTCCCCCCGACGCAAACCCGATGGACCGAAGTTCCCCCGTCGACTCATGGAGGAGACGCAGCACCTGGTCCATTTGTTCAACACCCGCCGATTTGTTTTGATCGAAGGCGCTCCGCCGCCAATGGTGCACAAGCCTGTCCAGACTGACAGGAATATCCCCAAGAAACGGCTCCTCCTGGCGAAGCTCCACCTCACGGGCAAGCCGGACGTACTCACCAAGGATGTTCCGTTGGGAAAAGAAATCAACATAAATATCTTCCCCGGTATAGACAATCTTGTGAAAGGCGATCTTTTCCCGTACCGGCATGTCCAAGGTCGCCTCATGCGACTTCTTCCACACCAGATCCGTCCATTCCTTTCGATGAAGGGCTTCATGGACCACAATGCCCACCAGATAGTCGAACATCGAGGCGGGAATCGGATAGTCCCCCATGATAAGGCCTGGATCGAGCACGATGACGTCCGTGTCGTCCGTCGACATACCAGCCCATTCTATGCGCCCGACGTTATGGCCAACGTGCCCGGCGACCTTCTCCAATGCCCGGAGTGCATAGGCCAGTTCCGAGGATTCCAGCTGGGATATGTTCCTGCGCCAGTACCGGGAGAGCCCGGCGGCCCCCGCCTCATTGATAAGCCGGTCCAACCGCCTCGCATCGTCTCCGGCGCCGGGCTCCGGGATTTTAGCCATTGCCGGCTTGAACCAATCAGTAGATTTGATAGCCGGTTTCGGTGTGCGCATCTTTTTTCCCCAATTGCACATGGAGCGAAAGCAGAATAGACTCCAGTAAGTCCTTACCCGCCTGGAGACTGTAAATGAAAGCGTCTTCGATGGATGCCCCCACTGCCACCATTTCGGCGATCATGAGCGTGTGGCGCGTCGAAACAACCATCGGGTCCTTCGAATTACCCCTCAGCTTGTTAGCCACATTGACGATTGTCAGTGCTTCCGCTTCAGGGATCCCGGTCTTGTAATGGAGCACCTTTGTTTCAACATCCGCGGGCAAGTAATCCAAGGCGGTGACATAGAAACGATCCCGCAAGGCGGCGTCCAACAACTCCGTACCTACGAATTCTTCTCCCTCGTTGAGGGTAGCCATGAAGACGACGCCGTCGGCAACCCGTATGAGTCCAAGCTCGTCCAGCCAGACCTTGCGGTCTTCGGCCAGGACGGAAAAAAGCATATTAAGCGCTTTCGGATGCTCGGGGCGGTTGATTTCCTCCAGGTGGATTACACAACCCGGGGTTTGAATGGCCTGGGGAAACAAAAACTGCTGGTAGTAGGTCTCTCCATCCTTTAAGCGGTGCTCGCCGAAAAGCTGACCCGGCTCCGAAAGGATGCCGATCTGGAAGGTTGCAAGCGGGCGCCGGTTGCGTGCAGCGAACTGTTTCACGAGAGTCGATTTGCCACACCCCTGCTTGCCGGCGACCAGCACGTTCACAGGATGCCTTTGCGAAAGTGCGGCAATGCGCTCCAGATTCTCCACCACACTGTTTGGCAGGAAAAAGTGCTCTTCCGGTGCGGGAACGAAGCTGGAAAGATCGAACGTCATTTTGTTGGATTCCTCCTTTTTGAATTTGTCCGCACAAAGCCTTTATTCTTATTATCCATGGCCGATCCCTCGCCGTGGCTCTAATTCCCATAATCCTGCGGAAAAAGTTCCCGCCGCCGGGTTTTGACGAATGCGTCCAGAGCCGATATGTTCCACCTCAGATTCATGCGCTTAAGCTTCCGCATAATCTCCCGCGCTTCGTCCAGAGCCTCGGGACCGCTGGATGCTGTAATCGCCGCGAGACGTTTCGACATCTCTTTCATCTCTTCCTGCTCTTGTTCCAGGGCATCATTCCTCGAAAAATGACACTGGTTCCCACACCTGGGGCACTCGCGGAGATCAGCCTCTCCGCAAGCCGGTCAGCCCGTCTTGCAGATGTACCGAAACTCGATGTATTCGGCCGTGAATCCGCATTTGTTACATGTAAGGTTCATTTTGAATCTCCCGCGTCCAGCCGGGGGGCGAGATCGATCTCGCCCCCCTGGCTATGTGAACAGGTCTTACGACTTGAATTGCCTCAGGGCACGCCGGAATTGAGGATCGGCGCATTCGGTGCCATCCGTGTCAATAAATTCCATCTGATCGTAGTAGGGGCACCTGGAAGCATCCATGTTAAATATGGTCATCATCCCGGCATCCCCTTCAAGAACGCACACCGGCGGGTCCGCGGCAATGTTGCTTCCGACCTTCAGCACCGCGCAGAATCCCCTTCCATCAGATACATATGCGTTCTCGGAGAAGTGCTTACACTTTCCACAAGCCTTCTCGGGCAGTTTCTCCCGCTCCTCGAAGCTTTTCTTCGACAGCTCGCCCGTCAAACCCTTGCGCATTTCCTCCCATTGACTCCGCCGGGAGGATCGTTTTTCCCTTGCAGCCATATCACCCCTCCATGTCCAGCACAGATGGTGTAACACCCTCTATACCGGCGGATTTACCCCACGGCGCGTCACCGGGCTTGACGATTTGCACCGCTTCTCCCTTGAGCTCGTTCACTGCGATCACTTCGCCGCACTTTATACATTGGCGCATAGACAAAGGGTCGTCAATCCGAGCATTGTAGAGATAACGGAATTTATTTGCTGGAGCCTCAAATCCACAAGCTGGACATTTCATAAAATCTCCCCTCCCTTTCGATGGCTTGCCCGCCTCATTCTCCTTGCGAGATATTCAAGCTACCGGTCTTTGATAAGCCCACACCAGCCGATGAGGCATGGACGCATCTTACGCATTTGAATGCCCGATACGGCAGGTAATCCGCCGTATCGGGCCAATCATCCCTTTACAGACCCTGAATGGTTCTCTGAATGATATTGTCCTGGGTCTTGCGGCTGATGTCCACAAAATGGGCGCTGTAGCCGGCAACCCGGACGATCACTTCCTGGTACTTTTCGGGGTCCTTCTGCGCCGCCCTGAGCGTGGCGTCATCGACCATGTTGAACTGTACGTGGTCCAGACCGAGGTCCGCCCAGGTCCGCATGTAGGCCTTCCACAACTGATAGCCCTGCTCACCCTTGAGCTGGGTCGGGGAAAGGCGCTGATTGAGGAGGAAGGCACGCCCAAGGCGCACATGGTCGAACTTGCCGCAGGATTTGAGCACCGCGGTAGGCCCCTTCTTGTCAAGCCCCGGACCGGGCGAGATCCCACCGTCATAGAGCGCGTCGCCGCGTTTGCGGCCGTTGGGAAGGGCCCCAACGATGTTGGCATAGTGGATATTCCCGCTCACGTTCTCGGGCAAAAGCGGCCATGGATTCCCAGTGGGATCTTTCAGCTCTTTCGAATGCCTGGCAACCTCTTCAAGGCAACGCACCATGATCTGGTCCACATAGTCGTCGTCATTTCCCCACTTGGGAGCATTCCGCACGAAATCCAGGCGCATTTCTTCGTAACCGTCCCAGTTGGCCTGCAAAGCGTCGATCAATTGATCCATCGTGTATTTCTTCTCGTCGAAGACAAGCTTTTTTACGGCAGCGAGACTGTCGGCATTCTCGACCCAGGTAAACCCCGTAATCCAGCTGTTGCCTCGCTCACCTTCAGGGTTCACAATGTCAGTGCCCTGTTCCACCGATCGCTCGGAAATGGCTGAAAGAAACGGTCTTCCATAAAACTCCGGATCTTTTACCCGTCCGAGATTGACCGTTCTCACAAGCGTATCGGTGAGCCACTCCATCTGCTTCACCCAGGCTTCAAACAGCTCGTCGAAGCTTTTGAACTTCCTCGCATCTCCCGTCTTGGGACCCATTTGCATATTCACAACGGGATCATAGCCGTTGAACAGAGCATACTCGATCATCTTGGCGCAATTCGCGGTCGCAGAGGCCATACGGAACGGCTGAAAACCATGCTTTGTGGTCGGACACGGCGACATACACGCCTGGTGGACCCATGTTCTCGCTTCCTCCAGGGGATGCCCATGCCAATACATGGCATTTTGCACAAGGATCGGATCGTTACGCATGGAGGGATAACCAAGCCCGTGCCGGATGCATTCGAAGCATTCGCGCATGATGTCGTCGGGGACCTTGGGATGCCAGCGAAAGGCGAGCGTCGGGTTGGCCACCCTGACAAGCCTGGCGGCTTGTAGAAACGCTCTTGTCAAATCGTTGCACGCGTCGGTGCCGTCCGGCTTGACGCCGCCAATAGTCCACACCCAGGTGCCGGTAATCCCTTGCAGTCCTTCCCTGCCCCAACGTGGACCAAAGCCCCCGACTTCGTATGTCCGGATCAAGAATTCACCCACCAGGTCCAGTGCCTCTTCACGGGTCAGGTTCTTCTCGATATTGACATCCTTGTCGTAGAACGGCCCGTGATAGTAGTCCGGCCGGGCAGGCCACGCACCCTCGTATGCCTCGTACCGGGCGAGGATCTGGATGAAATGGTCCATTTGCAGCGATTCCTGCAGCGACCTCGGCGCCTTTGCGGGCACCCGCTCACAGGTTTCGGCAATGCGCAGAAGCTCCTCCTTGCGTTTGGGGTCGCTTTCGAAGTTCTCTGCGATAATGCGAGCCAGCCGGGCGTAACGGCGTGCCCAGTCGACGGCCGCTTCGAGGACGATCAGCATCGCCTCCCAGTTTTGGATTTTTTCGTAGTAGGGTAAAAGCTCAGGCCCGGGTGTTCCACGGACAATCTCTTGCGCTTCATCCAACCTGGCTTCTATTTCCTCCATAATATCTTCGAACCCGCGCTTTCCCGTCAACAGATATTCATAGTCTTTCCCGGAGTAGCCATAAGACGAGGTGGGCACACCCCAACCAATCGCTCCACTCATGAACTTTACTGCATCCTCGGGGTCGAGCAGCCTCGCAACCTGGTCGATAGCCGTCTTTCCCGCCCAGTAGTTGTTAATCTCGGCGATCGTCCTGAGGGATTCCTCCTCAGGTTCCGGAATAACACCCTCTTCGTTGTACGCCTCTTCGTTCACCATGCTTGCGCCCTCAATAGGCCACATCCCAAGCGTATTGGGGGCACTCCCGACATAGCCTACAAGCTGAGCGTGATCGGTGATAAATATCGGTATATTCCGCCAGACATGGGCGAGCGCTTTGGCTTTGCGCATCATAATGGGATCACGCTCGTTTTCCTTCCATGACTCAGTGAAAAGGATATTGCGCATTAGCTCAACTTTGATACCCGGAGCATACACTCCACCTATTGGGCCTTTTTTCCAAACCGCCTTGCGCAGATAGTCCAGCCGCGGGCTGCGCAGCTTTTCGGCCACCTTCCACCATTGCTGCTTCTCTTTCAGTTGTTCGATGTCCTCTCTTGCTTCAGCTGCTTGTGCCATTGTAATTCCTCCTTAGCAGAATATCGATTACCTCTTTGCAAATTGGCTGCACTTCGAGGCGTCCTGGTCAGCCGCCACAGGCTTGGCCCTGTAGTATGCCTGCCTGGGATCCACTACCCGCTGAACACAGTCGCCCATAGATTCATCATCTTCCTGAGGAAAATAATTCTTGCATTCTTTACATGTAGGCATTTGACTCCTCCTTTCTTTTTCTCTTCCAGCTCCATCCACATGCCCATTGCCCGGGCTTACCCAAAGAGATTACACTGGCTTTCCCCCATCGGCACCGCGAGAGCAGCATCAGAAATCGTCAGTACAGAACCAGGCAGTCAACCATCGTTCTCTACCGGAACCATGCGGGGCTTCCGTTCCTAACGTTTGCTCACCTCCTTTCCTTTACGTTCGTCAACGCGTTCGTCAATCGCCATACGCCGGGGTTCATCACCCCGATGCCGTTGCCTGTGCCTGAAAACCCGACCCACCAATCGTCGCATTCAGTCCCGCCGACAGGTACAGCTCCAACAACGGCTCCACCTCATCCGGGTGAACACTTTCCGTCTCGGCAAACGACCAGGGTCGTCCAAGCCAGCGGTATTTGTCCTGGCACCAGTTGTGAAAGGGCAGCAAGTCGATACGTTCCAACGATCCGGGAAGACTTCGAAGAAAAGCAACCACACGGCGGTGGTAATCAATCGAATCGGTGCAGCCGGGCAACACCACAATTCTCAGCCAGATCCTGCAGCCCTTTGCCGCAAGCCTCTGCAAATTGTGAAGAATGAGCTGGTTCGGTACGCCTGTCAGGCGCTCATGTTCATCGGAGTCGAGATGTTTCAGGTCGTACAGAATGATGTCGGCTCGCTCGGCGACGGGCTCCAATATCTCCCAGGGCGAATGCCCCGAAGTATCAAGGCAGATATGAAGGTTTCGCGCCTTGAGCGCATCCATCAGCTTTCGAATGAATTCGCCAAACACCAGAGGCTCCCCGCCACTGATAGTCACCCCCCCTCCGGAATTGTCATAGAAAGGCCGATCCCGCTCGAGCTCTTCGACGATTTCTTCCATGGACATGGGCTTGCCGACCTGCTCGAGCGCACCGTAGCTGCACGCCTCCACGCATTTCATACACCGGTCACATCTCGCCTTGTCGATCTTATAGTAGGTCGAGTCCTCACGCTGAGCTTCTTCCGGGGGAATCGGAGGGAAAATCGCCTGATTGGGACAGACATCGAAACAGTGTCCGCATTGAACGCATAATCTACTTTTCCAGTAAATCTCGGGGGAAAACGACTGTGTTTCAGGGTTATGGCACCATTGACACCGCAAGGGACATCCCTTAAAAAACACGATCGTCCGAAACCCGGGTCCGTCATTTACGGAAAATCGCTGAATTTGCGTAACGAGTGGTTGGTTTTCCACTTAAACACCTCCTTACAAATGCAGTAGACTCAAGAATCTGAAAAGCCTCAGAAACACAAGGGCGTACACTGTGCCTCGCGGCGAAAACTTCCATAAGGAGCACCTCATACCACCTTGTGGTAAACTTCATCGTACCGTTTTACAATCCCCTTTAACATTCATGATAGCTCAACGCCTTCTGCACGACAACACCCTAGAACACAACGACACCGCAGGAGAGGAGGTAATGTTGGAGCAAGAACAATGCCAGCCACCGGCCCTAGCTGGGCATTCAGAAATTAAGTTAGTCGTAAACCGCATCCGTGAAGGCCTTTGGAAGGGTCTTTGGATGCAGTCCTGGAAAAGGGCAGGCCCGTGCCTCTCCGACCGGGGTAACGCGGAGCCGCGAGCGTCGGCCAGTGTGGCCGATTAGTGCGGCCATACTGGCCGAATGTTGACCTGCATGGTGATTCCGTGGCGCATGGGCGTTTGTGCGACCCATCGATGGTGCGCATGGGAGCTCGCCGCCGCAGAGCAATACCGTCGACATTCTTATGGAGGCCGGAATCTACATGATCACAGGACACGCTTTTTCTGGAGCGCGAGGCACAAGAGGGCCGGACAGTTCGCTAATTTTCTGGTAGCGTTCTGAAAAAATGGAGACCTTAAGCAAAAAGGTTAAAAAGGGCAAAAAATCCCCCCCCTTCACCCGGTGTAAGAATCAGCATGGATGGCCGGGGAAGGGCATTTGACAACATCATGGTGGAGCGTCTGTGCGCTGGGTAAAATATGAGGAAGTCTATGTCAAGGACTACTGCACCCCCGGGGAGGCCCTCGAGGGCTTGGAGGGTTACTTTGATTTCTACAATAACGAGAGGTTACATCAGAATTTTGGTTATAAACCGCCGAGATCCTTCTATCCTATAGAGGAGGATAAGGAAGGGTTGGCCTCGCCTCGCCTGAGCTCCGCATGGGCTCCGCTCGGCTCGGCCAACCCGTTGCACTGAGCTTAAGCCTCGGCATTTTTTGCTAGACATTGGGGAAAACTTTAAATTATATCACACCTCCATAAACTGGCCGTCCGGGAGGAGCCGCATGCGGGCGGTTTCCCCCTTATCGGCACCCGCAATGCGGAGAGCCCGCTTGACAAAACAACCTAGTCCAGCACAGATGGTGTAACACCCTCTATACCGGCGGATTTACCCCACGGTGCGTCACCGGGCTTGACGATTTGCACCGCTTCTCCCTTGAGCTCGTTCACGGCGATCACTTCGCCGCACTTTATACATTGGCGCATAGACAAAGGGTCGTCAATCCGAGCGTTGTAGAGATAACGGAATTTATTTGCTGGAGCCTCAAATCCACAAGCTGAACATTTCATAAAATTTCCCCTCCCTTTCGATGGCTTGCCCGCCTCATTCTCCTTGCGAGATATTCAAGCTACCGGTCTTTGATAAGCCCACACCAGCCGATGAGGCATGGACACATCTTACGAATTTGAATGCCCGATACGGGAGGGGTAATCCGCCGTATCGGGCCAATCATCCCTTTACAGACCCTGAATGGTTCTTTGAATGATATTGTCCTGGGTCTTGCGGCTGATGTCCACAAAATGGGCGCTGTAGCCGGCAACCCGGACGATCACTTCCTGGTACTTTTCGGGGTCCTTCTGCGCCGCCCTAAGCGTGGCGTCATCGACCATGTTGAACTGTACGTGGTCCAGACCGAGGTCCGCCCAGGTCCGCATGTAGGCCTTCCACAACTGATAGCCCTGCTCACCCTTGAGCTGGGTCGGGGAAAGGCGCTGATTGAGGAGGAAGGCACGCCCAAGGCGCACATGGTCGAACTTGCCGCAGGATTTGAGCACCGCGGTAGGCCCCTTCTTGTCAAGCCCCGGACCGGGCGAGATCCCGCCGTCATAGAGCGCGTCGCCGCGTTTGCGGCCGTTGGGAAGGGCCCCAACGATGTTGGCATAGTGGATATTCCCGCTTACGTTCTCAGGTAAAAGCGGCCACGGATTCCCAGTTGGATCTTTCAGCTCTTTCGAATGCCTGGCAACCTCTTCAAGGCAACGCACCATGATCTGGTCCACATAGTCGTCATCATTTCCCCACTTGGGAGCATTCCGCACGAAATCCAGGCGCATTTCTTCATAACCGTCCCAGTTGGCCTGCAAAGCGTCCATCAATTGATCCATCGTGTATTTCTTCTCGTCGAAGACAAGCTTTTTTACGGCAGCAAGACTGTCCGCGTTCTCGACCCAGGTAAAGCCCGTAACCCAGCTGTTGCCTCGCTCACCTTCAGGGTTCACAATGTCTGTGCCCTGTTCCACCGATCGCTCGGAAATGGCTGAAAGAAACGGTCTTCCATAAAACTCCGGATCTTTTACCCGTCCGAGATTGACCGTTCTCACAAGCGTATCGGTGAGCCACTCCATCTGCTTCACCCAGGCTTCAAACAGCTCGTCGAAGCTTTTGAACTTCCTCGCATCTCCCGTCTTGGGACCCATTTGCATATTCACAACGGGATCATAGCCGTTGAACAGAGCATACTCGATCATCTTGGCGCAATTCGCGGTCGCAGAGGCCATACGGAACGGCTGAAAACCATGCTTTGTGGTCGGACACGGCGACATACACGCCTGGTGGACCCATGTTCTCGCTTCCTCCAGGGGATGCCCATGCCAATACATGGCATTTTGCACAAGGATCGGATCGTTACGCATGGAGGGATAACCAAGCCCGTGCCGGATGCATTCGAAGCATTCGCGCATGATGTCGTCGGGGACCTTGGGATGCCAGCGAAAGGCGAACGTCGGGTTGGCCACCCTGACAAGCCTGGCGGCTTGTAGAAACGCTCTTGTCAAATCGTTGCACGCGTCGGTGCCGTCCGGCTTGACGCCGCCAATAGTCCACACCCATGTGCCGGTAATCCCTTGCAGTCCTTCCCTGCCCCAACGTGGACCAAAGCCCCCGACTTCGTATGCCCGGATCATGAATTCACCCACCAGGTCCAGTGCCTCTTCACGGGTCAGGTTCTTCTCGATGTTGACATCCTTGTCGTAGAACGGCCCGTGATAGTAGTCCGGCCGGGCAGGCCACGCACCCTCGTATGCCTCGTACCGGGCGAGGATCTGGATGAAATGGTCCATTTGCAGCGATTCCTGCAGCGACCTCGGCGCCTTTGCGGGCACCCGCTCACAGGTCTCGGCAATACGCAGAAGCTCCTCCTTGCGTTTGGGGTCGCTTTCGAAGTTCTCCGCGATAATGCGAGCCAGCCGGGCGTAACGGCGTGCCCAGTCGACGGCCGCTTCGAGGACGATCAGCATCGCCTCCCAGTTTTGGATTTTTTCGTAGTAGGGTAAAAGCTCAGGCCCGGGTGTTCCACGGACAATCTCTTGCGCCTCGTCCAACCTGGCTTCTATTTCCTCCATGATATCTTCGAACCCGCGCTTTCCCGTCAACAGATATTCATAGTCTTTCCCGGAGTAGCCATAAGCCGAGGTGGGCACACCCCAACCAATCGCTCCACTCATGAACTTTACTGCATCCTCGGGGTCGAGCAGCCTCGCAACCTGGTCGATAGCCGTCTTTCCCGCCCAGTAGTTGTTGAGATCAGCCATAATCTTGAGCGATTCCTCTTCAGGTTCCGGAATAACGCCCTCGTCGTTGTACACCTCCTCGTTCACCATGCTTGCGCCCTCAATAGGCCACATCCCAAGCGTATTGGGGGCACTCCCAACATAGCCTACAAGCTGAGCGTGATCGGTGATAAATATCGGTATATTCCGCCAGACATGGGCGAGCGCTTTAGCTTTGCGCATCATGATGGGATCACGCTCGTTTTCCTTCCATGACTCAGTGAAAAGGATATTGCGCATTAGCTCAATTTTGATACCCGGAGCATACACTCCACCTATTGGGCCTTTTTTCCAAACCGCCTTGCGCAGATAGTCCAGCCGCGGGCTGCGCAGCTTTTCGGCCAGCTTCCACCATTGCTGGCTCTCTTTCAGTTGTTCGATGTCCTCTCTTGCTTCAGCTGCTTGTGCCATTGTAATTCCTCCTTAGTAGAATATCGATTACCTCTTTGCAAATTGGCTGCACTTCGAGGCGTCCTGGTCAGCCGCCACAGGCTTGGCCCTGTAGTATGCCTGCCTGGGATCCACTACCCGCTGAACACAGTCACCCATAGATTCATCATCTTCCTGAGGAAAATAATTCTTGCATTCTTTACATGTAGGCATTTGACTCCTCCTTTCTTTTTCTCTTCCAGCTCCATCCACCTACCGATTGCCCAGGTTTATCCAAACAGATTGCACCGACTTCCCCCCATCGGCACCGGGTCAGCACAGAACCAGGTGGTCAGCCGTCGTTCTCTACCGGAACCATGCGGGGCTTCCATTCCTAACGTTTGCTCACCTCCTTTGCTTCACGTTCGTCAACGCGTTCGTCAATCGCCATAAGCCGGGGTTCATCACCCCGATGCCGTTGCCTGTGCATCAAAACCCGACCCACCAATCGTCGCATTCAGTCCCGCCGACAGGTACAGCTCCAACAACGGCTCCACCTCATCCGGGTGAACACTTTCCGTCTCGGCAAAGGACCAGGGTCGTCCAAGCCAGCGGTATTTGTCCTGGCACCAGTTGTGAAAGGGCAGCAAGTCGATACGTTCCAACGATCCGGGAAGACTTCGAAGAAAAGCGACCACACGGCGGTGGTAGTCAATCGAATCGGTGCAGCGGGGCAACACCACAATTCTCAGCCAGATCCTGCAGCCCTTTGCCGCAAGCCTCTGCAAATTGTGAAGAATGAGCTGGTTCGGTACACCTGTCAGGCGCTCATGTTCATCGGAGTCGAGATGTTTCAGGTCGTACAGAATGATGTCGGCTCGTTCGGCGACGGGCTCCAATACCTCCCAGGGCGAATGGCCCGAAGTATCAAGGCAGATATGAAGGCTTCGCGCCTTGAGCGCATCCATCAGCTTTCGGACAAATTCGCCAAACACCAGAGGCTCCCCGCCACTGATGGTCACCCCCCCTCCGGAATTGTCATAGAAAGGCCGATCCCGCTCGAGCTCTTCGACGATTTCTTCAATGGACATGGGCTTGCCGACCTGCTCGAGCGCACCGTAGCTGCACGCCTCCACGCATTTCATACACCGGTCACATCTCGCCTTGTCGATCTTATAGTAGGTCGAGTCCTCACGCTGAGCTTCTTCCGGGGGAATCGGAGGGAAAATCGCCTGGTTGGGACAGACATCGAAACAGTGTCCGCATTGAACGCATAATCTACTTTTCCAGTAAATCTCGGGGGAAAACGACTGTGTTTCAGGGTTATGGCACCATTGACACCGGAAAGGACATCCCTTAAAAAACACGATCGTCCGAAACCCGGGTCCGTCGTTTACGGAAAATCGTTGAATTTGCGTAACGAGTGGTCGGTTTTCCACTTAAACACCTCCTTAAGAATGCTGTGAACTCAAGGATCCGACAACCCTCACAAGTACAAGGCCGCGCGCCGTGCCTCGCGGCGAAAACTTCCATAGGGAGCGCCTCATACCACCGTGTGTTAAATTTCATTCTATCGTTTTGCAATCCGCTTTAGAACTCATCATAGCTCAACGCGTTCTGCACGACAACACCCTGGAACACGACAACACCGTAGGATGGAAGCTGCTTTTGCAGCAACAAGAATGCCAGTCACTTGTGCTGCCCGGGCATTCAGAAATTGAGTTAGTCGTAAACCGCATCTGTGAAGGCCTTTGGAAGGGTGTTTGGATGAAATCCTCGAAAAGCGCAGGCCCGTGCCTCTCCGACCGGGGTAAAGCGGAGCCGCCAGTGTCGGACAGTATGGCCGAACTCTGCGGCCATCCTGGCCGAATGTTGACCTGCATGGTGATTGCGTGGCGCATGGGCGTTTGTCCGAGCCACCGAGTGTCCGCATGGGAGGTCGCCGCCTTAAGACGATAACGATACTGTCGACGTTCTATGGATGGCGGAATGTCATCTCCATATGGCACGAGCGTTGCTGAGTTAACGTGTGCACAACCACTATGTTGCACTCGAACATAGTGTAAATTTAGGGTTGGTAGTTTGCAGCCTCATACGTTCTATTCACCAATTCCCGGAAGGCATCGTTTTGGCCTGAAGAGCGGGCATGAGAGGGGGATCGTCGGGTTTGGGAAGTCCGAATCTTTCGAGGCCGGCCTATTAAGGCCTTTACAGAGGCTCCGGGAACTGCTCAATCGTATTTCATCCGAGTGAATCCTTTGGGGAGGGGGGTGTAATATGCTGTGGGAGATCTTACTACTTTCCGGTTATGTGGTAATCGGTGAATTCCTGGCTTCCATTTCGACCTATGCCGTATACAAGAAAGGACTTACTACCAGGGTCTTGATCTGGTTGTTGCCGGGTATATTTTGTCTTTGTGTGACCCTTTTCATTGTCGGTAAATTTGGTGCATACAATCCTCGGGCTGTGGCGTTTGGTCTAATTGTCGGACCTTCCAGCTTGCTCATCAACCTAATTCTATTGGCGAGAAGAATCGTAACACCGATCACTCAAGTGGCCTTGACACTCTCTGCCAGCTCCAGGCAGATCGTCGCATGTTCCGCCCAGGTGACTTCGGTCGGTCAATCCCTCACGGAAGCTGCATCGGAACAGGCTGCTTCCACTGAGGAGACATCCGCGGCCTTGGAGGAAATCGCCAGCATGGCTGCGCAAAGCACGGAGAGTGCGGGTGAAGCGCAACGGCTGATGGACCATGCTGGAGGAATGAATGCACACGCCAACGACCTGATGCATAATCTCAGGGCTGCAATGAAAACGGTTTTGGACGCGAGCGAAGGAACGAAAAGAATCATCAAGGTCATCGACGAAATCGCTTTCAAGACCAATATACTTGCGCTCAATGCCGCAGTGGAGGCAGCCCGGGCAGGAGAGGCGGGGGCCGGCTTCGCGGTGGTGGCGGATGAGGTCAGGACACTGGCCCTCCAATCCGCCAAATCCGCACAAGATACCGCAGCACTTATTGAAACCACACTCAAGGGCATCCAGGATGCTGTGCAGTTGACGCTTGAGACTGACGAGGCCTTTCAGCAGATGAAGGATGGTTCCGAAAAGGTAGCCGTGATGGTGAGCCAAATACTGACCGCCAGCAAAGAAATTGCGATTGGAATTGCACAGTCGAATGAGGCTGTGGCCCAGATCGCCAAAATGACCCAGCAAAATGCCGCTGCCGCCGAGCAGTTGGCCTCGTCAGCCGGCGAACTCAACGGTCTCGGAAAGGCTGTCGACAGATCTGCACAGAAGCTCACGCAGGTGATGCAGGGAACGGCGGAAGTGGTTTCCGATCCGGCGTTTGTTGACGCTTTCGCTGTTCCACGTCATGCGCTGCCACGGGCCGAAGGGCTTCTCCCGGATGCTGGTGCCTCACGCACATCCCTGCCTGTCGCAGAGACGTTTTGAGCGTCGACAACCGGGAGGGGGTGGTGTTCCCATGGAAAAGGCGGAGTTTTGGAGGCAACGTAACACACACTGGAAAAATGGGGAGGAGCGTAGGAAATGAAAAAGTTGATGGTATTGGCGGCAGGCATAATGTTTCTTTGGGCTGCATCGGATGCTATCGGTGCTGAGAGCGATGGCATCCTGGGAGTATGGACCACTCAAGGGGGCAAGTACAAAGTCGAGATTTTCAAGTGCGGAGCGGCCTTTTGTGGTAAGGTGGTATGGCTTGCGGAGCCCGAATATCCCGCTGGGGACGAGAAAGGTATGGCGGGAAAGGCAAAAGTGGACAGAAACAACCCGGAAGAGAGCTTAAGGTCGCGACCTCTGCTGGGTCTTCAGATGATGAAGGGCTTCACCTATTCCGCCGACAATAGCACCTGGGAGGGCGGGACCATCTATGACCCGGATAACGGCAAGACGTATAAATGCAAGATCACTCAACCCAACGCCGATCAATTGAATGTACGGGGCTTTATCGGGTTTTCACTGCTCGGTCGTACTGAAAAGTGGGTACGGGCAGAGACCGGAAACAACTAACGACGGTTCCGGCCGCCTTTTCCACATTCCCCGTCGCCTCATCCTAATGATGAGCGACGGGGAGTCATTATTTACAAGAAGCAAGCTGGTTGCTCAGTGAAAATATCCGCAGAGTATATATGTCTGTAAACGCATCGCGATGGGTGAACCGTTCAGGATGCTTGTCACCATGGCCATACTGACCGCCTCCAGCGACTCTCGAGAAACCATGTGATTGAGCATGCCGATTTCTTTGGCTTCGGCGGCGGAAAGGGCATCTCCCGTATAGAGCATTTCCATCGCCTTCGGCAGACCCAATGTTTTTGGATAAAGCTAGGCCGCCCCAAAGCCGGGGAAGAAGCCGAATCCCCCTCGTTCCCAAGCTCCGGCTTGGGAACGACCTGCCCGGGAAGCTCCAGCTTCGCCACACTGTAAAGCATTTGGTAGCGTAGAAAATAATAGACCTAATATTTGATGCCAAATTCTATTTCCCCTCCCCTTGTGGGAGGGGATTAAGGGGAGGGGGCTGAAGGGAGCCGGCCGGGATCTCGAAGTGGTCTTTGTGGGTGAAGACCGGGATCCACCCTAGAATACTAGGTGTGACGAAGTAGGGGTGTTCGGATCCTTTGTTATGGATTCTGCAACGGGTTCGCATGGGTCACGGCCTCATGGGAACCGAAGCTGGAGCTTCTGCACAGTTGTGTTCCCAAGCTCGAGCTTGGGAACAAGGTGGAACCCGGAGCTGAGGAGACACCTCAGAGTACTGCCTATACATTCCGCCCGGTCGTAGCCTCGCCAACCTCTGTTCGGACTGATCCCGGTGATGCCGGATCCGTCAAGAAGCCAACGCATTGAGACGCAGCGTCCCCTCGTCATGTGCTATGCCGGCTGCCCGATGCCGGATCCGTCAAGAAGCCAACGCATTGACACCGCGGTTCAACATGGACGATGAACTACGGAAGGGTGCGCCGGGGGCGGATCAAACCGGGTTTGGTACGGAGTGCCCGTTCGAAGGGCTTCCTGCATGGCGTCGTAGATCTCCAGGATGACGCGCTTAGTTCGATACTCGCCGTATCGTTGTTCGTCCTTTCGCTTAACGATTGGGAAAGTGTCCAGGATGTAATCCACCGCATCGCGCGGGGTGGAAAAGTGACGCTTCAGTTCCTCCAGTTCTTCCGGAGCTTCGTCCCGGACCGCTCCTTCGTCCTTTAGGGCGCGCTTCCATTGCCCGTCCGCCGTGGCGGGAACATACAGGTGAAAGAAGGCCGCATCCAACTCGCAGCGCAACAGAAACCGGCGTTCCTCGTCCCAGCGAAAGGGCGGCCCCTCGTAGCCGCAGTCCCGAGCGAAGGGCTGCAGGTCCCAAGCCGTGTAGGTCAGTTCCAGGATGCGTGGAAGGAACCAACTCTTGAGGTTTTTATTATCGGCGGTCCACAGGCAGGTGTTTTCAAAGCGATCTGGCGGTAGCGCAGGTAATTGCTGTGCAATAAAGAAATTGAGATGGGTCCCTCCAACTTTGAATCGTGCCGCATAGTCTAGGGAGTGGCTGGAAAATATTGAAGAGAATAGCTGAGCGTCTTCCATGGCGACCGTCCAAATAGGGAGATTGTTCCCCACAGCACACGCGAGAAAAACACCACCGAGAACCGTCCGCTCGTTGGTGGTATTGGTGATATCGCGCCAGCCGAGGAGCCAGCCTCGGGTCCAGCCGGTGGGCCCGAGAGCGGCCTGGACGTCAGCTTCCTTCACCCAGTAGCGGGGAAGGACAACGAAGGCGGGGTCCTGCTTTTCCTCGGAGGCGACGTCCCGGATTTTTGTCCCGTCGTAGGTCGCCCAGCGGTGATCGAAATGGTGGATCATCTTGGCTTCATAGAGCGGCAGGTATTTTTCGCCGTCTTTTTCGAAAATGTTGCCGTCAAGGCGCCAGCCGTCGGCTTCCAGTTGGTCCCGGGTGCGAAACAGATCGGAGTCGTTGGACATATCGAACATGCGAGTAAATTTCACACCCCAGGGGTTCTCTTCGGGGCGGCCGTCCCGGGCTTCGCGGATGAGCACCGGGACGCGGCGGTAGACGGCCTTGGTAAGTTCCGCGTCCTTTCTCGAGCGAAAGACGGGACAGGTGAGCGTGTTGGGGTTGAGGAGGGCGATGTCCTCGGCCGACAGGCTGAAGCGGCGCTCGGGGTCGCGAAGATCTTCCACCCCATGGGCGAAGAAGGCAAACTCCGCAGCCGTATGCGTGGGTTGTTTCCCTCCCCCCGCCGTAAACAGACAGAATTTCATGCGACTGTCGACTTCCGGAAAAATCCCCTTGTTTTCAAAGTCGAAGAGGCTCACCAGGGACCGGGTTTCAATGACGTTCTGAAAGAAGAACTTGGTGGTGTCGTCGGTGGCGATCCCGGTGGGGAGCACACAGCCCATACGGCCCCGTTCGTTCAGTACATCCCGCATAGCCTCGGCAAAAACGGCATACAGGTTGATGTCCCCGCGCCCACAAAAAGGGTAGCGACCGCTGCTCCGAAAGAAGTGGCTCTCCCCTTCAGCCCTTCTTAAGTCTTCGATGAATTCCTCATGGAGCCGAGGCTCAGACACGATCAGATCTTGGATCATGCGTTTTCGGGCGGCGGCGTTGGGAGCACTAGCGATCGCCTCATTGCGTCCGGCAAACCATTCCTTTTCCTGGAGTTTCACACGCTCCCACGGCGGATTGCCCAGGACGCAATCGAAACCGCCTCGGGCGAACACCTGTGGGAAGGCCAAATGCCAATGGAAAAACCGGTATTGGTCCGCCAGACGTTGCACTTCCTTGCGCTGCTCGGGGGTGAGAGCGTTCGGGGTTTCCTGGAGTTTTCGGAGGATGTCGGTGATGATGGGGGGCGGCGCGTCTTTTTGTTTCTTCCACACGAAGGCGGCGCACCAAGCGTCCGCCGCAAGGCGTGCCCGCCGGTATTCCTCGGAACCGAGCAGTTCATTGAAAGAAGCGGCCTTTTCTCGAACTTCATCCAAGGTTTCCTCGGGCTTTTCATCCAACGCGCGGGCCCGATCTTCCATTGTTCGATAAGCTTTTTGGGATTCAGCGGCAAGGAGGGGGTACATTGTGATTTGTCCATCACTTTCCTGCTTGTTCTTTCTGCGAAGGACTCTGCAGATCTTCTTGTCGTCCCCAATGAGGGGCTTGAAGGCGTCGTCGGGGATGCCCTCCTTCATGAGTTCCGGCGTGGTTCCCAGCAGGCTGTTTCCCACTTGGATGTGGTGGTCCAGAAAGGTCAGGGGCTTTCCCGGCTCCAGGGCTTCCAGCCACAGGCTCACCTTGCACAGTTCTACGGCCATTGGGTTCAGGTCCACGCCGTAGAGGCACCGGCTGATGACGTCGCGAAGTGCCTGTTGGTAAAGAAGCGGACTGGGTTCGGAATCGCCTTGAGTCTGAGCCCGAAGGGCCGCCAGACGCCGGGCCAGGCGACGGGCGGCGCCCACGAGAAAATGTCCGGATCCCACGGCGGGATCACAGACCGTGATGGAAAGAAGGGCTTCTTCGGCCTCGGGACCGCTCTTTCCCTTCACAGCGGCGTCCACCAGGGGATCCAAGGCCGTGTCCAAAAGCGACTGAACCAGCGCATCCGGGGTGTAGTAGGAACCGGATGTCTTCCGCTCGCTTCCGGCGAAACGGGCGAAGGTGAAGCGGGCTCCGTCGGCGCTGATCCGGGGAATCAGAGCCAGGAGGCTTTCGTAGATGCCGCCCAGTTCTTCGGCTCCGAGGCTCTTGTAGTCCACCGGCCGAAGGACCTTGCCCTGGCGCGTGAAGGCGAGTGACCGCAAGGCCTCCAAGAAGTCATAGTTGGCCAGCTCGGCGTCGTTCAGATCGGCGGTGGATCGGGGATTCCACAGGAAGCTTCCGAGCGCCGGAAGGGCCAGGTGTTCACGTGCGGCTTCGCCGTCAGGAGTACCGGAAAGGGCTTGGACCACCACTTGAAACTGGCGCCAGAGATCCCCGTGGCGGCTTCCCTTGATGCGGGAGGCCAGGTCGCGAAGCCGGCTGGTGCTGTAGTGGGCGGCGTAGCGTTCCCGGGCCGCCCGAGCCTGGGCGGAGTTCCCACGGGGATGAAGCAGGGGTACGCCGTCCAAGGTGCGGTCTTCAGACACGAAAAGAAAGATGATCCGGTAAATGATGCGAAGGAGCTGGCCGTGGAAGTTGCTGAGCGACAGGTCTTCGGATCGCAGGGCGTCCCGCAGGCGCGTGTTTTGCGGATGGCTGGTAAAGCCTTCGCCGAGGATCTCAAGCGCCCGTTCCACCCCTTGGCGCAGATCACCCAAGGCGCGGGTACCCTGTTCCCGGGCGATGCGAGTCCACTCTTCCAGATAACAGCTTTCGGGGCGGTCGCCGTCCCGGGGAACGAAACGGCTCGCATGGGCGGTGAGCCAAAGGGGCACGAAGTCGCTGTAGAGTTCCCCGTCGAACATGGATTCCAGGTCGAATTCCAGAAAGGACTGGCGGGAAAGGGCCTGGCTGTCCCGAAGGATTCGCAACCGCAGGCCGTTACAGACGATGCCCCAGAGGTGCTTGGGGCTCCGGTTCAGGAATTCCTGCACCAGCCCGTGTGGGTTCGAGGCGGCAGCGCCGCGCACGCCGGCGGCTCTGCGGTCCAGCGACAGTTCGCAGCCGATGAGATGGATCGGCACGGGGCCGAACATCCGGCTGATGGCGTAAGTGCGGCCATTGATTTCCGGAGCCGGCGTGGTGGGAAGCGAGCCGAAGCCCAGTTCCCGAAGAAGCGGGAGAGTCCATCTTTCATTGGTGATTCCGGTGCGGGCGCCCTGGCCGGTTCGGACCGACTGAAAATCCTTCCATTGCTTCAGAAGCTTGTTCCAGCTCTGGGTGATCCGCTCATGGAGTCGCTCTCCTTTGGCCAGGTCGTAATCCTTCGGTCGGGTGCCGGGAAGTTCCCCCCTGGGATCGAGGATACGGCGCAAAAGATCGGGCGGAAGCAGCCCCCCTTCCGACCGAACGGCCTGAAAATCCTGTTTTCTTCGGGACATGGCGATTTCTACCTCGGCAGCAGGATGAAGGCTCCCAGGATGTCCACCGGAAGAACCGGTTCGACATGGCCGATGCGGCTGGAGGCCGGCACCGCTTCCCGAACCCGTTCGTGGGCCTGCCGTTGCTTTTCGGCCCTTTCGAGCGCCGCAGAGGCCAGCAGCTCCCTCAGCTTGGGAAGCGTCCTTTCAGCCAGGCCCGTCTGCTGGTCCACGGCCGTGGACGGCAGGTTCTTTTCGGGAACGGCGTCCAGGAGTGCTTCCGCCTCTTCCGCCGGGAGCCACACGGGGTCGTACGACGAACCCGTACAGGCCATGGGTACCACCTCTTCGCAAAGAAGACTTTCCATAACCCCGGTGCTTCTTTTCATCTGGTAGCGAAAGCGCACTATAAGGAGGGTGGTTCGCCCGCTCACGAGGGAAGTGGCCATGACACCGAGCCGTGAGGCGATGCGCCGCCCGTTTCCAGCCAGAGGATTCAATGCTTGATCCAGGACCCAGCCGGCGAGTCCTTCGATCACGGGACTGGTCCGGGCAAGATAGATTTCGTCGCGGTCCACGGGCAATTCGAACCGCCCCGTGAAGGGCTCATCCATTCCCAAAGCCTGGCGAAAGCTGCGCGGGGTTACGTCTCCGAGATGGACTTTAACCGCCTGGCCGTTCATCTCATGGGGAATGCCTGCGGCTTGAAGCGTTTCTCGGAAAAACCGGGCCACATCCTGGCTACGGCCGATGGCGTCGCGCACGCTTCGGAGTTCCCCGGCCACCACATCCGGGTCCAGGGCGTGCTGGGCGAAGCGGCTGCGGCTCACCTTTTCCCGGTCGCTCGCGCTGTCCCATTCCTGGTGCAGTTCCTTCCGTTTTCTTTCCAAATCGTACACGAAGGGCATGACCAGTTGGCGAGGGGCCGCGGCTTCCTTTCTCCTGTGGCGCGCGGTTTCAAAGAGGGCTTCGGCGATTTCTTCGCTGGACTTTGGCACAGTCACGATGATTCCGAGATCGCTTTTGATACGCTTGTGCTTTCGGATGAGGACATCCAGGATGGCTTTGTCGATGGGGTTGTCTTGGCCGTAATAGGTGATCACGCGGACTTCGGGGCTCTTTTGGCCGAATCGGTCTACGCGGCCTTCCCGTTGTTCGTGGCGGGTGGGATTCCATGCCAGATCGTAATGGAGCACGGCGTTGAAGTGGTCCTGGAGATTGATCCCTTCAGCCAGGCAGTCGGTGGCGACCAGGACGTACGGGCCGGGTTCGGTAACCAACGCCTGGATGCGCGCCTCCCGCTCGGCGGGAGGCAGCGTGCCGGTCACCGCCTCCACGCGCACCTTGCCTTTGAGAGCCGTATGAAGATGCTCGGCCACATACCGGGCTGTATCTATGAAGCGGCAAAAGACCACGGGATGAAATCCTTCGTCCAGAAGGCCTTGGATTTCCTGGATGGCGCCCTGAAGCTTGTTGTCCTGTTCGGGCGTGATGGCTTCGGCACGGCGGGCGAATTCCAACAGCTTGCGGCGTACGGTGTCCGTAGCCGATTCCGTGTCGGAGCCGGGAGAAAAATCCACGGGAAGGGCATCGTCGGTATCGTCCTGGTCCAGAACAGTCCGTCGCCCCACGTCCTCCACGGCCTCGTCATCGGCGGCATCTACGGCGGCTCGGGTGCGGAGCGTTGCGGCCGCCGCAGCAGGGCTGGACGAAACGCATCGCAAGAGAGCCAGAGCCGACCAGTAGCGCACCCTCCGATGCCGCCAGGAACCTTCCTCATCGGAAACGTAACCTTCCACGAAGCTGAGAATGTCGTTGAAAAACTTCCGATAGGGCTCAGTGAAGGTGTAAGTGGGTTCGGGAACCTTGTCTTTGCGTTCGGGGAAGGCCGTGTCCGCTTCCAGGTAATGGCGGATGTCGGCACGGCGGCGCTGCACCAAGTGCCGCGCCAGTTTCCTTCGAATGCCCTCACGGCCCTTGGCGTCCAGGTCCAGAGGCAGATCGGCGAATTCCTTCCGCAGCAAACTCAAAAGGGATCGGAACGCCTGCTCGTTCCCGCTGTGGGGCGTGGCGGTTACCAGGATCACATGGCGGGATTCTTCGGAGGTGATCCGGCGAAGCAACTCGAAGCGCTGCTGGCGGGCGCGCCCGGAGCCGTCGCCGACGGTGCAGCCGTGCGCCTCATCCACGATGACCAGTTCCGGGCATTTATTGATGAAGTCTTCCGCACGCCGCGAGGTCTTGATGAAATCGGCGGAGACCACCGTGAAGGGATAGCGATCGAAGACGGAAATATCCAGGGGAAGGTCCCGTTCCAGGCGCTGGATGGTTCCGGAAAGGATCAGCTCCGCTTCGATGTGAAATTTCTGGGAGAGTTCCAGCTGCCATTGCTCGGCCAGATGGGGCGGACACAGCACCGTGAAGCGCCGGATTTCCCCTCGATCCAGCAGTTCGCGGGCGATGAGGACCGCTTCCACGGTTTTTCCTATCCCCACATCGTCGGCGATGAGGAGCCGAACCGGATTCAGTTTGAGAGCCATGATGAGAGGCACCAATTGATAGGGGCGGGGTTCCACGGCGATGCGGCCGAAAGACCGAAAGGGCCCGGCGGCAGCGCGGGTGGACAGGCGCGCCGCATCGCGAAGGAGCCGACCGGAAAAGGAATCGCCCAGGTCGCCGCGGCCGGGCAGCGGAAAAGAACTGGATTGCACGGATTCGATGGCCGGAATGATGCCGGCGGTCTCCTCGTCCAAGCCGCCGACGGGACGGGCTAGGATAAGATCGTCGGTGGATTCGGGGAGCACGACCCATTCGCGACCGCGCGCATGGATCAAGCTCCCCGGTTCGAACTGGAGTGCCATGGTCATGATCCAATCCTCCCGAAAATGTCCGGATGGCGTCGGAAAATTTCCGTCCAGTCGTCCTTGTGGTGAAAACGGATCACGATGTAGCCGTGTTCCATGAGCCGTTGGGTCACCGCTTCGTCTTCGCGGATTTGGGCGGGGTCGTCATGGGGCGGCCCGTCGATGTAGATGGCTGCGTTGGTGTCCGCATAGAAGAAATCAGGCCGGGTATGGCATGCTTCGATCAACACCTGGGCGTCACTGGGCGGATTGAGCAGGAGTTTGTCCAGTACATCGAGCCACTTCTTTTCCAGGGCGCTGTCGCAGCGCTTGCGAAGAGCCGCCAGTCGTTCCTCACGGGATCCCACGCCGCCCGAGGGACGGCATTGAGCGGCGGTCAGACGTGCAAGAAAGTCCCGGACAAGATAGCGGTCCAGGTACCGGTGGTCGGGCTGGTTCCCGTAGTCCAGAAGACAAGCATAGCAGGCCTGGCCGCAGGTGTTGGAGGCCTTGTCTTCCAGGGTCACAGGATCGAAGTGGCAGATTTCCAGGGCTGTTCGAGCCAAAGCGGGAAACACGCTCGGGTCGTCCACGATTTGGCGGAGCACCCCGGCGCCGCCTTCCGATGCTTCGTAGAAAAGGATTTCCCGCCGGTTGTCGGCATCCGGCAGGGGTTCGCAGCCCAGTTCCCGCGGTTCGATCTGAAAGTACTTCTGAACGGCTTCCTTGAAGGCCGCCTGTAAGCCGGCCATTTCCAACATACCTGGAGGTGGATCGAAGCTCATGACCAGCGCGTTCTTAGTATCTCGGATATAGGGCACCACCCGTTGGACGCGTCCCGAGGCGAGCGCATTGTCCGAGTCTTCCGTGTCCGCCTGGTTTCGTGACCAGTAGCCTCGCTCCAAGTCCAAGTCAAAACCTACGCGTTGGTTGCGGCGCTGGTTACTCCAACCCAGGTTGATGCGGAAAAGGTCGGCGGCGTCCCCATAGGAAAGCCGAAGCATAAGGTCGCCGTCACACCAGATTTCGGCGTCCCGCCGGTCCAGTCTTCCACCCACTTCAGGGAAACGATAAGCGGTGACGATTCGATAGCCGAGGCGCTGGCGCTCTTCCTCATCGCAGGTGATCCGTTGGGCGGGCTGAAGGCTCACATTCTGCATGTACACCAAGTTCTCGATACACGCGGACCTATCCAGTGTCGTACCGCACCGGTCGCATATCTCGGCGAAGGCGAGTCCCTGCTCCATGTGGGCATAGCCGCATCCGGCGCAGCGCTTCATCACGGCCGTGGCCAGGCTGTGGGTAGCCTCCACGTCGTCGGATCCGAAGTCCAGGTTGGCCTTGTAAACGCGGTACCGGGCCCCCTCGTGATAGATCAGGGCTCGCGGGCCGAATTCTGAAATGGCGAGAAAACGCGGGCGGGAGACGAATTCGTCCCGACCTTCCCGTTTCCTCCGGCCGGGAATGTAAGCCGAAATGGGAAGACGGGGGAAATTGTAGCCGGGGAGAAATCCTTCCGTGGCAAAATACCGGTAGCTGTAGAAGTCCCCTTCATAGAGGCCTTCCGCTTCCGTGAGCAGGCGGATCTGGCTTTCCGCCTGGGCACGCAAGCGCCGGGAGTGATCCCGCTCGTTTTCAGGGCGGGAATGGTCGCCGATGATTCGGTGGTGAAGTTCCCTCTGGCGTACTGCGGCCCGGTAAAGACTGCGCCAGCGGTCACAGGCGGTGTCAAACGATTTTTCCAGTTGGTCTAAGATATCCTTCACCCAATTTTCGTGGAACCAGGGTGAGGCCGAGAGTTCTTCACGAATGGACCACACAAGCCGCTGCGCCCGTTCCAGGGCTTGGCTGCGATAGCGCAGGTTCCTCAGGACCTCGAGGATCGCCTCTTGGATAGGGAGAGGAAGTCCTCCGTCTTCCGGCCTGAGATCCAAGACCTGGGTGAGGGTCCGCCCCAGGTCGGGTTTGGCGATTTCCATCCAGACGGCATGAATATGGGAGCGGATCAGGTCCCGGTTCGCAATATCGATCCGGGGGGGAGCCACCACCCCGGCCACCATCTGCTCGGGTTCCCGGAAGAAGTATTGGTCGTGGGGGCTACGGCCCGCACAATAGGTGTAAACCAGGGCCGGCTCACCGCCGCGGCCGGCGCGGCCGCTTCGCTGGGCGTAGTTGGCTGGAGTCGGCGGAACGTTTCGCAGGTTCACCACGTTCAAGTCAGCGATGTCCACTCCCAGTTCCATGGTTGGAGAACAGAAAAGGAGTGGAAGTCGGCCGGATCGGAAGCGGTCCTCCCGATCCTTTCTTAGTTCGGCATCCACCTGCGCTGTGTGTTCCCGAGCTTCCAGGAGGCACTTCAGGTCCACGAACCGGCGGTAGCATTCCACGAAATAGCGGTTGACCTCGGGAGGGACCTCCCCGGCTTCCGCCAGCCGGGTCCGGTCGATGGGCCGGATCGCACCGGTGCCTGGTAACCACCGGACGGCATCCGGATTGATCTGGTAGCCCGGATCCTCACCGTCCCGGTCACCTCGCACCTGCTCCACGATGCCGTATCGCCGCAAGCCCAAGAAGAGAAAGCCGATGATTTCATCGATTTCGGCGCGCCCGAGGCGTATTCCCGGTGCGTTCCGGTTGAGGGTGCGCTTCACGTAGCGGCCGAAGGCGCCGTAAGACGAGACGAAGAGCCCATAAGGGTCATCGCGGCGTTTTCCTTTGCGCTGCGGCCGTGGATAAGCGACGGTCGCTTTCACGAGGTCACGGGGATCATCCAGGTACCAGACGGTATCTTCGCGGAGGCGGGACCGGGTTTGTTCCACCAGGTCGTGCTGTTTGGATGGGTTCAAAACATCCACTTTGATGGCGAGGGATCTGCGAAGCACGTCCAAAAGCGTGCGCAGTATCTCTTCGCGCACATCAGCGGACAGACTGCGCAGAGGTTCGGGTGTGGGAATGAAGGTGGAGTCCTTGGAGGTCGTCCGAATGGTGAATCCTGACTCCCAAAGGTCTTTCTCGGCGAGCAGGCTTTCGTCACCGGTGAGTCCCTCATAATCGAATCGGAGCAGCCCACACTCTTCCAGGTTGGGCGCCGTGACACGCCAGCCCCGCTGCAGGTCTCGGTAAAGGAAGTATTCGATGACCCGGCGCAGGGCATCCTCGGTAGTTTGTCGTCCCGGACCCCGAACGTCCGGATCAGACGCATACTCCTCGAACGCACGACCCATGGCATCCAAAACGTACCGGGATAACTGGTAATGCTTGAGCCCTGCGGAGTGAAAACCCTCCGGCGATCGGCCCTCTCGTGCAGCTGTCCTGTTCGGGCCGGGGTTGAGGGTTGAAGGCGCGCCGGCGGTTTCGAGGGCCTTGAAGAGTCCTGAACGCAGTAGGGCCACCTGAGCAAAATCGTTGAAATGGCCCGCCTGCAGGGAGGCATCCTGGCGGTTATCGGTAAAGCTGAGCAGCTTACGGGCTTCACGGCGGAGTTGCACATCTCCCTGGAGTTCGATGAGCGCACGGATGGCCAAGATGGTGGTGGCTGTGCTGCGGTTGTCCACGCCGAGCGTGGCCAGCTTGGTGCGTTCGGCTCTTTGGTGCCGTGTGTAAGCCACGCCGCAATGGAGGCAGAAGGGGAAATGGCCCTGGATGAAAGCGGCATCGAGACCTTCGCCCTCGGAGACGATCCGGCCCGAAGCGTCCACGAAGACGGGCTCGGGGAGGTCTTTTTTGGCATCGCGGGCCGGCCTTTCGGTCTCCTCGACGGTCCACTCCTTCATGAAATCCGGAAGGCGTTCCAGCATTTCCGGGCCCACGGTACGAGGCCATGGCCTTTGGGAGGAAATAAAGAGATAACCGGGGATAGTCAGGTGTTCGTCTTCCTCCTGACGGTCTTCCCGAGGAAGAAGCCGTCGGCCATGTTCGTCCTTAGCGACTTTTACTCGGTAGTAGGCTGCACCGCAATGGCGACAAAAGACGAGGGGAAAGAGGAGTTTTTGGGGTTCGCCGGGCTTGGAAATCTTCTTGGAAAGTTCGAGATGTCGCTGATCTTCCGGTTCGATGGTGGTCCAGACGGTATCTCCACGTGTGAAAAACTGATGCAACCGGAAGGCAAAGACCGGAAACCGACTGGAGGCACTTCGATAGATCTGGGAACCTTTGAGAAGGAAGCGACGAATCACATGGGCACACCGACTCGAATCCATCGAGGTTATTCGTGCCAATGCTTCCGCCGCACCGTCGCCGCCCAAAAGGCGCCTCGGTGCCTGGCGCACAAGTCGGCCGGTTTCCGATTCGGTGCGGATACCAAAAGCCGATTCGATCCACGACGAGAGAGGGTGTGAACAAAAACTGTCCGTATCGTCGGGGGCTTCCGCATCCGTTTCGATGGCGTGGCGAAGTTGCGCGATAACGTCAGGGGCATTGAAGTCCAGTTCCCGTGTGGCACGCTCCAGCGCTTCTCCAATGATCTGATCCGAGGTGAAAGGTACCCCGAAGAGCTTTTGACCGACTTGGGCCACGTGCTGTTTCTGATCTTCCGAAGTTCCTTCACTGGCCATGGTGGCGGAGGTTCCTACGCAGACGATGTCCTCCGCTCCAAAAGCCAAACGGCACCTTCGAATGAGCATGGCCACGTCGGCACCTTGACGGCCCCGATAAGTATGGAGCTCGTCGAAGACGAGGAACCGCAGGGCGCGTGCCGCCTCCACCAGTCCGGCATCTTCCCTGCGGGTGAGAAGAAGCTCCAGCATCATGTAGTTGGTCAAGAGGATGTCCGGTGGATTGGTGCGGATCTGCTCCCTTTCCGCTCCGCGCTCTTGACCTGTATAGCGGGCGAATCGGACGGGGGGCAGACGTTCCGGATAGACTTTTTGAAGGTATTTGCTCAGTTCTTCGGCCTGACTGTTGGCCAAAGCGTTCATGGGATAGACCACGATGGCCTGAATGCCCTTTCCGGATCCGCGATGCAGGACGTGGCTTACGATGGGTACGATGTAGGTGAGGCTTTTGCCTGATCCTGTGCCACTTGTGAGAACGTAGGATCGGCCTTCCTTAGCCTTGAGGATGGCGTCCAGTTGGTGACGGTAGAGGGAAAGCTCCTTTCCCAGGGGATCTTCATCAGATTTGCCGAGTCGAAAGATTTCAGAACATTTTGGGTGGAGAATCCCTCGTTCCACCAAGTCGTCGATGGTACCCCCGGATTCGAAGGACGGGTTAAGTTGAATCAGCGGTTCAGGCCAAAAGGCTCCCGCGTTGAGCTCCTCCGTGACGAATCGGTCAATTCTTGGATCGCCGATCTTGATGAAGCTTCGGGTATATTCGTTGTAGTCTTCGACAAGTTTGTCCCGCAGCGCAAAGATGTCCACTGGACCACCTCCTCTCAGTAACGCGGTGCCGTAAGGAAACCAGTTGTCCGTGACCGGCAGCCACCGCTGGCACTAAAACCATCGTGCAGACGGCGATTAGAACATGGCGTTATGGGGGAAGATCGTTGACTAAGAGGTAGTAATGGAGCGTGTCGCAGTTGTCTACCGCTGCGTGCCGAAACTCCACAGCCCGGCCCTCGGCGGTGGCCTCGTCGGCCTTTTCGATGTGGTAGGGCGCATGCAGGTTGTGATCCCGAGCCGACCAGCGTTTCTCAAAGGCCGGAAGAGAGGGATCCTTCAAAGAAAACATGGCGAAGGCGCTCATGGACGCATCCGCAAAGGAGATCTGCGGCCTGCCTTTGCGGGCATCGGGGATTTTTTCGAACTCACGGCGCACCGCCCTCACCAGAGCATCGGCATTCAGATGCTTGCGAAGTCGGATCTTGGAGGAAGGAGCGTTTTTGCCGGGCTTCATGGCAAGGTAGCCCAGTAGAGACGCGGGCTGCTCTCCAGCGGGAAAAACCAAAATGGTCGAAAAAGTTCACCCTCGAAACCCCCTTTGGAGCCTGTAACGACCCCGCGGGTTTTCGAACACCAAATCCTTGAACACCAAATCCTTCAAGCCCCGGTTTTCAAGGCTTTACAGGGGCTCCGGGAATTGCTGTTTCTCACTCATTTCCCTTTCCAGATAGGTGATCTCTTCTCCACGAAGGCTTTAAAACCCTCCATTATGTCCTCAGTACGCATCAGGCTATGAATTACATGGTCTGTTAGAGACATGGCATCAGGGCGGCTCATATCCTCGCCTCTTCGAACCAGCTCTTTTGCTGCCCTTATTGCGAGAGGATTATTTCTACAGATCCTCTCCGCCATCTCTGTTGCGGCAGGGAGCAGTTCCTCAGCGGAAACGATTCTGTTCACCAGGCCAACCTCGTAAGCCCTATGTGCGCTCATTCCATCGGTGGTAAGGAGCATTTCACAGGCGACCCCTCGGGGGATATAGCGCTGGAGAAGTGCGGTAAAGGTTGCCGGCATGCCTAATCTCGGCTCCGGCACCCCAAATTGAGCAGTCGGGGTGGCAAGCCTTATATCGCTTTCCAGCGCCAGCCACAAGCCTCCGCCAAGACAGTATCCGTTGATGGCAGCAATAATCGGTTTCGAGAGATCATAGCTTGCAGGAGATGCGCGCCAAGCAGGCGCCTCTTTCTCCCAAGAGATCACCCTTGATGGAGGAGTGCCCTTTATTGCCTCTAACAGTTCCACGTCAGATGCAATATCAACCCCGGCACAAAATGCATTTCCCATGCCTGTGAGGATAGCCACCCACACGTCATCATCGTCCCTGAAATCCACCCAGGTCTTTGCTAACTCATTGACAAGCTCAGGATTGAGGGCATTCAACTTCTCAGGACGATTCATGGTAATGTAAGCGATCTTATCCTTCTTCTCATAGATAACTAATGACATAAAGCGCCTCCTTGTCAGCGGGTGCAGATCCTTTGCTTCTTGTTCCCAGGCTCCAGCTTGGGAACACAACTGTGCAGAAGCTCCAGCTTCGGTGAGGCCCTTCCAAAGCCAGAGCTTGGGAACGTGGGGAAAGACCACTTCGAGATTCCAGCGAGCTCCCTAGAAAGACAGCGCGTCTCAGCTGTAGCAGGAAGGAAGCTGGAGCTTCCCGGGCAGGGCGTTCCCAAGCTGGAGCTTGGGAACGAGGGGAACAGCTGCTTCCCTTATGAGTCTGAGGATCAAATGCCTTTAAAGGCGGCGGGACGCTTCTCGCGGAAGGCGGTTAGCCCTTCCACATGGTCTTTCGATGCAAGCGTAATACTCTCATAGACAGCGGCGTCGTCCAACATGGTAGCAAAGTCCGAGGTCAATCCCTTGTAAACCTGCGACTTCATCAAACGTATGGCGATGGGTGGACCGTTCACGATCTTTGTCACCATGGCCATGGTGACCGCCTCCAGCGACTCTCGAGAAGCCACGTGATTGAGCATGCCTATTTCTTTGGCTTCGGCGGCGGAAAGGGCATCTCCCGTATAGAGCATTTCCATCGCCTTCGCCAGACCCAAGGCTTTTGGATAAAGCCAGGCCGCCCCAAAGCCGGGGAAGAGGCCGAGTTTGACGAAGCCGCACATAAAGACCGCATCGTCGCTGGCGGTTCTAAGATCGCACGATAGGGCCAAATCGAAACCTGCGCCCACACACGGACCGTTTATCATGGCAACAGTGGGTTTTTCCATGGTCTGAATTCCAATCATGATTTTCCGGCTGGCCTTGAAGAGAAACGAACGCCGCAGCGCTTCAACGCCCATCGCCGCCAGGTCCTCGCCACTCTTACCCCCGGGCATGATGTCCAGATCGGCGCCGGCGCAGAAGGCCTTTCCGGCACCGGTGATGAGCAGGGCGCGAATGAAGTCGTCCTCCGCCACGTCCTCCATTGCCATTATCAGCTCATCCATCATCTTTCTGTTCATAGCATTCCTGCTGTTCGGTCTATTGAGTGTCAGTGTTGCCAGATGGTCTTTCTTCTCCAGAATAATTGTCTCAAACTTCATATGCTCCTCCATGCAGGCGCGTCCTGCAACGGTTTTCGCTCAACGATCCGGCAAGTGAGCCTGGAGAGCATCGATGTTATTTGGCGGCCAAGTCTATCTTCCCCTGAAAACAGGCTCCCTTTTTTCCAAAAACGCCTTGAATCCTTCCATGAAATCGTCGCTTTTTGATACCACTCCGAGCGCATAGGCCTCGTAGTCGAGGGCCATGGCCAAATCCATTTTGAAGAAATTCTGCAGGCCTCGTTTTGCAAGAGCAATGGGAATGGGGGCGTTTCGCGCAATCCTGCCCGCAAGGTCGTAGGTTGCCCGATGGAGCTCTTCATGAGGGACAACCTTGTTGACCATGCCCAGCCGGAAGGCTTCCTGCGCATCTATAACCTCCCCGGTGAAAATCAGTTCGGCAGCCTTGGCATAGCCCACCAGACGGGGTAGGAAGTAGATGCCGCCCCAGTCGGGATGAGCCCCCCGGCGGGTGAACACCTGTCCGAACCTTGCTTTTTCACTGGCAATGCGGATGTCACAGGAAAGGGCCAGATTGCATCCGCCACCGGCCGCCACACCGTTGACCGCGGCGATAACCGGTTTTTCCAGGCTGTTGATAGCCAGAACCACCTTACACATGGTCATTCTGTCGCTGGTGGCCGTGCCGGCGTCGGCAATGGCTTTACTCGTTCCTTCCACAAACTCGTTGACGTCCCCTCCCGAGCAAAAAGCCTTTCCGGCGCCTGTAATAACAAGCACTCTCACGTCCACATCCCGACCGGCCGATTCCACGGCTTCGAGGATTTCTTCCCGCATCCGTCCGGCAAAAGCGTTGTACTTGTCGGGCCGGTTGAGCGTGATCGTCCCGATCGCATCTTTTTTCTCAAATAATACATAGTCCCATTTCATCGGCGTCCTCCTTGCGCCCATCCGTGCGAGCGTCCAACCAACCACCAACGGCTCTTCCGTCTCTGCGGCCTGCCGCAGACACTACGTGTCGAACACCCCGCGCAGAGCTTCGAGAAGCGAGCGCGCCGATCGCACCATGTTTGGAAAGACTTCGACGGCACTGCCGATCTCATGAATCAAACCACACACCTGCCCGCAGGGCATCAGCGAAGTCTCCGCGTCTGCGCACTCCATAACATATGCCCGGTCCCCCTCGGCAGTGAGCCGCTGATCTTCCGTGGCTTTGTCTGACCCGCGAATGCGGGCGGCCGTCTTGTTGTTCAGAACACGCATAGGCATCGCGTCTTTGCCAAGCAGCACGGTGGCGCCACATCCCGCATCAACGACCGACTGCTTGAAGAAACCGGGAACGGGGCACTCATGGGTAGCCAGAAAGGCCGTACCGACTTCGGCACCTTCGGCGCCGAGAGCCAGAGCCGCCAGGAACCCCCTGGCGTCGCCAATGCCTCCAGCCGCCACAACGGGTATCGTCAGGGCATCCACCAGTTGTGGAACCAGGCAGAAGGTCGTCATCATCTCCCTGCCCACATGTCCGCCGGCTTCAAAACCGGTGGCGATCACCCCATCGACCCCCGCACTTTGCGCCTTTTTCGCCATTTCCACGGTTGAAACCTTGTGCAGAACCTTCAGACCCGCCTCCTTGGCAGCCCCCATCAATTTGGACGGATCTCCGGCAGACGTCGTGATGACCCGGAGCTTCGCTTCAATCGCTATCGCCAGTGCGTCGAACGCATTCGGACGATAAATGGGGATATTGATCCCCACCGGCAGGCTCGTAAGCTCCAGAGCCCGAGCGAGTTCCGAGCGCAGCCGATCGGTCGATAGGCCCGACGCGGCAATCTGACCGAAACCTCCACCGTTGGATACAGCCGCGGCCATTTCTCCAAGGGTTATGTGGCGCATGGCTCCAAGGATGAGCGGGTATTTGACGCCAAGTATGCGTGTGATCCGATTGTGCATTTCGTTCCCTCCAGTATGCTTGCGGCCGGCTCGAACCACCCGCGTATCGGCACATGGCGGTGCAGCGGTGGGCTAAAGCGGGATATTGCCATGCCGCTTGTTCATTTTCCGCACACGGCTCTCCCGCATCTCCGGCAGTGCCTGGAATGCTCGGATCAGGTAGGACCGGGTCTCCGCCGGCGCGATCACATCGTGGACCCCCAAATTGGACGAGGCATCGTAGATCGGATTGGCGTAGGTCTCTCGATACGCCTGAAGCTTTTCTTGAATAAACTCCTTCGTAACGTCCTTGCGCCGTCCGTACAGGAGATTTACCGACTGCTCGGCGCCGAGTATCCCCGTTTCCACGGTAGGCCAGTACACAACAATGTCCGTGCTCAGTCCGGACAGAACCCCCATGCCAAGATTTCCTCCGCCATATGCTTTTCTCAAAACCACACAAATGCGTGGTACCGAGGCCTCGCAAAGCGCATAAAGCACTTTCGCGCCATGGCGGATAATGCCGGAGTGCTCCTGCCCGGAGCCGGGCATATACGCCGGTGTATCGACCAGCAGAAGAATGGGGATATTGAAACAATCACAGAAGCGGATGAATCGTGCCTGCTTGTCGGAACTGTCGAAAGTCATGGCCCCCGCCATGACACTGGGTTGATTGGCAACAACCCCGATGGTCTTGCCGTCAAGACGACCGAACCCGACGACCACCTCGCGTGCGAATTCCCTTTTCACCTCGAGAAAGTCGCCGCTGTCCACAATGGCATGAATGATTCGATGGACATCGTAGGGTTTGTTCGGTGACGAAGGCACGACCTCGTTGAGCTCATCACAAGATCGATTCGGGCTGTCACTGCTCTGGTACACGGGGGGTTTTTCCTCACAGTTGAGCGGCAGGAAGCTGATCAGTCTCCGAATCTCCGCCAGGCACTCCTGCTCGCTGACGCATCGGAAGTCGCATACACCCGATTTCTGAGCATGAACCTTCGCACCCCCCAGGTCCTCCTTGCTGATGTCTTCTCCGGTGACCATCCTCACTACATCGGGTCCTGTAATGAACATGTGGGAAATGCCGTCGACCATGAAGATGAAATCGGTCAAGGCGGGAGAGTATACGGAGATCCCTCCGCAGGTGCCGAGGATCGCGGAGATCTGGGGAATCAGTCCAGATCCGAGGGTATTCGGGTAAAAGACCGAGCCACCGTGCTTTTCCTGTAGGCCTGCAAAGAGGGAACGTTTCATGCTCCCCAGCATCTCGACCTCGTAAGCGTTTGGAAGCCTCGCTCCCGGAGAATCGTTCAGGCCGATCACCGGCACTTTCTTGTCTATAGCCCGCTCGATGGTCTCGTACATTTTCCTGCCATGTTCCATTCCGATGGATCCGCCGCGGACGGTCGCGTCCTGGGAGAAAACATACACGGGCCTGCCGTAAATCGTTCCGCAGCCGCAGACAATTCCGTCTCCGGGCTGGTCGACGGCATGTCCGACCAACATGTGGATTTCAAAAAAGCTATCCGGATCCAGAAGCTGGCTCACCCGCTCCCTCGCCGTCAACTTACCCAACCCATGGTGTTGCCGGACCTTCTCTTCACCACCGCCCATCAATACTTTTCTTCGAACTTCCTCGAGCTCCCTCAACCGCTTATCCAACAGTGTATCCATGCGAACGGTCTCCTTATGAATAAGAAAAATCGAGGCACGTCATTTCAGCGACAGTTCAAGACCCCATGCTCCTATTGCGTAGTCTGCCGGCGGGCGTTCTCGTCGGCCTCCACCAGAGAAGAATAGCCCAGCGCCTTAACCATATGCTCGTAAATCTCTTCGGTCATGTTTTCACCTTTGACCTGCCTGGCCACGATATCGCGGAACAGGTTGGTCAGAGTCACCGGGGAATAGGTTTCCAGCTCAGCCCGAAGATATCTTTCGAAGGATGTCTCCCCGGTGCCGTTCCCATCGTCCGTCATGGGGCGCCCACGGGCCATGAGGGCCGGATAGCGGGCCTCCATTTCGCGCTGCCATTGCAACTGAATCAAGACGATCTCCTCGATGAGCTCCGTGATCTCGACGTTGTTCTGCAATGGAGCAACCAGGTCTTCCATCCGGGCATACTTGAGCGTCATCAGATTCCGGTCCGCCTGCCGAGCCGCTTCCAAGTCTTGGAGATAGCTCCTCAAGGTGTCTTCCGACCAAACCGCGAACTGGGCCGCCCGCATAATTCGAAACCCTTCCTCGTCGTCCTGGCATGAGACCGGGTAGCGTGCCGGAACGCTTTTGAACATTTCCAATTCGATATCCAATATCTGGGATACCAGGCTTCTTGCGTCCATTACTTCTCCTCCTTCATTCAAGGGGTTGTTGACATGGATTGTCGATACCAATCATAGGCACTCTGCATGCCGGCATGAAAAGGTGTAAACGAAAAGTCCAGCGTTTCCTGAAGAAGCCTTCCGGAATAGATGAGATGATCATCCAGAGGAAAGGGAAGAGGGATGCGGAGACGGTCGATGGTCGCAACGTCCATCGGTCGTCTCGAGATCGTCTTACCCGAGACGGCTTCGATCACTTCGACCAATCTGCCGTAAGAAATGAGCTCATCGGCGGACACGTTGAAGGTCTTCCCGTATGCGGCCGAATTGAGCACGCAACGGGCAGTGGCCCTGGCGGCATCGTCCACCAAAACAAACTGAAACAACGGGAGATCGTGCTCCGGAATGACAACCGGCTCGCCACGCCGCACCAGATCGAAAAAATAACTTTCCCGCGGTGCGTAGTTGTACCTGCCATAAATGATGGTCGGACGCAGGCAGGTGTAGGGGACACTCCGTTGGGTGCAGTGGCGGCGCGCCGTCTGCTCGGTAAGCGCCTTTAAGTAACCGTAACTCGCCGCCGGACCAAGCGCGGGTTGGGGTGCAGTGACGATAGGAGCATTTTCGCGAACAGGCCGGATTTTTGTAGGTGCATAAACCGAAGCGGTGCTGATGAGGAGGTAATGTTTTATCGTATCCCTGGTCATCACCCGCATCAGGTCGTCGACATCCTGCGGGGCGTAGGCGCAAAAATCCACCACCGCATCCCAGGTCTTGTGCGGAAGAATCGCGCGCATCCCGGCAACGTCATTGCGGTCACAACGCAGCTCCCGAACGGTCGGCATATTCAGCGGCCGGTTTCCCCTGTTCACCACGTAAACGCAATTATCCGGATCCTGCGCCATTTCCTCTACAAAAACCCTTCCGAGAAAATAGCTGCCTCCGATCACCAGAATATTCTTCATGAGTTCCTCGTCTTTACCGATCAGCCGATCCAGACATCAAGGCCACGCAAACGCTCATCCCCGATGCGGCGCACAATCTCGGGACCATGGTCGGCCATAAATGAACCGGGGTGATCGGTCAGACCCTGCCGCTTCAGCTCTTCGATCAAGCCCACACACATGGCTTCAATCAAGTCCACCTTGTCCGCAAGGTTGGTCAAGGCGATAAGATCGCCGATCCGGCCATGGGCCCATAGCCCAAGAATCGGGAGGTCTTTCACGGCCCGGTGCATCCATTTGTAAAACGGGGTATATCTACGGTTCAATAGGAAGACCAGGGAAATGACGTCGGCACAGAATTTGGTTTCAGCATACTGCGCCGCGAACCATTCACCGCGTCGCAAGCACCGGGGAACATTGTACTGTCCGGCCTGGCCGATCGTCATGCAGCGAGATGCGATCTTCTTGAGCCTCACGTCCTCGGGATAAAACGCCAAGAGCGCGTTGCGCCTTCTGGTGAACTCTCCCAACGGATCCCAGAACACCTTTCCGTTGGTGCAGGCCGCCAAGCTGTTTTCCGGGAGCCAAAGCCAGTCGTTTACGTCGCGCGGCAGTTCTTTCATACCTGTAAACCGCTCATAAAAGCGGCTCGTTTCGAACACCCCGATCCGACCTGTCCCCCAGCGGCTGCTCCGGCGGGGCCCGTAGCCCAGAAAACGGGGGGGCAGAGCATCCAGCGCGGCCTGCAATTGCGGGCCGATTCGTTCATAATCTTCACTCTCCAGCCAGAGGCAGAAACCGGGCCCCCAGTCATGATCCCGAGAAATCTCGTCGTCGAACCCGAAACATTCCGAACCGTCTCCCACCAGACCCGCGGCAATGCGATCGATATCTTTGCCGAAATCCCTTCGGAGCATCGGCAGCCCGACAGCCCGAAAATACTGTTCGCAAAGATCAAGTCCTTTCATCGCTAGATTCTCATTCATCCAATGAGCCGCCTCAGCGTTTGGAGGTTCTTCTCGGTAAGCCCGGCTCGAACATCCTCCCCTTCAAGCCGGTACAAGGCCAATGCCCTGTCAAACCACTCGATGGCGGTACCCGGATCGCCTCCGACGGCATAGATGTAACCGAGGTTGGCGCACTGGTCGGCAACCCCGAGTCGGTAGGATTGCTCCTCGAAAATAGCAAGTGCCCGGCGGTAGCTTTCAACGGCGGAGAGTACCTCGCCTCTGTCCCGGTATACCGATCCGATATTGCCGAACTGCTCCGCCATCCTGATGAGATCTCCCCTTCGCCCGTAGATCAGGGCCGCCTCGTTGAATGAGATGAGAGCTTCGTCGAAGCGTTTCATGGCCACCCGTGCGTGGCCTATGTTATTATAAAGCTCCGCCAAGTCGCGAGTATCACTCCTCTCCTTAAACAATTCCAGCATCCTTTCGAATTGAACCAGAGCCTCTCGGTGCTCGCCCCTCTCCAGATGTTTCCTTCCCAGTTCATTCAAGGCTTCTATATCCATAGCCGCTCACCTCCTTCCAAAGCACGGGCCGAGTTCCCTGGTCCTCTCATCACGCCACAGCCGCGTACCGCCGATCCGGGGCTCAGGATATTTCTAAGGGACCCGCACATAGGCAATATCTACCTCATAATGCAATTCCTTTCCGGCATACGGATGGTTGCAATCCAGGTAGACCCAGTCACCGATATAGCCTTGCACCGTGGCCGAATCCAGCAAGACCCAGTCATCGATATAGCCTTGCACCGTGGCCGAATCCGACTCAAGATCCGGGGACAAAGGTTTAAACCTGTCGCCGACCGTTATCTTCTCGTGTTCGGGCAGATCATCTCTGTGCACCCTGATCACCCTTTCAGGCTTTCTCTCCCCGTATCCTTCCTCGGGAGGAACGACAACCGTCACTCTCTGCCCCTGCCTCAATCCCGCAAGTCTTTTCTCAAGTCCCGGCGGAAGCGCGCCGCATCCAAAGATGAACCTCACAGGTATGTGCTCGTACCTATCGTCAAGGACGTTCCCCTCTGCATCCTTAAGAACGTAAAACATGGTCACGATGGCACCTTTCTGGACAACCATATAAAGAACCCGTACGCAGAAGCGGTGGCTGAATCATTCAGCTGACAAGCCGGTGATTCATCAGCTCATCTCTGCATCAAATGTGCCGCAATGGTTCGAGCTCCCTTGATCAAATACCGAGCCTGCCTGCACCAGGCACCCGGATCCTCCATGCAATAATAAAAAGGACATCTCGTGCACAATGTGGTCATTTTGGCCGAAAACGATGCCTTGCCGGAAAAGCTCAACCGGGACATTCCCGGCTCAGCGTGCCTTGCGGGCCATGATCATCGTTTCGGCCGATACCGGGTATCGTTCGTCCTGAGGCATGGAAGCACGAATGTGATGGTTGGCCCTTCGATACCTCAGGGCGAGCGGAAACAGGTATACGGCTTGGTTGATCATGGCGCAGCTCCCGCGCAGGCACTGCTGGGAGCGCAGGAATGAACATGCCGGCAACAGATAGGCGAAAAAGAAGACAGGCAAAGAAGATTTCCGCGCCGGAGGAACTCTGAACCTCTTATGATCTTTCTATGTCCCGCCGGCGGCGGCTGAAGCGACACATGGCGACGCCTGTCAGGTCAGGCGAAAACTGAGCACCCGCAGGCCCCCGAGGAAATACAGATTATCTTCAGTTGTTTTTTGCATGGCCCCAAAAGCATAAATGACGTTCGTCGGCGGATTTCCCTGTTGCCCTTGGCAGGCTCATCCATATGCCGGAAACGGCACTCACATAGGCCCGTTGTCTCAAGTCCGAATTTCCGGGCAGCTCTGCGCAAACTGCTCAACAACCTCCTTAACGAACGAATAGGGATCACGCTCGCCACTCATCACCTGCCTGACAACACTGTCAAGATTTCCGTTGCGCTCCCATCCGCATCGCAAGTGGCGAGCGATTTCCTTCTCCAGCAAAACAAGAATTTCTTCCTTCACCTGCCGTTTCAGCCATTCAGAATCCCTTTGGCGGGATTCAAGCCGCTCAAGCATGACAGCAGCCAGCTGATCCATCCCACTACCCAGAACGGCGGAGGTTTTCACCACGGGCACATCCGGCGTGGATGGCCCGGCACCGAGCTCCAGCATGGCCTGAATATCAGCGACGACCTGATCCGCCCCGTCGAGGTCCGCCTTATTGACAACAAAAATGTCCGCAATTTCCATGACTCCAGCCTTGATGGCCTGGATAGCGTCTCCCGTTCCAGGGACACAAACGACGAGCACAAGATCTGCGGTCTTTACAACAGCCACCTCGTCTTGGCCTACCCCGACCGTCTCTATCAGCACTATCTGTTTCCCGAACGCGTCCATTATCTTCACGGCATCGCGGGCCGCCTGGCTCAATCCCCCGAGTGCCCCCCGAGTAGCCATAGAACGAACAAAGACACCCTCAAGAGCAGTCGCCTTACCCATTCGAAGGCGATCCCCCAGGAGCGCCCCCCCGGAGAATGGACTCGAGGGATCGACAGCGATGATACCCACATCGAAACCCAAATCGACAAGCTTTCGCGTGAGTCCGTCAACGAGGGTGCTTTTACCTGCCCCCGGAGGTCCGGTGATGCCGATGACCCGAGCATTGCCGCCTTTTCCATATATAGCCTTCATAGCGTCCAGCCAGCCGTCCTCCCTGTTCTCGACACGGGTTATCAGCCTGGCCATCGCCCGCAAAGACCCATTCTGCATGTCTTCGATCAATTTCTTCCAGGACTCTTCCATCAAAGCCTCATCTTGTTGGGTGCCCTCGGGTGGAATCCGTGCCCGTCACCTTTCAAGAAGAGCCGGTTCCTTCGTTATGCGACCGACTGGGAGCCGGGCCCTTGATTACGAACATGCGAGCGGATGAACTCCGCAATTTCGCCGATCGAGGTTCCCGCCGTGAATACCCCCGCAACCCCCATCTCCTTGAGCTTGGCAATGTCTTCTTCTGGAATCACACCACCGACAAGAACCATGATGTCACCGGCCTTCAGCTCGGCCAGCTTTTCGATTACCTTGCGCGTCATAGCCAAATGAGAACCGGAGAGAATCGAGAGCCCCACAACGTCCACATCCTCCTCCACCGCTGCCCGGGCGATGTCTTCGGGCTTTTGGCGCAGGCCGGTATAAACAACCTCAAAGCCCAGATCTCTAAGTCCGTAGGCTATCACCTGGGCACCACGGTCATGACCGTCGAGGCCCGGTTTCCCCACCAGAACTCTCACTCTTTTCTCGGTGTTCATCTAAATAACCTCTCCCACGGGACACAGGTTGTTCGATACAGACCACGGATGCGACTCCATCGCGCCCCCATGTCCGGAAACGCTGGCATCCATGGGTTGTAAAATCCCTGCCTCCCTCATCTCGGCTCACCGATGGGTCAAATAAGGCCTCTGTCCACGCCGCATGCGGCCAGTCGGCTAAACTCGGCAGCCGGGGTTAAAAAGGCCAATCCGTATTGGTCATGCAACTGTTGCAGGCGCTTCCTTGTCGCACTCACCCCCTTAAGACTTACGTAGCGACCAGGACCGTGCCAGCAGTCCGGAAAGCCTATTCCCAGGACCGCACCCAAGTCCATCGAGTAATAGTTCCTGAGAACACCTTCATCCAGGCAATGAAATGCCTGATTGACCATCGCAAGCAGTAACATCTCCTTGGCCGTTGCCGCATCGGGAACCGGCAGGCTTTCATTCCTCACAATGAATTGGAGCACTGACTCATCCGGTTGCGACCCGTTCTTGTAAAAGCAGGGCTTGCCCGCACCGACATAGCCGGCCTCGTACATGTTGATCATGGTCTTGGGGATTTCCGTGAACTCCGGCCGCCTGGACTTTAGGAATAACGCGGCGTGATAGATGACGTTTCCGCCCGCCGTTCCATATACATTCAACGGACCCTGTGGAAATCCGGCTTCCAACGCAAGACGGTCCACTTCCCATGGATTGATGCCCAGTTCGGCCAGGAAGAACCCCATCGTTACGTAGACTCCGAACGTTCGGCTGGTATAGAAGCCTGGACCGTCTCCGACGACGATGCAGGTCTTTCCCTGCTGCCGCCCTGTAACCACCGCCGTGGCGAGCGCACTTTCCGACGTTCGCGGCCCTTGGATCACCTCCAGCAAGGGCATCAGGGGTACGGGGGAAAAATAATGCATCCCGACAACCTGTTCAGGGCGGGCCGACTCGGCGGCGATTTCGTCCATGGGAATGGTCGAAGTATTCGACGCAAAAATAATGTCGGGATTCACGTCCTGCACCTGCTTCAATACTTTCCGTTTGAGCTCCAGGTCCTCGAAAACCGCCTCAATGACCAACGGCACATCCTTGAGGGCGGTATAGTCATCACCGACATTGATATTGGCCATGACGGAGGCCTTGCGCTCAGCGCTCCAGCGCCCCTTCCGCACCAGGGAATCGAGGCTGGAGTCTATATTTTCCACCGCTTTTTTCGCCGTCTTCAGATCGACATCCAAGAGAAGCACTCTAATGCCCCTGTCCGCACAGACCTGGGCAATACCCCGGCCCATCAGACCAGCACCCAGGATCGCGAGACGAGGCACTGCAACGGCCTTCTTCACGTTTGCCACAGCCAGCTTCGGGGCGATACTGGTCGTGAGGAAAAAAAAGTCGATCTTGTTGCGCACATTTTCATTTTCAATCAGCGGAGCGAAATATTTGATCTCGGCCCCAGCAGCTTCCTCGAACGGCAAGGTCAGACCTTCTTCAACGGCATCCAACACGGCGCGCAGGTAGGGTCTTTCGGGACAAACACAATACAAGGCTCGCGCCTGTTGAACGAGCTGCTTGCGTTCCTCGATGCCCTGGATGCCCGGCTCCTGCCATGTCGGGTCGTAGTTGCGATTGATAACTCCGGGATGATTCTTGAGCCATTTCCCAGCTTCCAGGAAGATTTCCTTTTTACCGACAATGCTCACCACCCCCGTAGGTACGTAGGCCTCGGCAGGAAGGACCTGTCCCTTCATCACCAGGTCCAGCATCTTCTCCAATCCGACCAGTCTCCTGAGAGACTCGGGACCGCCCCCTGCGGGAAACAAGCCGATATTGGTCTCCGGCAGCCCCATCCTACATCCTTCGGTCGCAAACACATGGTCGCAGGTCCACAGGATCATCTCGAAACCACCCCCCAATGCAGTCTGCCCCGTAAGCACAGCTACAACGGGAAACGGACTCTTGGCCAATTCGGAGAACACGTCTTGGAGACTGCGCACCATGTGTTTTAAGGCGAAAGCAGAGGCCGCGGTCCTTATCTCCTTGAGGTTCGCGCCGTCCAGGAAACTCTTCTGCTTTGCCGATGCCAGGATCACACCGTTCACGCCATCTTCGTTGGCCCTTCGGGTACATTCTGCAAGGTCTTTGATGAACTGTTCCCCTATGGCATTGACAGGGGCGGCGGTATCGATGAGGAATGTCGCCAATCGCATTTCGGAATCCAACCGATAGGTAACTTCCGGCATATGTAAACCTCCCTACTATATAGAGCACTTGGATAGACAGAGGCCGTCAGGAAAGCGACATCGCTTGCTTATACCTTGATTATCACGGCCTCTCCCTGGGTCAGGCCGCCGCAGATTGCAGCAATACCCATTCCGCCGCCCCTTCGCCGCAGCTCGTACATCATTGTCATGGTTATCCTGAGCCCTGAAGCACCAACTGGATGGCCAACGGCGATGGCTCCCCCATTGACATTGGTCTTGGCGATCAGCTCGAGCCACTTCCTGTCATCGCCTCCCGAAAGTATCCGTGTACTCACCAACGGCATGGCCGCAAACGCTTCGTTGATTTCGATGAGATCCATGTCCTCGATGGCCATGGCGGTCCTGCCCAGAAGCTTCTCGATAACCTTTGCGGGGATCCAGGAGATGCCAAACGGTTGATCGGTCCTACCCACCTGATCCACAATGGTGCCCAGCACCGGCAGGCCCAGCTCCTTGGCCTTTCTTTCCGTCATCACCACCATTGCGGAAGCACCGTCGTTGAGTCCGGGAGCGTTTCCCGCCGTGGTTGTTTTAGCTCCGAATACAGTCGGCAGCATTTCGATTGCGGCCACGGACCCGCCGGGACGGGGCATCTCGTCCTGGGCAAACAGATACCTCTCCCGACCCTTTACGACTGGAATGGGCGCCAGTTCGTCATCGAATTTACCTTCTCGCGCCGCCTTCTCCCATTTCAAATGGGATCCCATCGCAAAAGAATCCAGCATCCGTTTTGAAATGCCATACTTTTCCGCACCATCCGAGGCATCCACAGATACCGGATTATAGCCGGGATACGAAATCGGATATATCGGGTCCGGCAGCATGACGGACCCAATCCGGACTCCCGTCCTGAATTGACGGCTCCCATGCGGCGTACGGCTCATGGCCTCAACCCCGATCACAAGAGCAGACTCGATCTCGCCCAGTCGCATCCCCCAACAGGCCATTCGCAGACCCGTAAGAGGGGCACAACAAGCGGTATCGATGGTGGTTGTAAAAACATCAAGGCCGAGCTTCAGGCCAATCTGTCTTCCGGTAACCGAGCCAGTTTCAAAGGCGCTCGGAATACAGTTCCCAACGAAGATCTGCTGGATATCGGCTCCAATATCTCTCCCCGGTGCATTCAGCACCGCCTTGGCGGTATGGACGGCAACGTCGAGGGGCTCCATCTCGGACAGAGAACCCAAGTATCTACCAAAAGGTGTTCTCTTGGCGCTCACAATCACACATTTCTCAGCCATTCCAATCCTCCTCAATGACGATTTCTTCAACCGACACGGAATCTCCACGGGAGCCGGCAACACTCATGACCGCCTTCCGACCAATAACGCCAGCAAATACTCTTGCAAGCCTGTTTGGGCAACTTCCAAACCACTGGGTTTGCGAAACCTGCTAAATCTGTTCGATGATCCTCGGCATAGCGTCCAGCTTTTCCAAAGATACCACCTGATCTCTTAATTTCCGAGTCTTGGTGTCTCCAAGGACGGCTCGGCAGAGATCGGAAAATTTATCCCCTATTTTTCTTTTCTTCGTCTCCAGATCCGGAATGTCTTTCAAGATGTCCCACGTTTTCACATATTCCTCGCCGCCGTTGTCAACCAGCACTACGCGTGCTTCGAGGCCTCCGAGCCCATCGTCGAGCTCCAGCTTTACCTTCTTCATATACTCTGCGACCTCTGCGTCTCGAACCTTTTCATCGGTAAATGCCGTCATTCCCGTGTCCCTCCGCAGAATCGCATTGACCACGCAATAAGGAATGCTGAACTTTCCCTCCAGGCCGGAGGTCGGTGCAAGCTTTCCGGCGGCGTCGAGTGCGAGCTGTGACACAAAAACCTTGATCTCACGCAGATCCCGAGCCTTGATGCGGTGTGTTTCCACAAGCCATACGGCCGCCTCTATGGGAGAGTGTGTCGCATGACAAGAAGCATGGTATTTTTGCGCAAGCTTTTCGATGTCCCAGGTTTTCCCAAGCGATTCCAGCACGGCTTCTTTCACTTCTCCCTTCAAAACGGCAAAAAATCCGTGCGGTCCTTCCAAGATATCTTCGGCACTGGTAAAACCCTCTTTCGCAAGAAGGGCCGCCGTCAATCCGGCCTGGGAAGCCCTGCCCGCATGAAGTGGCTTGCACATGGTACCGAAAACCCTTTTGAGCCCGGCAGCCTGGGTCCCGGCAATGCCCAGCGCAAAAAGGGTCTGCTGCTCGTCCAGCTCAAGAAGCCTGGCGCTCGCCGCCGCGGAAGCAAGATGCCCAATGGTCGCCGTCGCGTGAGATCCCGACATGTAGTGGGGAAGGCCGGCACAGGCGCCGATGACAGCCGCGGCCTTCAAGCCTATGACATACGCGGTCAGGAAATCGATACCGCTTCTCCCCTGCCACTCGGCAAGGGCCAAAAGAGAAGGAAACAAGGTTACCGAAGGATGCCCAAGAGAGGCTTCGAGGGTATCGTCGAAATCCAGGGCGTGCGAAGCCGAACCATTGATCAGCGCAGCCTGCTCAAGCGATTTCTTGACACCGTATCCCAGGATCGTCGCCTGCTCGTTCCCACCCATGAGCTCCGAGTAGGCGATCAGTTTCTTCACAAGGGGATCCTCCTTACCCCCAAGGGTTACACCCAGCCAGTCCAAAAATGCAACCTTGGCATGCTCGTAAACCACTGAGGGAATCCCCCCGGCGTTGTATCCGGCGATGAAGCCGGCGAGCCTCCTCGTCATCGGCATAACGGTCTTTTCCATCTAAGCCCGTCCTTCAATCCAAGATGTGGTGAATTGTGAATAGAGCCTGTCCAGAAACGAGCTCATCAAAGTCGGCCCCTGAGGTTCTTTGTTCCTGTAGGAACGGGCTTGGCCGCGACCGGAGTCGCCGGCAAGCCGGCTCCTACAGGGCATGAGCCGCTCCTTGTGCGCCCTTTCGCGAGCCGCCCCTACGCGAGAAAACGGACACTCAATCCTCAGAAGGCTGAAGTATATTCTTAGACAGCCTCATAGGACCACTCCGCCGCGTGGCGGTACGCAACCCGGACTCGTTATCTCATTGTTTATGCCAGGGCAGCCGGGCTTCAGGGTTCGACCAGAACCAAGCGAGAAACAGCGACAGAACAAAGCCCCCGGCGGCAAAGCATGCGACCTCCTTCGCCGCCAGATCGACCGCTGTGGCCGACATGAGAAGCCAGCCACCGATGACGATGTTGACCCATGCCCAAATGACGTTGGTCACCGCACTTGACGTCCGGCTGAACGGCGTCATATGCCGATCCCCACAGATTCCGCGCACCAGATGCGGAATAGCATTGAACAGCAGCGCCCCCGAAACGAAAGTCAGAACGCTTTCTTCCACGGTTGATTCCCTTCTCCTCAATATGGACAAAAGCCTGCTCGTTGCACTCCCGCGGCCGACGATCCTACAACTTGGTCGGCTGCGCCTCCCCGAAGACCTCCCTCAGCACATCGCATATCTCTTGAAGGGTTGCATAAGATTTCACGCATGCCAGAATATCCGGCATCAGATTTTTCGATTCGTCGGCGGCATTTAGTTTCAGCCGGTCAAGATGCTCTCTCAGAGCCCGTCCGTCCCGTTCCCGCTTGAGCCGCGTCAGGCTCTCACATTTGCGGCGTTCCGCCGTTTCAAGCAATTCAGGCGCATAGACCTCCTCGACGGTGCGGCTCACCTCAACGTCAATCTCGTGAGGTCCGTTAAAACAATTCACACCAACGACGAACTCTTCCTGTCTTTCTATCTTCCTCTGCTTTTCATAGGCGCTTCGCGCCACAGCCTTTTTCATATATCCGCTTTCTATAGCGGGCACCGCCCCTCCCATCTTTTCGATCCTTTCGAACTCCTCCCATGCAGCCTCCTCGATTTCATTGGTAAGCGATTCCATGAAATACGACCCGGCCCATGGATCGCTCACTCCACCTACCTTTGCCTCGTATATGAGGATGCGAGTGGCGTCATGTGAAAGTTGCTGGGCCTCCAGGCTGTGTCCCAGGCCGAGCGGTTCATCATAGGGGGGAAATGTGCCGGGAATGCCGCCGGACATGCCTGCGGCCAGACCCCCTACCACGGCCCGGCTCAGGTTGTTGAGGGGCCGCTGCAGCGTGGTGCTTGAACAGCCGATATGGGCGGTGGATATCTGCCGGATCATCATCGACCGGGGGTTTTTCGCGCCGAACCTGTTTTTCAGCAGACCGGCCCACATCCGACGAGCGGCGCGTTGAAAGGCGATCTCATGATAGATCTCCATGCTTCCGCCAAAGGCGTTGAAGGTGAATTGGGGAGCGAACGAATCGATGTTCAGCCCGGCATCGACCCCGGCCTGAAGATATGCGGCTCCAATGGCCATACTGAAAGCAAGATCCTGCTCCCGCGTGGCACCGGCCTCTCTTATATGATAGCCGCCGATGCTCGTTATGTTGAATTTCGGCATCTTTTCGGTGCAAAAGACCAAGATATCGCGAAAGAGCCGCAGAGACGGCCCCGGTGGAAATATGTACATTCCCCGGGCAATATATTCCTTGAGAGTGTCGTTTTGCGGTGTCCCGCGTAAAGCGGCAAGGGGAACACCTCGCTTTTCGGCAAGAGCGGCGTACATGGCGATAATGACCGCAGCGGGAGCATTGATGGTAAAATTGGAAGATATTCGATCCAATTCCAGCTCCCCGGTGTATGGTTCATAGATGATCTCAAAGTCGCGCAAGCTGTCAATCGCGACCCCTACGCGGCCCACTTCGCCTTCCGCCCACGGGCTGTCCGAATCGTACCCGCATTGGGTCGGTAGATCCAAGGCCATGTTGGGTCCACCCTTGCGGCCCATGGCGTGCATGCGCACCAGGTAGTCGCGATAGTCCTCCGGAGTCCCAAAGCCGGCGTACTTCCCTACACTGCCCGCCCCCCACTCATAACGTTCCTGGGCCCTGGCCATCTTGGCCGCAAATGCCTGCCACCGGGGTACCACATCATTGCCGGCCGTGAAAGGGTATTGCCCGGGAAACCCCACCTTGGAGAGAAAATCGAAATCCCCCAATAGGTCAGGCGAGTAAAAGGATACCGGATTCTCCTCAAGGCCCAGTTTTTCGAGCGCCTTGGAAACCACCTTTTCCTGCCATTCTTTCCGCTCATGCGCTATTTTTTCGTTTGCTGAGCTCACTTACACACCTCTTCCAAGACTGTAGAATTCTTATTCAACCAAGCACTGCATCGCCTCACCCGCGAATCGCTGTCCAAACCCACCACGCCGCACCCAGAGCTTTTGGTGCTTTCCCCTCAGGCAGGCACTCCCTTTGTCAGAAAGGCCTCTCTAATCGAAGACGGTGGCTTCCGCTTCCTTGAGAGCCGACTTCCTGATCTTTCCGCTGGACGTCATGGGCAATGAATCCACCAGCACAATATGCGTGGGAAACTTATACCTGGCTACCTTGCCGTCCAGGTAGGAATATATCTCGTCCCTTGTAATTGTTTCCCCCTTCTTGCAGACTATGAATGCCTTGCCTGTCTCTCCCCACTTATCATCAGGCACACCTATGATGGAAACATTCTCTATTTTAGGATGTTCACACAGAACCCTTTCTATCTCCGCCGGGTAGACGTTTTCGCCCCCGCTCCGATACATGTCTTTAGCCCTGTCCACGATGTAGAAATACCCGTCCTTGTCCGTATATCCAAGATCACCTGTGTGAAGCACACCGTTGACGATCGTTTCCCTTGTCTTCTCGGGATTATTCCAGTAACCGGTCATGACCGTAGGACCGGTCGCAACAATCTCCCCTATCTCGCCGGGAGGAAGTCTCCTGCCATTCGAATCCTCGATCCAAACCTCCGTAAAGAAGCCAGGCAGGCCGATAGATCCAGCTTTTCGCGTGATATCCGCTTTCGGCAGCATCATCATGGCGGAATTTTCCGTCTGGCCAAAACCGGTTTGCATGTACAATCCCTTTTCCGCCAACTCCTTTATGAGGCTCGCAGGCGTACGCTCCCCGCCGCCCAGGACAACCCTCACACTGCTCGTGTCGACGCCATCCAGCGCTTTTGCCTGGAGCACGAACCGCCACATCGTGGTAAGGGCAAAAATGACCGTAACGCGATAGCGCTGGATATCGGCGGCAAACTGCTCCGGCCGGAAATTGGCCCGCATGACCAGTGTCGCTCCCCTGCACAGGACGGGTGTTGCGATAATGAATAAACCTCCTGAATGAAACAGCGGTAATTGCGACAAAAATACATCCTCTTCCCGCATGTCGGTATACAGTATGATTTGGAAGTTCTTGTAGTAGGTCTGTTCGTGGGACAAAACCGCTCCCTTGGGACTACCGGTGACTCCGGAAGTGTAGATGATGGCCAAAGGATCGGACAGCTTCACGGATTCCGCCACCACCGGCTCATCGCAGGGCTGCTCTCGAAGCAGTTCATGATAGTCCCGCGCCCAGGCGCCACAATCACCTCGCTCTGAGGCGCCGCTTCGCAGGACGATGAATTTGTCTTCCTCCACTTGTGTCGATGAGCGTATGGGCTCGATATTCTTGGCGAAGGCATCATGAAACACGATCAGGCGCGCGCCGGAGTTCTTTAGTTGATACTCGATCTCCGGGGCGACCATGCGGAAGTTGAGCGGGGCAAAGATAAGTCCAAGCTTTGCGGCGGCCATATAAATGGCCAGGAATTCAGGACAGTTGAGAAGATCGACGGATATGCGGTCCCCTTTTTTTAGACCAAGTGATTGCAACAAATGCGCGATCCGATTGGTTTCATCGTTCAGCTGCTTATAAGTTATAGGATTATCTTCGAAAATAAGCGCAGGTTTGTTCGGGCTGACCATCGCCCTCTTGCTCATGATTTTGCCGATACTCCATTCCATGGTTACGAATCCCCTCTATTATGTCATTAACCTACCATCGGATGCATGGGGAATACAATCATTCCCCATGCGGCCATACCAACACACAACCGCCTTAGATGCACAGGAGCTCAAAACCGGCAGCTCACCGTGATCATGAAGTTGTGAATATCGGTCTCCGCATCGATTTCGTCGCCGAAGTACGGCGAATAGACGACCTGGTTTTGGGTGAGGTTTTCGCTCTCATTGTTGTTAACCTTTCATGTGGGCTGAGGATTCACTCCGGTAGGTTACTCGGAGAGCGATCCACTCAGTAATCTCCCAAAAGAGCCCTACGTTGGCTGAAAGGGAGAATTCGTCATCGACGTCGAAATCCACCGTTCCCAGCTCAGTCGCATATCCAAACCCTTGTGGCAGCAAGCCGGGTGGCACCTGGTTCTCGATCCCGGGAATTCTGAGTCTCAGTCTGACGCCCTCATTCGAGTACCCTGAGCGTCTCCCCATTGTCAAGACAAAAAATTGAGTCATATAAGGTGTATTCTTGAAGCCTGCACAGAGTTAAAAGATAATTGTTATTTGACATAGACCTGATAAGGGGTTTGATATCCCAAGGACGTCTGATCAGCTCTGGTCAAGACAGAGAGCTTTTCCCACCTATGTGAGCAAAGATCAGTGTTACAGACAGCGGGGGTTATTCTTTGAGGTTCAGCTTGCCCCTGCTCTTCTGATGAGCATCGACCAAGCTTTGACCAGATCGAGATTGATTAAACCCGGAGAATTCTTTTGGCGTGTCTCGCTACACAAAGTTGTAGGGATGGGGGTTGCGAGAACAAACCCCCATTATTGTTTCTAGAGAGGTAGGGCGGCAAACCGCAGTTCGCGTACGTAATGCGTGCATAAAGCAAAGATGGGTTACGAGCAATCCTCGTAACCCCTTGATTTCTCTGGCGCGCCTGGAGGGAATCGAACCCCCGACCCACGGATTAGAAGTCCGTTGCTCTGTCCGGCTGAGCTACAGGCGCTCGCCACTCGAAAGCCCCCGCAAAGAACCTTCGGCGGGGCGCCGAAGAAAATAGACGGTGTAATCGTGGAGTGTCAACCGGTAGTTTCGCCTCCTCCTCCCGGCCCGCCGCTCCCCCGCCGGGTCGCAACGGGCGCCTTTTCCTTTGCCAACGGCGGGAAAAACCAGTAAACGAATGGCTGGTATGGAAATCAACGGTGGCGTTTTCCTCTGTTATCCCAACGCGGGGAGTCGTGGGAGCATGAACAAGTCGACCGCCTGGATCTGCCTGTCCGGTGGCGTTTTCCTCCTGGTCCTGGGCGTCCTTGACCTCATCGCCGAAGGCAAATGGGTGCTGTTCATCTTGAGCCTCCTGATTATCTCCTTCAGCCTGTCCAGCCTGTTCAAGAAATCGCAGAATTCCTGAGTCCTCTCCGCATCGCGTTCCGGCCTGACCCTTGACGGCAGGCACCAAATCATCTAACGTCAGTCCGCTTCGGACCTGGGAGACTTCAACCGCACCAGACGGTACAGCGGAAAGGACCCGCAAGGAATGGACGACCTCAACCTGGTGATGCGCGAGCGGCTTCGAAAAGCGGAAGAACTGGAGCAAAGCGGTTGGGCTCTTTTCCCCAACGGCCTCGCGGTGTCGGATCACATCGGCGACATCCTGCGCGACCATGGATCGAAAAGCGCCGAGGAGCTGGAGGACCAGGCTCCAGAGTTCACAGTGGCCGGCCGCGTGATGGCGATCCGGTCCTTCGGTAAGTCCACGTTCATGCACATTCTGGACGCCCAGGGCCGCATCCAGCTCTATTTTCAGCGAAACGAACTGGGGGAAGAGCGATACGATTTCGCCAAGAAGCTCGACATCGGAGACATCATTCGGGTACGGGGGCGGCTGTTCAAGACGCGCACCGGCGAACTCACGCTCTTCGTCCACGCCTTCGACCTCCTCACCAAGAACCTTCGCCCGCTTCCCGAAAAATACCACGGCCTGAAAGACGTCGAAACCCGATACCGCCAGCGCTATGTGGACCTCATCGTGAACGAATCCGTCCGGGAGACGTTCGTCAAGCGAAGCGCCATCATTCAGGCGGTCCGGGAGTTTCTTTGCGAGCGCGGGTTCCTGGAAGTGGAAACGCCCATGATGCAGGCCATCCCGGGGGGAGCCACGGCGAAGCCGTTCAAGACGTACCACAACGCCCTGGGCATGGAGCTTTATCTTCGGATCGCCCCGGAGCTCTACCTGAAACGGCTGCTGGTGGGCGGATTCGAGCGGGTCTTCGAGCTGAACCGGAATTTCAGAAACGAAGGCATTTCCACCCAGCACAATCCCGAGTTCACCATGCTGGAATTCTACCAGGCTTACGCCACCTATGAAGACCTGATGACGCTCACTGAGGAGCTGTTCGCCCACGTGGCTCATCGGGTAAACGGTGGGAGCCTCCAGCTGACTTACCAGAACCAGCTCATCGACCTCACACCTCCCTGGCGGCGCTACCGGCTCTACGAAGCCCTGACGCAGCTCGGAAACGTCCCCGAGGAGGCCATCGAAGACTTCGAGGCGGCGCTCCGTTTTTCCCGCGCTCACGGGATTCAGGCGGAAAAGTACGAGGGACACGGGAAGCTGCTCACCAAGCTTTTCGACGTCCTGGTGGAACCGCTTCTGGTTCAGCCCACCTTCATCACCCACTACCCCTTGGAAGTTTCCCCGCTTTCCAGGAGAAACGAGGTGGAGCCGGATCTCACGGACCGTTTCGAACTGTTCATCGCCGGGCGGGAGATGGCCAACGCGTTTTCCGAACTGAACGATCCGCGGGATCAGAGGGCTCGGTTTCAGCGGCAGCTGGCGTCCCGCGAGGCCGGGGACGAAGAGGCGCACCTCATGGACGAGGATTACATCCGGGCCCTCGAATACGGCATGCCCCCGGCCGCCGGCGAGGGGATCGGCATCGACCGCCTGGTGATGCTCTTCACCGATGCACCGAGCATCCGGGACGTGATCCTCTTTCCACTCCTGAGATCGGAGAAAAAGACCCAGACGCCTCTATGAACTTCGAACTCATCGTCAGTCTCCGATACCTTCTGGGCAAGAGGCGGCATGCCTTTATCTCCCTGATCACGCTCATTTCCATGGCGGGGGTGGCGGTCGGAGTGACGGCACTCATCGTGGTACTCGCCGTGATGAACGGATTCCAGGAAGACCTGCGGGATCGGATCCTGGGGGTCACGTCTCATGTGGTGATCGGCCATTTCCAGGGCAACATCGACGATTATGAAGCCATCGTGAAGGCGGCCGAAGCCAGTGAAGGCGTCGTGGCCGCCACGCCTTTCATTTACACTCAGGTGATGCTCAATTCGGGAAAGAACATTTCGGGAGCCATCGTCCGGGGAATCGATCCCGAAACGTCTCACCGGGTGACCGGAATCCGCAAGAACCTGCTGGAAGGCGACCTGGAAGCGCTCAAGCCCCCTTCTGGTTCGACGGAAGCGGAACACCGCGCGGGAATCGTGCTCGGCGTCGAACTGGCGAAAAACCTTGGAGTCGGAACCGGCGACTACCTCACGGTCATCGCCCCGTCCGGCCGGCTGACGCCGGTGGGCCGTGTCCCCAAGAGCCAGATGTTTCGGGTGGTGGGGCTGTTTCAATCCGGCATGTACGAATATGACAACACCCTCGCCTACGTGCACGTGGAGTCGGCGCAGCAACTTCTCGGTATCGGCGACGTGGTTTCGGGGGTCGAGGTCCGCGTGGAAGATATTTACAAGGCCCATGCGGTGGCGGAGCGGCTCCGCGAAAAGCTGGGCTATCCTTACTGGGTCAGGGACTGGATGCAGATGAATCAGAACCTTTTTTCGGCCTTGAAGCTGGAAAAAGTGGTGATGTTTATCATTTTGACGCTGATCGTCCTGGTGGCGGCCTTCAACATCGTGAGTTCCCTCATCATGATGGTCATGGAGAAAACGCGCGATATCGCCATATTGAAAGCCATGGGGGCGAGCACGTCGAGCATCCGGAGAATCTTCGTCCTGGAAGGCCTCATGATCGGTGTCGTGGGCACCCTTTTCGGCCTGGCCGGGGGCTTTTCATTGTGTGGCCTGCTGAAGCGCTACCAGTTCATCGAACTTCCTCGCGACGTCTATTACATTTCGACGCTGCCGGTCCGGATGGAAATGACCGATGTGACCCTCATCGCGCTGGCCGCGGTGGCCATTTGCCTCGGTGCCACCCTCTACCCGTCCGGGCAGGCCGCGAAACTCAATCCGGCGGAAGCTCTGCGCTATGAATGAGACCGTCAACCACCGCCAGGCCGCACATATTCACGCCCTGGGTATCGGAAAAGTCTTTCAGAACGGACCGCTACGAATCGAGCTCTTCCGGGACCTGGAACTGGTCATCCAGCGGGGGGAACGGCTTGCCATCGTCGGCGCATCGGGTGCCGGAAAGTCGACGCTGCTTCACATCCTGGGGACTTTGGACCGGCCCACATCCGGGAAGGTCCTTTTCGGCGGCGACGACGTGCTGGCCTGGAACGACCGGGAACTGGCAGGATTCAGGAACCGGAGCATCGGGTTTGTTTTTCAGTTCCATTACCTGCTGCCCGAATTCAGCGCCCTGGAGAACGTGATGATGCCGGGGCACATTGCGGGAAGGCCCCGGCGGGAGTTGCGCGGGGAAGCGGAAGCCTTGCTGGAGCGGCTGGGACTGGCGGATCGGGCCCAACATCGACCGGCCGAAATGTCCGGAGGCGAACAGCAGCGGGTGGCGGTGGCTCGTGCACTCCTCATGAAACCCAAGGTGGTCCTGGCCGACGAGCCGACCGGAAACCTGGATACGCGGACGGGGCGGCAGCTGCACGACCTGCTGGTTTCGCTCAACGAAGAACTCCGCATCACCATGGTGGTGGTGACGCACAACCGCGAACTGGCGTCGTTGATGCATCGGACACTTCGCTTGGTGAACGGACAGCTTAAAGAGGCATAAAAGGGTTGGTAGCGTTCTAAAGTGGAGACTTTAAGCAAAAAGGTTAACGAAGGTCAGAAAATCCCCCTCTCCCCCTCTCCCACAAGGGGAAGGGAAATAGAATGGGTGCAGATCTTTTGCTTCTTGTTCCCAAGCTCCAGCTTGGAAACACAAGTGTGCAGAAGCTCCAGCTTCGGTGAGGCCGTTCCCAAGCCAGAGCTTGGCAACGAGGGGAAAGACCACTTCGAGATCCTGGCGAGCTCCCTAGAAAGACAGCGCGTTTCAGCTGTAGCAGGAGGGAAGCTGGAGCTTCCCGGGCAGGGCGTTCCCAAGCTGGAGCTTGGGAACGAGGGGAAAATCCCTCTCTCCCTTGATGGGAGAGGGTTGGGGTGAGGATGAGAAAATTAACGTATGTCAATCAGTTACGTTCCCCTCCCCTTAATCCCCTCCCACAAGGGGAGGGGAAATAGAATTTGGTATCAAATATTACGTCTATTATTTTTTACGCTACCAAAGGGTTCGTGGTCGAAAAAACCAAGGAAGCTCAGACGGATGCGTAAACTCGTCCTCCCCCTGCTTATGGTGCTGGCCGCGGGTGTCGCCTCCGCGCAGGAACCCTCCCCTCGAATTGCCGTGGCTCCTTTCGCGGTGTTCACCCAAGACCCCATGCCCACCCTCGGGCGCATGGCCCAGGATCTCCTGACCCGCGCCCTGGGTGAACAGGGCGTCGACGCGGTACCGTCGGAGCAGGCGGCTCAGGCGGCGCAGTCTATTGGTGGCGTGCGGGATCCGGATGAGGCTTCCGCGCTGGGCCGGCGACTGGAAGCCGACTATGTCGTCTACGGCAGCCTGACTCAGGTGGGCCAGCGGTTCAGCCTGGACGCCACCCTGGTGGACCTCCGGGAAGGCAGGCCCCCCCAAGCCCTGTTTGCCGAAGCCGCATCCATCGACCAGTTGGCCTCCGCCACCCGTGAACTCACACAGCAGGTGGTGGTCCACGTCCTTGCAAAAGCCCTGATCGCGGACATCCAGGTGCGTGGCAACGAACGGATCGAAGCCGACGCCATCCGCATCAATCTGAAGAACCGTAAAGGGGAGGTGCTGCGTCCCGACGTGGTCCGCGAAGACATCAAGACCATTTACCAGATGGGCTATTTCGAGTCGGTGGAGGCGGAGGTGAGCGACAGTCCGGCCGGCAAGATCCTCACCTTCGTGGTCCGCGAAAAACCCACGGTGATTGATGTCCGGATTGAAGGAAACAAGGAAATCGACGACAAGGATATCCTCGCCGCCATTTCCACCAAACCGTACACCGTGCTTCAGCCCAACGTGGTCACCGAGGACGTGCAGCGCATCCTGTCCCTATACCATCAAAAGGCGTATTTCGATGCCGAAGTGGACCACGTCATCCAGTTTCCTAAGGATCCCCGCCAGGCCGTGGTCACCTTCAACATCCGTGAAAACAATAAAATCTACATCAAGAGGATCGATTTCATCGGCAACCACAGCTTTTCCGACCGGAAGCTCCGAAGCGTCATGGAAACCAAAAAACGGGGCTGGTTTCACTGGTTCAGCGACAAGGGCGTGCTGCAGCGCGATGTTCTGGAAACCGACGTGGACCGCCTGACCGCCTTTTACCACGATCAGGGATTCATGGACGCTCGTGTGGGCTCGCCCGAGGTGAAGCAGGACGGTGAAGGCTTCACGGTGGAGTTTCCCATCGAAGAGGGCGAACGGTACCGAATGAGTTCGGTGGGCATAGCCGGGGATCTCCAGGAACTGAACGAAACGCTCCAGGATCAGCTCGAACTGAAGGAGGGGGACTATTTCAGCCGCGAGAAGCTTCGAAACGACCTGAAGAAGATCACCACCGCCTACATGGACGAAGGCTACGCCTATACCGAAGTGAACCCGAGGGTCATCCGCCGGCCGGAAGATAACACGGCGGACGTGATATATGAGGTGCACAAGGGTAAAAAGATCCATATCGAGCGCATCACCATTTCAGGCAACGTGAAGACGCAGGACAAGGTGATCCGGCGCCAGTTCACACTCGCTGAAGGCGACACATACAGCGCGAGCGCGCTGGAACGTACGAACCTCAACCTCAAGCGCCTGGATTACTTCGAGGAAGCCGAAATCCTTCCTTCCCAGGGCACCGAGGAAGACGCGATGAACCTCCACGTGCGCGTCAAGGAAAAGTCCACCGGATCGTTCAGCGTGGGCGGCGGCTTTTCTTCGGACGAGGGTGTGTTCATCGGCGGGGACATCCTTCAGCGCAACTTGTTCGGCCGGGGCCAGCAGTTGGCTCTCAAGGCCTACCTTGGAGGCGAAACGCAGCGTTATTCAATTAGTTTCACTGAGCCATGGCTTTTCGACAAGCCGCTCTCGCTCGGCTTCGACATTTACGATTGGTACCGGGAATACAACGATTTCGACAAGGACGCCCAAGGAGGCAAGGTACGGATCAGCCATCCTTTTGGAAACTGGAGCCGCTGGCACCTCGCCTACGTCCTCGAGGACGCGGAAGTGACCGACGTAGACGACGACGCCGCAGTCATCATCCAGGATCAAGAGGGTAGACAGCTGAAAAGCGCCGTGATGGGGTCCATCGAACGGGACAGCACCGACCACCCGTTTATGCCGACCCGGGGGTCCGTAAACAGTTTGTCCTTAGAGTTTTCCAGCCCTTATCTGGGAAGCGACAGCGATTTTGTAAGCGCCGTCATCGATTCCGGCCGGTACTTCCCGTTGTTCTGGAAATTCGTGGGCTTCGTGCGAGGCAACGTCGGATGGATCGTGGAACTCGACGAGGATAATCCCGTTCCGATCTACGAACGCTTCTTCCTGGGCGGTATCAATTCCATCCGCGCCTTCGACTGGGGCGACGTCGGCCCCGAGGATCCCGAGACTGGAGACAGCATCGGGGGCTTGAAGTTTGGGCTCGTTAATTTAGAATTGCTTTTCCCGTTGATCGAAAAGCTCGGGGTCCGCGGTGTGATGTTCTTCGACGCGGGCAATGCCTTCGACGACGATGAAGACTTCCGAATATCGGATTTCCGAACGGGGGCGGGCGGAGGCATCCGGTGGAACTCGCCCATGGGACCCCTGCGGATCGAGTGGGGCTACAACCTCGATCCGGAACCCGGAGAAAGCAAGAGCAAGTGGCAGTTCTCCATGGGAGGGTTTTTCTGATAAACGAAACGGTGAATTTCAGACTGCAAGGCAGTAAAAAGCTGCCCGAGAATACCCTTGACTCTTTTGGGGATTGAGTGTCCGTTTTTTTTCGCGTAGGGGCGGTTCGCGAACGGCACTTAAGGAGCGATTGATGCCTTGTAGGAGCCGGCTTGCCGGCGATCAAAGTCAACGGGGTATTGCCGGTTTTACGGGTCGCGGGCAAGCCCGCTCCTACCGATAACGGAAAATCGAGGCTGCCCCGTGACGGAACACCGGCCCTTTTCCCTTTTTGTAGGAGCCGGCTTGCCGCCGATCAGGGTCAACGGGGTGTTGCCGGTTTTACGGGTCGCGGGCAAGCCCGCTCCTACAAGGAGAAGTAACCTCAGAGCCCAACTTTTGTGAGCTTGTTTTTGAGCAAGCGCTAAGAGGAGAGTTGCATGAAAAAGTTTCTAGCATCTGTTGCGGTCGTTTTCGGCTTACTGGCAAGCGTTGCGCTACCGCCGGCTCATGGAGCGGATGTGAAGATCGGCTACTTCGACCTTCAGGCTGTCCTGGATCAGTCCCGGTGGGGGAAGCAAGCCAAGGAAGAATTCCAGGCCAAGAAGGCGGAAATGGAGTCGGAGGTCGAGGAGAAGTCGGATGCGTTCCAGAAGGCGCGGGAATCCTTCGAAAAGCAGCAGGCCATGCTGGATGACGAGGCGAAAAGGAAAAAAGTCACCGAACTCCGGCAGATGCAGTCCGAAGGCGAAAAGCTTCTCATGCAGACCAACACGGAACTGAACCGCTTGTCCCAGAAACTCACCGCCCCGATCATCGACAAGATCATAGAAATCGTGCAGAAGATGGGAAAGGATCAAAAATACGACTACATTTTTGAAGTTCAAAAAGGCGGCCTGGTTTACGCCACAGAAAAAACGGACCTCACCAAAGCGGTGATCAATGAACTGGACAAGGCAGGACCGGCGAAACCCTAGCCCGGCCGTTCAGGGAGTCTGCATCCCCCTGGAGGAAGAACACCACCATGACCGTCCATCAAAAGTCGGCCTATACGCTGGGGGAACTCGCTGAAATTCTTGGCGTGCCGTACCGCGGGGATCCGGCGATCGTCATCCGCGGGGTCGGCCCTCTGGAAGCGGCGGAACCGGATCGCCTGAGCTTTCTCGCCAATGCAAAGTACGCTTCCATGGTGCCTCGTTCCCGGGCAGGAGCCATCGTGGTGGAGCCGTCGCTGGCCGACACCATGGACCGACCTCTTCTCCTGTCCGAACGGCCCTACCTGACCATGGCCCGCGCCGCACAGCTCTTCCACCGCCTGCCGCCTTTGAACGACGGGGTGCATGAGACGGCGTTCGTGGCCGAGGGCGTCGAGCTGGGCCCCGAGGTGCGCGTGGGCCCTCTGGTTCACCTGGGTTCAGGCTCCCGGATCGGAGCCCGGACGCGGGTCTACGGGTCCGCCTATATCGGATGCGGCGTAAGTGTCGGCGAAGACTGCCTGATCTACCCCGGCGTGTACATTCTGGACGGATGCCGCATCGGCGACCGGGTGATTGTGCACAGCGGAACCGTGATTGGAAGCGACGGCTACGGTTTCGCCCAGGACGAACAGGGCCGTCACGTCAAGATCCCGCAGTCGGGGATCGTTCAGATCGACGACGATGTGGAAATCGGGGCGAACTGCACCGTCGATCGAGCGACCTTCGGAAAGACCTGGATCCAGCGGGGAACGAAGATCGACAACCTCGTGCAGTTGGCCCACAACGTGGTGGTGGGCGAACATTCCCTTCTGGTCGCCCAGGTGGGAATCGCCGGAAGCACTCGGCTGGGCCGCCACGTGGTGCTCGGAGGCCAGGTGGGCGTAGTCGGCCATATCGAACTCGGCGACGCCGTCCGCGTCGGGGCTCAATCGGGAGTCGCTCATTCGGTGGAACCGGGCAAGGATCTGATTGGAAGTCCTGCTGTGGAGCACCGGCAATGGTTCCGGACCCATGCGAACATCCAGCGGCTGCCGCGCATGAAAAACCAGATCCGCGAACTTCAAAAGCGCGTCGCAGAGCTTGAAGGCTACCTGAAACAGCTGCGCCCGCAGGCCGAGGAGGACGAGGTCCATGAGTCGAACGATTGAGGAGATTATCGCGACCTTGCCGCACCGCTATCCGTTCCTTCTTGTGGACCGCATATTGGAAATCAACGAAGATTCGGTGGTGGGCTTGAAGAACGTCACCATCAACGAACCTTTCTTCCAGGGTCACTTCCCGGGGCGACCGTTGATGCCGGGAGTACTCATCATGGAAGCGCTGGCCCAAACGGGAGGCATCCTGGCGTTCCAGGTGATGGAGAAGCCGAAAAATGCACCGGTCTATTTCCTTGGTATGGACAAGGTGCGCTTCAGGCGGCCGGTGCGTCCTGGAGACCAGTTGATCCTCAAGTTGAAGATCATGAAGCGGAAGGGCCCCATCTTCAAGATGAAGGGCGAAGCCTACGTGAACGAACAGCTCGTGGCCGAAGGGGAACTGATGGCGACCGTCGAAAGCGATGCGATTGCGTAGCGCCCGACGCATCAGCGACCGATTCAGTTGCGCGGAAACCCGCCGGGGCGAAGGACCTCCCCCTTCGCCCCGCCGGCCTTCCGCCAGGCCATTCGCCGAAGCGCAAGTGAACCCCACGGAGGCGGCAAGGGAAATCATGGAGATCCACCCGACAGCGATTGTAGATCCCAAGGCCGAACTGGCGGACACCGTAGTGGTGCACGCCTACAGCGTGATCGGACCCAACGTGACGATCGGATCCGGAACAGTGGTCGGAGCCCATGCCATGATCGACGGATGGACGACCATCGGAGAAGACAACCAGATCTTCCCCTTTTCGGCCATCGGTTTCGCTCCGCAGGACCTCAAGTACCGGGGCGGCCCGACGCGGCTCGTCATCGGCAACCGGAACATCATCCGCGAATACGCCACGATCCATCGGGGAACCGAAGGGGGAGGCGGCGTCACGCGGATGGGCGACGACAACCTCATCATGGCCTACGCCCACGTGGCCCACGACTGCGTCATCGGAAGCGGTGTGATCATGGCCAACGCCGCCACACTCGCTGGACACGTCCACATCGACGACCACGCGGTGGTCGGAGGTCTTTCCGCGGTGCACCAGTTCGTGCGGATCGGCACGCACGCCTACATCGGCGGGATGGCCGGGATCAACAAGGATATTCCGCCCTACATGCTGGTATCCGGCGTTCCCGCCAAGCTTTACGGGCCGAACTTCATCGGGCTCAAAAGGAAGGGCTTTTCCGACGAAACGATCCTCGCGCTCAAACGGGCCTACAAGACGCTTTTCCGATCCGGCCTGACACTGCAGGAAGCCCTCGAAAGGGCGGATCAGGAATCGGACCATGTGCCTGAAGTGAAGATCCTGGTGGATTTCGTCCGGCATTCCGAAAGGGGCGTGACTCGGTGACGGGAGATCGGCCGCGCCGTGCTTTGGCATTGTGAGACGACCATGAGCGAAGAACACACCACTCTGTCCCGCCGGCGCATCGGCCTGATCGCGGGCGGCGGCCAGTTTCCGCTTCTTTTCGCGGAAGGTGCCTGCCGTGCCGGCTACACGGTGACCGCCGTGGGCTTTGAGGGCGAAACCGACCCCGCCTTGGCCGATCACGTGGAAAGCCTCCACTGGGTCAAGCTGGGTCAGCTGAGCCGCCTGATCAAGGCTTTCCGCAAGGATGGCATCCGGCGCGCCGCTATGGCCGGGTCCATCAACAAGACGAAGCTTTATGCCCGCATCCGGCCGGACTGGCGCGCGCTGAAGCTCCTGCGGAACCTGCACAACAAGAAGGACGACTCCCTCCTGCGGGCCCTGGCGGCGGAACTGGAAAGCGAGGGCATCCGGATTGAGCCTTCCACGCTTTTTTTGCCGTCTCTGCTGGCCCCGGAAGGGATCCTCACCCGGAGAAAACCCAACGCCAGGGAGCGGCTCGACGTGGAATTCGGGTGGGAACTGGCCAAGGCCGTCGGGCACTTGGACATCGGCCAGTGCCTGGTGGTCAAGGACCAGTCCGTGCTGGCGGTGGAAGGAATAGACGGTACCGACGCCACCATACGCCGCGGCGGCGCCCTCTGCGCGGAAGGTGCCGTGGTGGTCAAAGTCTGCAAACCGATCCAGGACATCCGGTTCGATGTGCCCGTCGTGGGGCCGACGACGATCCAGGCCATGAAGGACGTCAAGGCCAAGGTGCTGGCCGTGGAAGCCGGCCGCACCCTCATCTTCGACTTGGAGGAGACGGTCGCCGAAGCCGACCGAGCCGGGATCACCATCGTGGCGCGAAAAGGCGGCGAGGCTCCGGTGGAGCCCGAGGTCACGGCTGAGCCTGCGGGAAAGGACGCCGGCCGCGGCTCCGCCGAAAAGCCGCTTCCCCGGGTCTTCGTCACCTGTGAACGGGCGCCCGATGCCGTTCGAGTCGGCGTCGTCGGGGTCGGTTACCTGGGCTTCTTTCATGCTCAGAAATACGCCGGGCTCCCGTCGGCGAATCTCGTGGGGGTGGCAGACATCAACCGGTCCCGCGCCGAAGAAGTGGCCAAGGCTGTTCAAACTCAAGCGTACACGAGCCACCGGGAACTCCTGGGCCGCGTGGACGCGGTGAGCATTGCCACGCCCACCCCGGAGCATTACGCCATCGCTCGTGATTTTCTGGAAGCCGGCGTCCACGTGCTGGTCGAGAAACCCATGACGCCGTCGCTTGCCGAAGCGGACGACTTGGTGGCGCTGGCCAGACGGAAGCAGCGCGTCCTCCAGGTAGGCCACCTGGAACGGTTCAATCCCGCCTTCCGCACCGTAGCCCCTCACATCCGGCATCCCATGTTCATCGAAGCCCATCGGTTGGCCCTTTTCAACGAACGCGGAATCGAAGTCAACGTGGTCCTGGATTTAATGATCCACGACATCGACATCGCGCTCCACCTGGTCCGGTCCCCCGTGGTCAAGATCTCGGCTTCCGGCGTTCCGGTGCTCACGGCGCTTCCGGACATTGCCAACGTGAGGATCGAGTTCGCCAATAGAGCAGTCGCGAACCTCACCGCCAGCCGGATATCGGTCAAGAACCTGCGCCGGATCCGGATCTTCCAGGCCGACTGTTACCTGGTGGCGGACTACGGCATCCGCCGCGCCTTCATGTACCGAAAGGAACCCGACCTGGAGGAGTCGGGGTTTCCGGAAATTTCGGCGGAAGAGTTGGAAGTGGAGGAACGGGACGCGCTGGAAGAAGAAATCGGAGCCTTCATCGAGTCTGTCCGGAGTGGTTGCCCACCCTGCGTGGACGGCGAGCAAGGCCGGAACGCCCTGGCCGTGGCGCTGGAGATATCCCGGCAGATCCAGGAGTCGATACAGGCCCTGTGGCGGAAAAGCGAAGCGAGGCCGTGAAGATCTTTCTGAGCGCCGGTGAGGCTTCGGGAGACCTGCACGGCGCCTCGCTCCTGCGGCAACTGCGTCGGCTGGACCCTCACGTCTCCGCCGCCTGCCTCGGCGGCGATCGGCTGGCTGCCGAAGGTGCCCGGCTGGTCGGCCATTATCGTGATCTTTCACTCATCGGCGTCATGGAAGTGTTCGGGCGGGCGAAAGCCATTGCGCACACATGGCGGCGCGTGGCCGGCCATCTCCGGGATGAACGACCCGACTTGGTCGTTCTCATCGATTTCCCCGACTTCAACTTCATTCTGGGCCGATTGGCTCACCGGCTCGGCATCAAGGTCTTTCACTATATCAGCCCCCAGGTGTGGGCCTGGAGGCCGGGGCGCGTCCGGACTCTGAAGAAGTTCGTGGACCGAATGGCGGTGATCCTTCCCTTTGAAGAAGCCTTCTACCGCCGGCACGGCCTGGAAGTGACCTACGTGGGCCATCCGCTGATGGACCACATACATTCGGCGCCCTCGAAAGCGCAGGCCTTCGAGCGGTACCGGAGGGTTCCGGGAGGCTCCGGGAGAGGCGGTTCACGGACGGGTCCCGTTGTGGGACTTCTGCCCGGAAGCCGTCCCGGGGAAGTTCGGCGCCTGTTTCCCGTCCTCCTTCATACCGCGGAAATCCTGGCCCGCCGGTTTTCCGGCGTGCGCTTCCTGGTTCCGGCGGCTGATATTGAACTGGTTCCCGTCCTTGAAGCGACGGCCGGCGAACACCGGCTTCCCCTTCGGGTGGTGGCCGAAGATCCCTACGGCGTGATCCGGGCCTGCGACCTGGTCGTCACCGCTTCCGGGACCGTCACCCTGGAAACGGCCCTCCTGGGAACCCCCATGGTCATTATTTACAAGGTTTCACCCTTTGAATACACTTTAGGGCGACACTTGGTGCGCGTCGAACACATCGGCCTTCCCAACCTGATTGCCGGCGAACGGGTCTGCCCGGAACTCGTCCAGGGCGACGCTTCGCCCGAACGCATCGCGGCGGAGGCCGCCTCGCTGCTCGAAGACGACGCGCACCGCAAGGCTCAGATGGAACGCCTCAAAGACGTCGCCCGGAAACTGGGCACCCCGGGCGTGGCGGAACGGGTCGCGAGGATGGTTTGGGACGCATGTCGTTAGAAAAATCCGTAGCCTTGAACATCCTGAGACGCCTGCTGAAACTCCTGAAGCCGTTTTGGCGGCCGCTGGCCGTCGCGGCGGTCTGCATGATCGGCGTGTCCGCCTTCACCGCCCTGACCGCCTACCTCATCAAACCGGTCATGGACGAAATCTTCGTCGAAAAGAACTTCACCATGTTGCAACTCATGCCGCTGGTCTTCCTGGCAGTGTCTCTTTTGAAGGTAATTTGCCAGTGGGGAAGCGACTATTTTCTGGAATCAGTGGGACTGACGATCATTTCCGTCCTTCGCGAGAAGCTCTACAACCACATTCAGGACATGCCCTTGCATTTTTTCGACCGTCATTCGACGGGCGTGCTCATGAGTCGCATCACCCACGACGTGAACGAGGTTCAAAACGCCGTGACCAAGGCGTGCACGGGCATCATTAAGGACACGTTCAGTATCATCGGCCTCATGTTCGTGGTCTTCTACCAGAACTGGCGGCTCGCCATCATCGCCGTGGGCGTGCTCCCGCTCGCCTTTTATCCCCTGGTCCGCTTCAGCATGCGCCTCAGGAAACTGGCCACGAAGCGTCAGAAGAACTTCGGCGACCTGAACGTCATCTTGCATGAAACGTTCAGTGGAGCGCGCATCGTCAAGGCTTTCGCCATGGAAGACTACGAGAAGGAGCGGTTTTCCTTCCAGAATCAAAAGCTGCTCCGCTACCAGCTGAAGTCCGTGAAGATCGATGCCCTGTCATCGCCGCTCATGGAATTCATCGGATCCGTCGGCGTTTCCGCCATCATCGGCTACGGCGGCTACCAGGTGATCCAGGGCATGTCCACGCCGGGGACCTTCTTTTCCTTTCTGGGCGCCCTGCTCATGCTTTACAAACCGGCGAAGAATCTGAACAAGCTGAACAACACCCTGCAAAAAGGCATCGCATCCGCCGTGCGAGTCTACGAGGTGCTGGACGAAAAGAGCTCCCTGGTCGAAAAACCCAACGCCATGGAAATGCCTCCGGTTCGGGGATCTGTGGAATTCAGGCACGTGAGCTTCGCCTACGATGTGGACCCGGTGCTCAGCGATGTCCACTTCAGCGTCCGGCCCGGCCAGGTGGTGGCGCTGGTGGGCAGCAGCGGCGGCGGAAAAACCACCCTGGTGAACCTCATCCCCCGCTTCTACGACGTGACCTCCGGAGCCGTCCTCATCGACGGCATAGACGTTCGGGACGTAACCCTCCGGTCCCTCCGCAGCCAGATCGCCATGGTCACCCAGCAGACCTTCCTGTTCAACGATACGGTGCGAAACAACATCGCCTACGGGGACCTGAGCAAATCGGAGGAGGACGTGGTGCGCGCCGCTAGAGCGGCTTACGCGTATGATTTCATTCGGAATCTGCCGGAGGGATTCGATACGCTGATCGGCGAACAGGGCGTGAAGCTTTCCGGCGGCCAGCGCCAGCGATTGTGTATCGCCCGGGCCTTGCTTCGGGACGCTCCGATCCTGATCCTTGACGAGGCCACCTCGTCGCTCGACAGCGAATCCGAATTGGAAGTCCAGAAGGCGCTGGAGAACCTCATGGCTGGGCGCACCACGTTCGTGATAGCCCACCGGCTGTCCACCGTCCAGTTCGCCGATCGAATCCTGGTGATCGCCGGGGGGCGCATCGTGGAGGACGGCACCCACCGGACGCTTCTGACGCGGCAGGGAGAATACCGCCGGCTCTACGACATCCAGTTTCAACACAACTGACGCGCATGAACAGGCTCTATTCCTTTCTGTGCGCGGCCGGCGCGGCCGCCGCCTGGCCCTGGGTGGCGCTGTACTATGCCATCCGTGCACGAACGGACGGCAAGTACGGCCGAAGCCGCCGGTTTCGGCTCGGCCTGGCCGTGCCCGATTTCACCGCCGCCGATCCCGTCTGGATCCACGCCCTTTCGGTCGGCGAAACCCTATCCGCAGTTCCCCTGGTCATGGAACTCCGCCGGCGCCTCCCGGCCGTTCCCCTGGTTTTCTCCGTCGGAACCGAGTCGGGTTACCGGATTGCGACGGCTCGACTTTCGAACCGGGTGGAAACCGTCTTTTTTCTCCCGCACGACTTCCCCTGGGCCGTGAAAAAGCTGCTCCACCGCCTCAGTCCGCGGGCCTTCATCCTCGTGGAAACCGACCTGTGGCCCAACCTTCTTTTGGGGCTCAAGCGCCGAGGGATTCCGTCGGTCTGCGTCAACGCCCGCCTGTCCCCCAAGTCTCACAAGCGTTTCCGCCGGTTCCGCCCCTTCGCTGCAGCGCTTTACGGCCTCATGGACGCCGTTTTCACCCAGTCCCGGGAAGACCGCAAGCGGCTGGCCGCCCTGGGAGTTTCACGGGGCCGCTTGCACGTCTGCGGAAACCTCAAGTTCGACCTGGCACTCCTCGAAGCCCCCGAAACCGACGGAGCCGCTCTTCGACGCCGGATGGAGATTCCGCTTGAACGGCCGGTGTGGATCGCCGGGAGTACGCACCCGGGTGAAGAAAGCGTACTGCTTGAAGCCCACGCCGCGCTAAGCCGGGAACTGGACGATCCGCTCCTGATTCTCGCCCCTCGGCATATCCAGCGAGCGGCCCAAATCATCGCCCTGTGCAGGGAACGGGGACTTCCCACGGGCCGCCGCAGTCTCGAAGAAACCGCTCGAGGCCGGTCGGTTTTCCTCCTCGATTCCCTCGGTGAATTGGCTCGGTTTTATGCCGCGGCCGACACGGCCTTCATCGGAGGAAGCCTGGTTCCCTTCGGCGGCCACAACCCTCTGGAAGCCGCCGTCCATGGAACGCCCTGCCTCTGGGGTCCTCACCTTTTCAACTTCCGCGAAATCGAATCCCTGCTGCTGGAACGCGGGTGCGGAGAACGGGTGCGAAACGCGGGGGATATCCGTGAGAAATGCCTGGAACGGCTGCAGGGACCGGCTTTCCGTCGGCGAACCGGTGAAGCCTGCCGCCGGGCTGTCTACGACCACGCGGGGACGGCCGGCCGCATCGTCGGCCGACTGTGCGACGGAGGGTTCTTCAGGCGGCGGGGCCCATGAGCAGCCGGTAGAACCAAGCACCGGCGGCGAGAATCCCGGATGCCGGACCCGGTAATACGCGCCGATATTCAGCGGCGATCCATGCCGTGAGAAGGGCCGAACCCACTCCGTTTATGGGAGAGGGTTTGGGTGAGGGTGAGAAAACTAATGTATGTTAGTCAGTTACATTCCCCTCCCCTTAATCCCCTCCCACAAGGGGAGGGGAAATAGAATTTGGCATCAAATATTTGTCTATTATTTTCTATGCTACCAAGATTTTGAACATCCTCCATCATGAGAGACGCCCGCCATCAGTGCCTTTTATTACGGCTTGATCGCTCGCTTCAAGCCCATCTTTCCACAGGTCGTCGGTCCGGACCTTCAGTTGACTTCGCGCCGGCCATGTGATAAGAGACGCGCAAAAATTCGACCCAGGCGGGAGCAGGCGACGCTTGAGCACAGTTATGTCAGACAACACGGCCTTGGAGCAGGAGTTTACAGTTTCGAATAGACTGGGTCTTCACGCCAGGGTCGCGGCTCAAATCGTCAAGGTGGCGTCCTCGTTTGAAGCGGAAATCTGGTTCGTCAAGGACAAAACCAGCGTGAGCGCGAAGAATATCTTGGATGTCCTCAGCCTGCAATGCCCTCATGGATGCAAGGTGCGCGTGATTTCCAGGGGGACGGATGCAGCGGCTGCGCTGAAAGCCGTTGCTCAGCTTTTCAAGAGCAAGTTTGGAGAGACGTGAGTCCAAGCCGGCCGAAGATGCCCACCGGTGAAGGGCGCGCTCTTTCAAGGGTTGGCGCGCACGGTTGCCGGCCTGTGGTGACCCGCTGACGTTCATCCATTTCCATCAAAATCAACGCCGAGACAGCGCGCACAGGCTTCCCGTTCGTCGGCCGGACCGCGGTTTCTCGGTTTTTTCATGGCCTTCGGACGAGCCTGTAGCGCTCAATGGTGCACGCATTGCTCATGGACGGTACTCCCACCACAGTTCAGGGAATCGGGGTGTCACCGGGTATCGCCATCGGAAAGGCTTACCTGGTGGATCACGGATCCACACCCATTGCGTTTCACAAGCTTTCGGGCGCCGCAGCCGAGGCCGAGGAGGCGGCGCGTTTCGAAGAGGCGGTGGCCAAGGCGGAACGGGATCTGCAGGCCATCAAGGAATCCATCCATCCGGATCTGAAGGAACACCTCCACATTCTGGACGCCCACCAGGTGATCCTGCGGGACCGGCTGATTTATGATGAAACGCTTCGGATCATCCGGGAAGAGAAACTGAACGCCCAGTGGGCGCTGAAGCGGTCGCTCAGGAAGGTCCACGAATTGTTCGCCTCCCTCGAAGACGAATACATCCGGAGCCGCGTTTCGGACGTGGACAGCGTCGGAGAGCGGATCCTTCGAAACCTGGCGGGCCAGGAAGATCTGGCCATTCAGGGCATCCGGGAACGGGTGATCATCGTGGCCAAGGACCTCTCAGCGGCCGACGCCGCTCAACTTCAGCTCGAGCGGACCCTAGGGCTGGTGACGGAAATGGGAGGCCGAACCTCGCACACCTCCATCCTCGCCCGAGCGCTTGGGATTCCCGCCGTGGTGGGCGCGGAAAAGGCTTCCCGGATCATCCACACCGGGGACATCCTCATCATCGACGGGGCTTCCGGAAAAGTCATCATCAACCCGAGCGAGGATCAGATCGGTTTCTATTATGAACTCCAGGAAGCCCTCGAAAATTACCTCAAGGAAATCAACCGCAAGGCCCACCTTCCCGCCCTCACCACCGACCGGTACCGGGTCCGGGTCGAAGCCAACATCGAATTGCTGGAAGAGGTGGTCGCGGCCAAGGACAACGGCGCCGAATCCATCGGTCTCTATCGCACGGAATTCTTCTTCATGAACCGGGACACGGCCCCGGAGGAAGAGGAGCTCTACCAGGAATATCGGGAACTTGCCGAGCTCATGGCTCCCCAGACCGTAACCATGCGAACGCTGGACCTGGGTGCTGAGAAACTCGGCCCCTGGTTCGCTCACCCCGAACAGGTGAATCCCGCGCTCGGCCTACGCGCCATCCGCCTCTGCCTCCAACATCAGGAGCTCTTTCGCACGCAACTTCGAGCGATCCTGAGAGCGAGCGCCGTCGCCCGGAACATCCAGCTCTTGTTTCCCCTCATTTCGGGCGTCGGAGAACTTTATGAGGCCAAGCGGGTGCTCAACGAAGTCCGGGGCGATCTGGAACGCCGGCGCATCCCTTTCGATCCCGACCTGCGCCTGGGCATCATGATGGAAGTTCCGTCCGCTGTGGCCGTGGCGGATCTCCTCGCCCTGGAAGTGGACTTTTTCAGTATCGGCACCAACGACCTGATCCAGTACAGCCTCGCCATCGATCGAGTCAACGAGCACGTGGCGTACCTTTTCGACCCGCTCCACCCGGGAATCCTCCGAATGATCAAGCAGGTGGTGGATACGGGCCACCGGGCGGGAATTCCCGTTACGGTCTGCGGCGAAATGGCCGGCGAACCCATCTACGTGCCGATCTTCCTGGGTTTGGAACTGGACAGCCTGAGCATGAACCCCCAATCCGTGCCCCGGGTCAAGAACCTCATCCGCCGCTCCGTTCTCGCCCACTGCCGTGTGTTTCTGACCGAGGTGTTGAACATGCGGACCGCCGAGCAGATCCGCATGAGCCTACAGGAGATGGTGCTGCGGACCTTCCCCGAGGAATTCAAGTTTTTCGACCCCAGCGCTCTCAGCCCGAAGCTCAGGACCGCCGTCGCTTAGCCCGCCGGGTTGAAAACGTTTGTGACAGGAAGGCCATGGCAGCCAAGAAAAAAGCACCCAAGGGATCCAAGGACGGAATACGCCTCATTTGCAGCAACAAAAAGGCGCATCACGACTTCGAGATCCTGGAGACTTTCGAGGCGGGCATCGTGCTTCTGGGTTCCGAAGTGAAATCCCTGCGTGAAGGCCGCGCCAACCTCAAGGACAGCCACGCCAAGATCAAGCGGGGCGAAGTCTTTCTTCACGGCGCGCACATCAGCCCCTACTCCTCGGCTTCCTACAACAACCACGAACCGGAAAGGGTGAGAAAGCTGCTTCTCCATCGCCGGGAAATCAAGCGCCTCTTGGGAAAGACCCAGGAACGCGGACTCACCCTGGTGCCGCTCAAAATGTACTTCAAGCAGGGCAAGGTGAAAGTCGAACTGGCCCTCGCCAGGGGCAAGAAGGTCTACGACAAGCGCGAAACCCTCAAACGCAAGCAGGAAGCCCGGGACATGGACCGGATGCGGAAAAAATACAAGGTTCCTTGACCCAAGGTTCCTTGACCCATCGAGGGCATGTATTTCACATTCTATTTCCCCTCCCCTTGTGGGAGGGGAGTAAGGGGAGCGGGGAGAGGAGGATTTTTTGACCTTCGTTATCCTTTTTGCTTAAGGTCTCCGCTTTAGCACGCTACGAAGTTTTTTACAGGAATCGCCGACCGAAGGAGAACTGATACCCTAGGTTCCACTTTGCGGTTTGGGATTCCAGCCGCCTTCCGGCGAAGGAGACTGGCGCAAGCTCATGGCGAGGACCGAGTCACGGCGGCGGCCTCTCGGTACCGTCCAGATGTACCCGGTTGACCTTTTCCTCCTGTGGTATTACAATCCCGTTACAAGTCAACTGGTGCCTCTATGGGGGCGAAAAGGGTTCGACGGAGGTAAAGAAGCTCAAGCTGCATGCCGGGGTCTGCCCGCCCGTAAAACGGACAGGCTTAAAGACAAACGCAGACGATTATGCGTATGCCGTAGCCGCTTAAAGCGGCTACCGTTCCTCCGGTCAGCGCCTGGGTAGCCGGATGGAGCGTCGACTCACCGGGCTAGTCTTCGGAACGGTGCTTCCAGTTCCGCGGGCGAAGCGTGAGGAAGCTGGCTTCGAGAGCATCCGGCCACGGGGAGGCTCGAGAAGCGAGAACCAAAACCGCGGCTAAGCATGTAGATGCTTGTGCGGAATGCCTTCGGACGCGGGTTCGATTCCCGCCGCCTCCACCAGAAACGCACGCAAAGGGTCAGCCGATTCCGGCCGGCCCTTTTTTTTGATGTATCTTCTCATCTCCCCCTCCCCTTAATCCCTTCCCACAAGGGGAGGGGAAATAGAATTTGGCATCAGTCGACGCTTTGAACACTGTCGATCTACGCTTGACAAAGCCGCGTGGATTCCCTTAACGTCGTTCCGGCCTAGGGTCACGCCGGTATTCGCTTCGCCCGGCGGTACGAACGTTCACATTCCAAAAATTGCGTCGAGAGACGAGGGATTCCTCATGACCCGTAGGGAAGCCTTGAAGCTTCTGCTGTTGGGAAATCTGGCGGCGCCCCTGTTTTCCTTTTCTCCGGCAGATGCGGCGCTACCCTCTTATGCACGGTACTGTTCCGGCCGGCTGAACATCTACAACCTTCACACCTGTGAGCACCTGAGTGTTCAGTACATGGACCGATTCGGCCGATTGAACCGGAAAGCCATCGCCAAGCTTCAGCACATCTTCCGCTGCCACCACACCAACCAGGTCCATCCCATCAGCCCGCGTCTCTACATGCTTCTCGACGCCGTGCGTTCCCGCGTGGGCGCCCTGGACAGGCCTTACCTGCTGGTGTCCGGCTACCGTTCCAAGGCCTACAACCGTCTGCTTCGAGAGAACGGCCACGGGGTGGCCCTGAAAAGCTACCATCTCAAGGGAATGGCCGCAGACATTCGCATGGACGGCGTTTCCCTGGAGGATATCCGCCGGGTGGCCGCCACGTTCAGCGCCGGCGGCATCGGCACCTATCCCGAATTCATTCACCTGGACGTGGGACCCGTCCGGTCCTGGTAGTCTTCGCCCCGCAGCCCGATCCCAAAAGGGAGCGTCCTCAGGACAACCCCAGCGCGTCGCTCAGGATTTCGTCCCGCCCGTAAATGTCTTCTCTGAAATGGATCACCCCCGCTTCATCCACCCAGGCTGTCCAGTAGAGCAGATGGACCATGACGGGATGCGGCAGCGGAATCACGTGCCTTTCCCCCGAATCGATCAGCGATTTCACCTGTTCGCGCGTCCAGGAAGTATCGTTTTGCAGCACGAAAAGAGCGAGATCGACGGGGTTTTCGACTCGGATGCAGCCATGGCTCAGCGCCCGCCGAGGCCGGACGAAAAGGTGGCGCTCCGGCGTATCGTGCAGGTAAACGTTGAAGGCGTTGGGAAACATGAACTTGATCCGCCCGAGGGCGTTCCAGGGGCCGGGAAGCTGGCGGATACGGCCGGGAAAATTGTCTTGAGTGACGCGGCTCCAGTCGATCGCCCGCGGATCCAGGACCCGGCTGGACGGGCCCCAACCTGACAGCAGTTCCATGTGATTGGCTTTCAGGAAGCCCGGATCTTTCCGAATTTTCGGGAGATACTCCTTGACGGCGATGCTCGACGGTACGTTCCAGTACGGATTCACCTCGATGTAGCGCATCTTTTCGCTGAAAACGGGGGTCCGCTGGTAACTCTTCCCCACGATGACCCGCATGGTCAGGACCTTTTCCCCGGAGCGGTAAGCTTCCAGCGAAAATCCCGCCACGTTCACCAGGATGTAGCGGTCTCCCAAGTGCCGGGGAAGCCAGCGCCACCTTTCGAGGTTCACGAGGATCTGCCGGAGCCTGGTTTCGGGAGGAACGTTCAAGGATGCCAGGGTCCGCGGCCCCACCACGCCGTCCACGGCCAAGCCGTGGCGTTTCTGAAACCGCCTGACCGCTTCTTCCAGGAACGGGTCGAAAAACTCAGCGGCCGCCACCGGCGCCTCCCCTGCCGGCAGGTCGCCGCTTCGCGCCAGCCGCTCTCGAAGTACGACCACTCGGCGGCTCGTATCGCCCGGGTGCAGGGTCGGCCCCGGTGGAACCTCCGGCCATGAACTCCCCACGACCACGGCCCTCAGCTCCCGGCCCGCCTGGACCAGGCGCCGGTATTCCGGGTGAGGCGGTGCGAAGCGACCCAAAGCGTGGCGGAGGTCGCGGTGTTCCAAGAGGCGTTTAAGCTCGGCGAGGATATCCGTCTTGTGTTTGGGCGAGAGCCAGAGGGGGTGGAACTTCTCCGGGTCCACTTTGCCGCAGGCCAGGTGGGAAGCAAAGATCAGGAACGCATCGGACATGAGAATATCGATGGACGCGAGCCGGACCACATCAGGGGGCCCGCCCTTTTGCGATCTCCGGCGGATGTCGTCCGCCAGGGCTTCGATGCAGCCCAGGTGATAATCCTCGGGGTCGAGCCCGTGGTCCCGAGCGCCGGAAAGGTGCACGGGAAGCTCGTCGCCCAGGTCATTCAGGCCGTTTGCATCCGTCCAGGCGGGAGCGAAGCTCCGGTCTGCGTAAAAGCGGATGAGGTCTTCACCCACATGGATTTTCTGGCAGGCGATGTACAGGGGTCTCGGCTCCGCGGATTGGCCGAGGATCTCCTGGACGGCCCGCGCCGTAGCCGCGTCGGCGACGGCCGTTACGAGGTCCATCCAGCACGGCAGGGAAAGGATCGACAGAAAGACGGCGAGACGTGTATACAGGCGAATGAGGCGCACGGCGACAGGACCTTGGGGCATGGGACTTCCAAACTCCTTTCCGATTCAGGTGGCGTTTGTGATACCGGAGAAAGCGATTCTTGGGTTCGCGTATCGCCTTTCTGACATATCGAGCGCCGTTTGGCAAAGCTTCTACGACGGCCTCATGGCCTTTCCCTTTGCGCACCCCCCGCCGCAGCAGCCGCAGCGTGCACGGCGTCGGCAACCCGAAAAAAAAATGTTTCACAAACTCCCAGGATTGTGGTAGATAAGCTTCCACGTTCGAAAAGACGGTGATGGACCGCATGGGTGATTTCAAGAAGAAGCGGGACGCGATCGAGTACCTGGCACTGGTCACCCAAGTCGGGCTGACCATGGCGGGAAGCATCCTCTTCTGTTTCGTGCTTGGATATTTCCTGGACAAGTGGCTGCACACACGGGGGGTCCTGCTCGTCGTCTTCATCATCTTGGGCATCGCCGGAGGAGGCGTCACCGTCTATCGCCAGATCACGAGGCTTCCGCGTGAATAGTTTGAGGAATAGCAGCGACTCTATGACGACGGGATCAACGGCCGATTTGGCCGAGTACCAAGCGTTTCAGCGGCGGACAGCTCGAAAGATCTTCTCGTTTTCCGTCATGGTGGCCCTTATGATGTATCTACTGGGGTATGCGCCCGCCGCCAAGGGCCTGGTTCTGGGAGCGTTTTTCAGCGTGGTCAATTTCGTGATCATGGCGCAACTGCTTCCCCGCCAGGTGGGGCTCGGCTACCACCGGAAGAAGGCCACGGGAGTCGCTCTTTACTCCATTGTGATCCGTCTGGGTCTACTGGCGGTCCCCCTTTTCGTGGCTCTCAAAAGTGAAGGGTTTCATCTGTGGGCGGTGGTGGTCGGGCTCTTTGCGGTTCCCATCGGGATTCTGGTCGAGCACACGGTCGTTCGGCGGTTCCTGGACCGGATGGCTTGACGGGGGGGCGCGGCCACCGTTCGGACACGCCCCCGGGGACGGCACGAGGTTCGTTGGCCGGCAGGTCGGTGGCACATTGACTGTCAGGGGTTGAGGTTTGCGATGGAAGAACTGACACAGGTATGGGAATGGACGCTGGATGTGGCGGGGTACCGCCTGGTGTTCAACGCCACGACGATCACCATGAGCCTGATAGTGGGGGGTCTTCTGATCGTTTTCGGATGGGCGGCCACGCGGCAGAAGAGCATGATTCCCAACCCCTTCCAGGTGGTGGCCGAGATTTTCGTCGAGAGCTTCTGGAACCTTACGAAAGACGCTTTGGACGAGGACATGGCCAAGACCTACTTCCCGCTGATCTGCGCGCTGTTCATGTTTCTGCTTCTGTGCAACTGGATCGGCATCGTGCCGTGGATGAGCGAACCCACCAAGGACTTGAACACCACGCTGGGGCTCGGCATCTTGGGTTTCTTCCTCGCTCATTACGCCGGGATCCGGACGAAGGGCTTCGCCGCTTACGCCAAGGAGTACTTCCAGCCCGTCTTTTTCATGATGCCCCTCAACGTCATCGGAGAACTGGCCAAGGTGATCTCCATCTCCTTCCGTCTTTACGGCAACATCATGGGCGGCTCGATCATCATCCTGGTGGTCTCCCATCTGGTTTATGGGCTTCTCATACCGCCCTTTCTGTACGCGTTTTTCGGGTTGTTTGTGGGAACCGTTCAGGCCTTTGTGTTCACCATGCTAACGCTCGTCTACATCTCGGTGCAGGTGAAATAAGATGGCTTTCGATCACATCACATGGATCAAGATGGCATGCTACATGGGCGCCGCGCTTGCGGTGGGTTTCGGGGCCATCGGGGCGGCGCTGGGCGAAGGGTATACGGCGGGTCGAGCCAACCACACGATGTCGTATCGACCCCGAATGTCCGGCGACATCCTGAAGACCATGCTGGTCGGGCAAGCCATTGCGGAATCGGCGGCGATTTTTGCGCTGGTCATCTCGATGCTGCTCATTTTTGGAGGCCTGACCGGAAAGACCCCTTTGGCCGCCTGGGCGTACCTGGGAGCGGGGCTCGCTTCGGGACTTTCCGCCATCGGGTCCGGAGTGGGTTCAGGGTTCCCCGCGGCCGCCGCCTGTGAAGGCATCGGCCGCCAGCCGAAGGCCGGCAGCGCCATTACGCTGATCATGCTCATCGGTTCGGCCATCACCCAGACGCCCGCCATCTTCGGGCTGGTGATCGCCTTTCTTCTCATGTTCGTGGACTTCGGTTCGAAGCCGTACTATCCGTACTGGGCCGCCCTTGTGGGCGCCGGACTGTCCACGGGGCTCGCCGCCATCGGGCCCGGAGCCGGCGGCGGCCTGGTAGGCTCCAGCGCATGCGCCAGTGTCGCCCGCAATCCGGAGGCTCAGCGCCCGATCACCACGGCCATGCTGGTGGGCATCGGAACCACCCAGTCCACCGCCATCTATGGGTTTCTCATCAGCTTGGTCCTACTGTTCAAGAGCTTTCCGGCAAGCACCAGTTACGTGCCGTCGTTCGCGCTGCTGGGTGCGGGTTTCGCCATGGGTTTCGGCGGCATCGGCCCCGGGGTGGGGGAAGGGATCACCGGAGGATACGCCCTGGACCAGGTCGGCCGCATCCCGGAGAAGGCCACCTTGCTCACCCGGACCATGCTGGTGGGCCAGGCGGTTTCGGAATCCACCGGGATTTATTCTTTGGTCGTGGCTTTGCTTCTCATATTGAACGCTTAGGACACATCGTGATCATTAACAACTAAGGGAGGAATCAGGTTATGGATTTCACGGGAGCCGATCTCATTCGTGCAGCGGCGCTTCTCGGTGCCGGAATCTCCATGGGCCTGGGCGCCATCGGACCGGGAGTGGGTGAAGGTTACGCGGCCGGCAAAGCTTGCGAGGCCATCGGGAGAAAGCCGGAGGAAGCGGGACTGCTCACCCGCACCATGCTGGTGGGCCAGGCGGTCTCCGAGTCCACCGGCATCTATTCGCTGGTCGTGGCTCTTCTCTTGATGTTCGTGGTGAAGTGATCCCGTTCATTCGACGATCCGGATGGCGCTATGATTAGCCTCAACGCAACGCTCATCGTCCAGGTGGCCCTGTTTCTCGGGTTGCTGTTCGTGTTGAACCGCCTGATGATTCAGCCGATTCACCGGCTGATCCTGGAGCGGGAACAGCACCTGCGCGACCTCCGGAACCAGCTCCAGAGTTTTCACGAGCAACTGGCGCAGACGTCCAGGGACATCCAGAGGCGCCTGAAGCGCGCTGAACAGGAAGCCCGCGAGGTTCAGGCCGGCATGCGCAGGGACGCGAATCGGCAGGCGGATGAAATGATGGCCGCCGTCCAGGAACAGGTGGTCGCCTTCCGCCAAAAGGTGCGCCAGGATGTGCTCCAGGAGCTGGAAAAGGCGCGTAAACAATTGAGGAAGCAGGCTGAGAGCCTGTCCCTTGAGATCACCACCAAGGTTCTAGGAAGGCGCGTTTGAAACGTTTCCGGGGGAAAGTGATGTTGCGAAGGATTGCGATTGCGGCCGCGGTTTGTGCCGGTGCAGCGCTTGCCGCCGCGCCCTGCCACGCCGCCGACTGGTTGCCGGTGGAGCGGGCCACGTGGGATCTGGCTATGCGCCTGATTAATTTCGGGATCCTGGTCTACTTCATGAACCGGTATCTGCGAAAGCCTCTGGTGAGTTTCGTCACCGGCCGGCGAGCCGAGGTGGCCGGCGTCTTTGAACACATGGCTCAGGAACAGAAATCCTTGGAAGCTCAGCGGGAAGAGCAGAACCGGATGCTCCAGGAGTTGGACGACAAGATCGAATCCATCCGCGCCTTCTACCACCAGATCGGCATGGAAGAAAAACAGAAAATTCTGCGGCAGGCCGAAGCGGAAAAGCAACGCATACTGGAGGATGCGCAGATAGTCGCGTCCATGCAGTTTGAACAGGCGAAAAAGCGGTTTCGGGCGGAGGTGGTGGAACTCGCCGTCCAGATGGCCGAAGAGCGGCTTCGCAAGAAGATCACCAAGAAAGACCAGAAAATGCTTCTCGAACGGTACATCGAACAGCTCAGCCACATCAAGGCCGTGAACCTCTGACGCCGGCCGAACCCGCCCGGCAGACATCCCCGAATGCGGGGTCAAATCGGACCGGGAAAGCCCGCTACGGGGCTCTCCCGGTTTTCCTTCACCGGCCTCAGAAAACCACCACCGGTCGTTTCCACCTGTTCTGTGCCGCCCCCCCTGTAGGAGCCCGGCTTGCCGGCGATCAGGGTCAACGGGGCATTGCCCGTTTTACGGGTCGCGGCCAAGGCCGCTCCTACCGGAGGAAGGAACCTCGTTCGCGGCCCGACTTTCATGAGCTTGTTTTTGCACAAGCCCTTACCGGTTGATCAGGACGCGTGTTCCGAGAAAAAGGCGTGGGCCGCTTCGTTCAGCCGGTCCCGGCATTCCACGTGCAAGGCATGCCCTGCACCCTGGAATTCCAGCCGGCGTGCGCCCGGGATGAGCCGTTCGAGGATCCGGGCATTTTCAGCGGGGACGAGCGCGTCCTCGGTTCCTGTGACCACGAGGGTTGGAATGCGAAGGCCCGGCAGGCGATCGCAGGCGGAAAAGGTCTGAATGGCCTGGAGCTGAGCCTGGAACGCATGTTCGGGCTGGAGCGGGGCGTTGAGTTGAACCTTCCGGTAGGCGGCCACCCGGTCCGGGTGTTCTTCCAGGAAGGTTTCGCTGAAAAGGAACGGCAGATTCTTGTCGATGATCTGAGCCTGGCTGAGCCCGGTGTTGGCTGCAAAGCGGGCGATGACGTCCGGGTCCGGGGCGATCTTTTCGGATCCCCCGCAGTGCGTACATCCCAGGACCAGGGCTCGAACCCGCTCGGGAGCCAGAAGGGCGAGTTCCTGAGCGAGCATGCCGCCCATGGAAAGGCCCATGACGAAGGCGCTTGGGATGCCAAGGTGGTCCAGGATGCCCGCCGCGTCCCTTGCCAGTTCCACCATGGTGTAAGGACCGGGCGGCTTGGACGATCGACCGGCGCCCCGGTTGTCGAAAGTAATGGTTCGGTAGTGATTTCTGAAAAACGGAACCTGACCGAACCAGGACCAGCTCCCACCTCCCAGGCCACTGATCAAGAGAAGCGGTGCGCCCTGGCCGTGAACCTGGTAGAAGATTTCGATCTTTCCGGAGAGACTGAACGGCATGGAATCTCCTTGATGGACTTGAGCATCCGTGAGGCGTGAGGCATTTTCCTTTTCGGATTCCGTCACGACTGTGTTACAAGAAGATGGTTTGAGCATGACCCGATTCGGGCCCGTTATCTTTTAACATACTATCACCTAACGTCCTCCGTGCACAGACTTATCACCGACACACGATGCGACTTCCTTCTAGAGCGGAGTGATCCGCCGCGGGACATGGGTAGCGGACATGGTTGGAGGTGCGGACATGAGTGATCGCCTGGTGTTACGCAAAGACCTCTTCGTGCTGGACCGAGAGACCAGGCTCATGTGGCAGAGGCAGGCCTCGGAAGACCGGATGGTTTGGAAAGACGGCTTCGATTACGTGGAACGGCTGAATCAGAGCCAATGGGGCGGCTACGACGATTGGCGGTTCCCGGACAAGGACGAGCTGGCCACCCTTCTCACTCCGGAAGAAAACCGCGAGACAGGCCTTTACATCAGCCCGCTTTTCGGCCCTCAACGGTGCCTTTGGAGTTCTACGGAGGCCGACCATCATCGGGCCGTCTATGCCGACTATTACTACGGCGACCTTTACCTGGTGGAAGAAAACTACGCCACGCACTTCGTGCGGGCGGTTCGGACCCTGTCGTGAGGTTCCGGCGGTGGCCGGTCCCGAAATTCCAAGCAATTCGCTTCAGCTGACCGAGCTTGCAGGACGGCCGCCGGTGCAGGTGGCGATCGTCGAACCGGAGATTCCCCAGAACACGGGAAACGTGGCGCGCACGTGCGCCGCGACCCACACGCCGCTGCACCTGATCGAGCCCCTTGGGTTTCGACTCACCGACCGCTATCTCAAGCGCGCAGGGCTTGATTACTGGCCCCATGTGGACCTCACCGTTTATCCGGACCTGGAAAGTTTTCGCCGGCGCCTGTCCGGCTGCCGTTTCGTATATTTTTCGACCCACGGAACCCGGGTTTTCCACGATTTTCGGTTTCATCCGGGGGACTGCCTGGTTTTCGGTTCGGAAACGCGGGGATTGCCGCCGGGACTGCTCCGGACGGAGCCCCGGCACGTGCTGACCCTTCCCATCGACCGCAGCCGCGTGCGCAGCCTGAATCTGGCGACGGCGGTGGGCGTCGCCTTGTTCGAAGCTTTGCGGCAGATGCCTTGCGCCCATCGCCCGTTGGCGGATCCGGCGGTCACGCGCCTTCCGCCGGACGAGGAACCCCGGGAAAACCTTGGAGCGCGATGAATGTGCCGCCCGCGAACCAAAACGAGATCCTTTGATCACCCGGACCGGGAGACCCTGTGGCGTCAGATGGTGAGCGCATGCCCGGAAATCGAGACATTGGGCCTCTACCCGGTGGTTCTCGGGAAAGGCCGGAAGTACTGAATTGTCCTGTTTGAGAGCAGGGACTGCTCTGAAACAGATCCTCCTCTGAGTTCCTTCGTCATCTCACGTTCTGAAACCGATGGGGTTCCCAAAGCAGCCGGATGGCAGAACGACCTGGTGCGAGCCGTCCGGGAAGCCAAGCACAAGCTGGGTTCCAGAGCGGCGCCACTTTGAAGCGATGCGCGCATCCTCGACCCATGATGCTGGAGTGAGTGGAAGTGGCGGAAATCGAGTGGAAAGGGATCATCTGGAAGGCGGCTTACGGCGAGCATTCGGTAAAGGACCTGCTCACGATTCTCAAAGGGTACGGCCCCATGGAGATCTTGGCCTTCGAAAAGCCGGGACATTTTCGAGGGCAGTTGAGCTTGAGGCTGGCCCCGGACGGGACCAAGGAAATCACCGTCTACCACTTGGAAGTAATGGGAGCTCGGCGAAGAGGCCAAGGTCGGAAGGCCCTTCAGTGCCTCAAGCGGATTTTCCGCGGGGAAATCTACGTGGAAGACCCGGGTGGCATCATTCGGGTCGCCAACGCCGACACCGCCAGCCTGCCCTTTTGGATCAAGATGTACCGGGAAGGGATCATCGACGCTCTGGAAGGCGAACACTGCCGCCTCTGGCCGCACATGACCCCCGAAGAGCTGGAAGAGGCGGCACGGCCTTTCCTGGACGATCATGAGGATGCGGACGGACCTTCGACCGACCCGGAGCGCCATGAAGGCAAGAGAAAAGGTCAAAACGCTTGACGAGCTGCGGCCGGCCCTCGCCGAGGCTCGAAGGAAGGGCCGCCGCGTGGTTTTCACCAACGGCTGTTTCGACCTCCTGCACACGGGGCACCTCCGCTATTTGGAAGCGGCCGGGGCGCTGGGCGACGTTCTGGTGGTGGGCGTCAACAGCGACCGATCGGTCCGGCACATCAAGGGACCGCGGCGCCCGGTGGTGGGAGAAAGCGATCGAAGCGAGCTGGTGGCCGGACTCCACTGCGTGGATTACGTGGTGCTTTTCGACACGCCCGACCCGCTGCCCCTCATTCAAGCCATCTCACCGGACGTTCTGGTCAAGGGGGCCGACTGGGCCATGGAAGACATCGTGGGGGGCGATTGGGTGCGGGCGCGCGGCGGGCGTGTGGAGCGGGTGCCGCTGGTTGCCGGAATGTCCACGACCCGCCTGATCCAGAGCGTTCTCGAAGCCTACGGCGCCTCGCCCGAACCGTGCGGTCCCCGCGCTTCAGGCGACTGAAAACGAGCCCGGGCCTTCCAGGCGGTCGCACCATGAAGAACCTTCCCGAAACCGGCGCTTGGGAAGACCCGGTCATCTCGGCCCGGGGCCTCACCCGCCTGTACCTATTGGGAAACACAGAAGTGGTCGGCCTGGACGGGGTCTCCGTGGACATCCGCCGGGGCGAACTGGTGGTGCTCAAAGGCGACAGCGGTTCGGGCAAGAGTACGTTTTTATCGCTTGTGGCGGCCCTGGACCGCCCGACCCGGGGGGAACTCACCGTTGCCGGCTACCGGCTGGATCGGGCGACGGAACGGGACCTCACCGTCTTCCGCCGGGAAGTGACGGGCATGGTCTTTCAGAACTTCAACCTGCTTCCGACCCTCACCCTCCTGGAAAACGTCTGCCTTCCGGCCCTGCTGGCCGGGCGCCCGGAAAAGGAAGTCCGGGCGAAGGCCATGGAGTGGATCCACTGGATGCACCTCGCGCCTCGAACCGATCACCTTCCGTCCCAGCTTTCCGGCGGCGAATGTCAGCGCGCGGCCATCGCCCGGGCGCTCATCAATGATCCCGCCGTCATTCTGGCCGATGAACCCACGGGCAACCTGGACAGCCGGAACGGCCGCGTGGTCGTGGAACTCCTGGCGACATTGAACCGGGAATTTCGGCGCACCGTCCTCATCGCCACCCACAGCACCATGGCCGACCCCTACGCCACCGTGCAACTCTATCTTCGAGACGGGAGGATCGTCGATCGCGCATGCGAGAGCGCCTCTTCCTAGTCCGGCTTTTTGCGTGGTTCAGCCTTCGGCACCTGAAACACCACCGGTGGCGCGCCCTGGCCGTCGTGGCGGGCATTGCGCTGGGCGCCGCCGTATTCACCAGCGTTCGGATCGCCGTCCGCGCATCGCTTCATTCCTTTGTCCAGAGCATGGACGCCGTGACCGGGACATCGGACGGGGTGGTCGTCCGTCCGGGAGGTGCCGTTCCCGAAACGTTGGTGGCGCCCCTGGTGCGGCTTCCAGAGGTGGAAACCGCCTCCCCGCTGATCACAGCCTACGTAGAACCTGAAGGAAGGGGCGACCTGCCGCTTCTTCTCATCGGTATCGATCCCATCCTGGACCGCCCGCTTCGACATTGGAAGGCGAGCGCTGCGCGGGCTGAAGGGAAAACGGCCTGGCTCGAACTCATGAAAAACCCGGAGGCGATCCTCCTGGCCGAGGCCGCGGCCCGCGAACTGGCCGCTTCTCCCGGCGAGACCCTGACGCTTTCCTACGGGGCTTCGCGCAAACGGTTCCGCGTGATCGGCGTTCTGGAGTCCCAGGGGCTTGCGCTGGCGGACGGAGGCCTCATGGGCCTTGTGGATATCGCCACAGCTCAGGAATTCCTCGGCCGGCACGGCGTGGTGGACCGGATCGATCTCCGGGCCGGGCCCGGTCGTCTCCAAGAGATGGAAGCGGCCGTCCGCGGGATCCTTCCTCCAGGCGTCGCCTTGGATCCTCCCGGGGAAACAAAGGAGAGCGGGACGGCCATGATCGAAGCCTATGAGGTCAACCTGTCCATTCTGAGCTTCGTTTCCCTCTTTGTGGGCATGTTCTTGGTCTACAGCCTGGTGGCGCTGAATGCGACTTCCCGGCGCCGCGAACTGGCCGCGCTCCGATCTATAGGCGCATCGCGGAGCGCTCTCTTCCGCCTGTTTATCCTCGAAGGTGCCTTCTTGGGGCTTCTGGGGTGGGCTCTGGGGATCCCCCTCGGAACGCTGCTGGTGCACCAGATGGTTCGAGGCGTCAGTGCGACGGTGACCCTGCTTTTCGCCAGGGTGCGGCCCGAGGGGATGGCGCCGGGCCTCTGGGAGATCGGGCTTTCCTTTCTCGTCACCCTGGGCGTGTCGCTGCTTGCGGCCTACCAGCCGGCTCACCAGGCCATGACGGTACGACCCAGGGAAGTTCTGAAGCCGGAAACGGGGGAAGGCGGCGATTCCCGGGCCGCCGGGAGGCTCTTCGCGGCCGGAACCGCCCTCATCGCCATCGTCTGGCCTCTTTCGAACCTCCCGCCCGTTTCCGGGATTCCCCTGGCGGGTTACCTGGCCGTTTTTATCCTCTTTTGCGGGTTCGCCTTCCTTTCCCCGCTGTTTCTGCGGAGAACCGGCGGGACCCTGGCGCCGCCGCTGCGCCGCATCGGAGGGGAACCCGCCTTTCTCGCTTCCCGCTATATCCGGGACTCGGGCGTTCGCGTCGCCGTCTCCGTGGGAGCCCTCATCACGGCGGTGGCCCTCTTCACCGCCCTCGTCATCATGACTCACAGCTTTCGAAACACGGTGGAACTGTGGGTGCGACAAACCGTGGCCGGCGACGTCTTCGTCCGCCCCAGAACGGCGGGCGCCAACGATTACCGCGATCCCCTGCCGCAGGAAGCCGTAGCCATGCTCCAGGCCGCGCAGGAATCCTGGGACGTGGCGCCGTACCGGCACTTTTCCCTTCATTACGCCGGCGTACCGTACCAGCTGGAAGCCGTCGCCTTCGAAGACCTCCTCCGCCACGCCTCGTTCATCTTCTGCCGAGGCGATCCGACCGAAGCCCTGGAACAGGCCGCCTCGGGACGAGGTGTACTGGTTTCCGAGGTCTTCTGGAACCGCACCGGACTCGGCCCGGGCGATCGCTTCCAAGCCATGGTCCTCGGCACGCTCATTGATCTTCCCGTCTGCGGGGTCTTTCGGGACTACCGGACCCGCGGGGGCATGGTCTACGTTTCGCTGGATCATTTCCGACACTGGACCGGCGACACGCATTGGAGCGGCGCGCGGCTCTTTCTGAAGGACCCTTCCGAACACTCCAGGGGGCGAATCGAAGCCTTCCGGCGTTCCATGCTGCTCGGTCAGGGCGCGCGCCATGGTTTGGAGGTCATCTTAGGAACGGAACTTCGTCGGGAAATCCTCAGGATTTTCGACGAGACCTTCGCCATCACCACCGTACTGCTGGCGATGGCGCTCCTGGTGGCCGGCCTCGGCATCGCGACGACCCTCACCGTGCTGGTACTGGAACGGTCGGTACAACTGAATACGCTTCGAGCCGTGGGCGCCGATGCGTCCCAGATCCGTTCGCTCATTGTCTGGGAAGCCGTCTTCCTGGTGTCGGCGGGGGTTTTTCTCGGTCTTCTGTGCGGGGGGGTTCTTTCGGTGATCCTCATCCACGTCATCAACCGGCAGTCCTTCGGCTGGACTTTTCTTTACTCCGTGGACTGGCCGACGCTCGCCGCCTCTGTCCCTGCGATCTTTCTCGCGGCCGTGGCCGCGGTGGTCCCGGCGTACCGAAGGGCCCTCCGCCAATCGCCCGCAAGCCTGTTGAGGGAACAGCCATGAACCCGAAAAGAGAAAGCGGCTGGGACCGGAGGCGCTCCGCCTTCCTTTTCGTGCTGCTCGCCGTGGTGCTGTGCTTCCCTCGGCCGTCCGGCACTCGGCAGCCGGACGCGGAATCCTACCGGTCCGTCACCGGCTCCTGCGGCCTGGAGTTTCCCAGCGACCATGGTGCTCACCCCGACTTCCGCACCGAATGGTGGTATTACACGGGAAACCTGTTTTCCGACCGGAACGAACCCTTCGGCTTTCAGCTTACCTTTTTCCGGCACCGATTCGTGCCCCCCGCGGAAGACGTGAACCGCCCGGAAAACGCTTCCCGCTGGAGGGCGCGGCACCTCTTTTTCGCTCATGCCGCGCTGACCGACGGCGCGGCCGGAAGATTTCTTTACGATGAACGGACCTACCGGGGCGTGTTGGGGCTCGCCGGAGCCGAATGGGACGGGGAAACGCTCCGGATCCACCTGAACGATTGGTCCGCCGTCATTGAAGGGAACCGGCACCGGCTGAGCGCCGCTTCGGAGGACTTCGCCCTGGATCTTGAGCTGTTCGCTGAAAAGCCGCCCGCGCTCCACGGCGACCGCGGCGTCAGCCTGAAGGGCAGCACACCGGAACGGGCCAGCTGTTATTATTCGCTCACGTGGCTTCGAGCGGAAGGAAGCATCGACTGCCGGGGCCGCCGCATTCCCGTTTCCGGAACGGCCTGGATGGACCACGAATTCAGTTCGGCGGCCCTGGAACCGGGACTCGTGGGCTGGGACTGGTTCAGCCTGCAATTCAACGATCGGACGGAGTTGATGATTTATCTGCTTCGCAAGGCGGACGGCCGGTTTCACCCGGCATCCAGCGGCTCTTTCGTCGATGTTTACGGAAACGTCCGGCACCTGGAGCGGGACCATATCCGGGTGGATGTCCTGTCGACGTGGAAGAGTCCGCGTTCCGGGGCGGTCTATCCCATCCGCCGGCGGTTGCGGATCCCGGAACTTTCCATGGATCTTGAATTGAACCCTCGACTTTCGGACCAAGAACTGGAAACGACCGAAAGCACGGGGGTGACTTATTGGGAAGGAAGCGTCACGGTGACGGGGATATCCCGTGGCGCACCGGTTTCCGGAACGGGTTATATGGAACTCACCGGTTATGCGGAACCCCTCGACGCGCCGCTTTGAGGTCCCCGGCGTTTCGAAGGCCGGCGCAACCTTCGATCCGGTTTGCCTCAAGGCACGATGAATGATAAAAGGTTCCGCCGCCCTGCCGGAGCTAGGTGCCCGGCGATCCGTCGGTTTCGCGCGACGGGGGTGATCAGGCGTTTCCCGCCGCTGCATTCAAGGAGGTCGTGGCACCTTTCATGTCGGAAAAGGACATTCACCGCCTGCAATTCGAGGACAAGGAGATTCTGCTGGTGGGAACGGCGCACGTTTCCCTGGAAAGCGCCGAGCTCGTCGAAGAGATCATCCGGGAAGAACGGCCGGATACGGTCTCCGTGGAACTGTGCCGGGCGCGCTACCAGGCGCTCACCGACGAGAGCCGCTGGCGGAACACGGACCTGGTGGACGTGATTCGCCAGAAGAAGGCGTTTCTGCTGCTTTCCAACCTGATTCTCGCCTACTTCCAGCGGAAGATCGGAAACAGGCTCGGCATCCGCCCGGGCGAAGAAATCCGCCGCGCGGTGGCGGCCGCTCAAGAAGCGGGCGCGCAGGTGCACCTGGCGGACCGGGACATCCGCATCACCCTCGCCCGCACGTGGCGCCGGATGGGCTTTCTGGCCAAGCTGCGCCTCCTGGGCCAGCTGATTTCCTCTTCGGGGGAACTGGAATCCATCGACCGGGAGGACGTGGAAAGACTGAAACGGATGGACGTCCTGGAAACCGTCCTCACGGAAGTGGGCCGGTCTTTTCCGGAAATCAAGGAAACCCTCATCGATGAACGGGATCTGTACCTGGCTCACCGGATACGGACCGCACCGGGGCGGAAGATCGTGGCCGTGGTGGGAGCCGGCCATGTGCCGGGCATCTTGGAAGCCTGGGAGCGCCCGGTGGATATCGAGGCGCTGGAAACAATCCCGCCGAAGGGCCGTGCGGCGGGGGTCGTCAAGTGGGGCCTGCCGCTGCTCATCCTGGCGCTGATCGCGCTGGGATTCGTCAAGGCCGGAACGGCCACCGGCACGCACATGATCCGATGGTGGGTCCTGGCCAACGGAGTCCTGGCGGGCCTGGGGGCCGCCTTGGCGCTGGCTCACCCGCTCAGCATCCTGTCCGCCGTGGCCGCCGCCCCCTTCACCTCCCTCAATCCCATGATCGCCGCGGGCTGGGTTTCCGGCCTGGTCGAAGCCTTGCTCAAGAAACCCAAGGTCAGGGATTTCGAAAGCCTGCCGGAAGATATCGGGTCCTTGAAGGGGTTCTGGCGGAACCGCATCACCCGGGTCCTCCTGGTGGTCGTCTTCACGAACATCGGAAGTTCCGTGGGGACCTTCATGGCGATCCCCATCATGATGCGCCTGCTGGCCTGAAAACGACGGCCGTTTCGCAGGCCGGCCGGGAACCCCTTCATTCCTCGATGACCCGCGCCGGGCACACGAAGGAAATCCCCTGGGAGGAAGACGCTCCGATCATCACCGCCTCGATCACGGGCGGGTTGATTTTCTTGTCCGATTTCCAGCGGACGATGAAGCAGGGCTCCCCTCCCCCGCTCACGTCCGATTCCCCCACGATGAAGTACGTGGACTCCAAAGGGCCCAACAAGACGGGTTTTTCCAGATAGTTGCGCGTGAGCCGGCCTTTCGAACTGTAATAATCGACGGCCGTCAGATGGAACGACGCTTTCGTATCGGCGTTCCGGACGCTCAACGTGACCGTGAGGTTGAAGGTTTTTCCCTTATCGCCGTGGTAGACGTGGGAATAGGCGGGCACGTAGAGGGTCTGTCCGGCGGAACGGACGGTCTCCCCATAGCAGGGGATCGGATGGATCCAGGCCAGGGCAGTGATCGTGAATGCGAGAACCCCCAACAGAAACAAACGCCATCGAATGTTCATGAAAGACCTCCAGGAATGCAGGCGGCGGTTCGCGGATGCAAGGTTCGCGGGTCGACGCGGCCTATTTACCATAACCGCCGGCGACCTGCCATGAGGTTGAACGGCGGGTTTTCCCGCCCCCTTCGCATCTCACCGGCAAGCGTGGTATACTTTCTTTTAAAGAAAACAACCTGCTGGCACTTCCCGTGAAAGTCGCCGCATCCCTTGAATGAAAGGCCTGCCGGCTCACTACCCTGGGCGCCCGCTTCGGTCTCGGCATGTTCATTACCTTCGTCACGCTCTGTGCTCACGTCACGCACTGTGAGGTTCAGACATGAAACGATCCATCATGCGCCGCCTGGCGGCGGCTTTCGTTCTGGCGGCGACCCTGGGAGCGTATCCGGCTGCCGCTGCGGAAAACAACAGCTACCGCGCCGGCTACGTGACCGGGTACCAGGACGCTCAAGTGCTCAAACCGGCCGATCCGGAACTCACCTACGGTACCTACGCCGCCCGGAAACGCGACGAATTGAAAGCAAAAGGCGAGGTTCCCATCAGTTACTGGCGGGGCCTAAAGGACGGCTTTCGCGATGCCGTCCGAGGCTGGATACCCAAGTTCACTCTGGACCGGGTGGATCTTCAAGCGCTGCCGCCCCACCTGCGGCCCGAAGGACCTGCCGTTATCGATACGGACGAGTACAAGGCCGGTTACCTCAGAGGCTACAGGGAAGCTCCGGAAGCGTTGAGCTGGGACGACACGGAAACGCCCCGCACCTACGCTCGACGCCGATCGGACGAACTGGAACGCGGCGGCCCGGTCCCTCCGGCCTACTGGCGGGGGCTTATGGACGGTTTTCGGGACGCACAAGAAAACCATCCCCCCCGCTATACCGAAGGGGACGTGGATTGGACCGGAGTGCCGGAGCACCTGAGTCCTTCCCGATGGTGAAACCCGTCGCCCGTTACTGAGCTGAACGGCTCTCACCTCTCGGACACGCGAAAGCGGATGGGTGGAAGCCTCGATCTGGACAGAACGGATGTTCGCCTCGTTCCCAAGCTGAAGCTTGGGAACGGATAGGAATCGAAGCTGGAGCTTCTGCACAGTTGTGTTCCCAAGCTGGAGCTTGGGAACAAGATGGAAAATCCCCCTCTCCCCCTCCCCTTAATCCCCTCCCACAAGGGGAGGGGAAATAAAATTTCCCGCTCGTTACCAAGCTCCGGCTTGGCAACGGCCTCATAGGAATGGAAGCTGGAGCTTCTGCACAGTTGTGTTCCCAAGCTGGAGCTTGGGAACAAGATGGAACCTGGAGCTTGGGAACAAGATGGAATTAACACTTTATACTGTGGACCTGTACTCAGCCGGCTGGAGCTCGATTCGCTCTTCGTGTTCGTACATGATGGCCAGCATGAGGGTCAGGTATTCCCGGAGGTGGCGGGTGATGAGGAAATTCTCCAGGGCGAACTGGCGGGCCTTGTGACCCATTTCCCGCAGTTTGTCGCGGTTTTTCAGAAGATAGCGGATGCGAAGCGCCGCGCCTTCCGGTGAATTCACTCGGAACCCGGTGTGATGATTGATCACCTGCAGGCGGATGCCTCCCGTGTCGCCTCCAATCACGGGCTTGCCTTTCCACATGGCTTCGGTCACGGTGAGCCCGAAGCCCTCCCGGGTGGATTTCTGGAGGATGATGGTGGAAACGCGCTGGATGGCGTTGATTTCCCGGTGGGCGTCGGGGGGCAGTTCCAGGATGTGAATGTCAGGATCGTCTCCTGCGGCCAGCTTCACTTCTTCGAGCACCTCCCCGCCTTCGGGATCGTCTGTGGCACCGCCTCCGGCCAGCACTAACTGAACGGGAATGAAGCCGCGAACCATTCGGTACGCCTGGATCACGCCCACGGGATCCTTGAAGCGGTCGAAGCGGGAAACCTGGGTGATGATGGGCCGCTTGGGATCCAGGTTCCACCGGCTGTAGGTGTCCTGGATTTCTTCCGCCGAAACATCGGCGTTCTTTTCGCTGATGGGATCGATGCTGGGTGCAATGACGTACATGGGATGCGGAAGCGGCTGGGCGAATTCGGCGAGCGACCAGATGCTCGCGTCGTAGCCGCGAACGAACCGCTTCAGGTACTTCCACACGGGCCGGTGCGGCCGGCTGGCGTCGATGTGGCACCGCCAGATCCACTTGCCTTTCCTTTCGGAAAAATAACGCAGCAGCCCCGCGGGCTGTGGATCGTGAATGAAGACCAGGTCCGAGTCCTGCAGGGCAGGCCTGAGCTTTCCCGCGTTTTCTTCGTTGATGGTTTCGTAGTTTTCGAGCAGTCCCGGGGGGATTTCCACCGGGGTTCCCTGGAAGGCGTTGTGCATCCGCTTGGTGCACTTGTAGAATGCGGCGTTCCCCTCGATGACTTCCCAGGACGCGTGGATCCCCAGTTCCTGTTTCAGCGGAACCAGCCGATGGAGAATCTCGGCGACGCCTCCGCCTTCCCGGGTGGAATTAACGTGAACGGTTCGGACGCCTTTCAGAGGTTCGGCCAACTGGCGCAACTGATGGATCACTTCGGTTCCGACGATTTCCTCGTAGCGTTCCAGCAGGCTGCTCATGACGCCTCCTCTTGAAGGCCCGCGTTATGGAAGACCGCGGCCAGATCACGTCTCAGGTCGGTAAGGGAGGTGAAGTAGGGGTCGACGTCCGCGATTCGATCCGCCAGCTCCACGTACGGGCCGTCGAAACCGCGAAGCCATTCGGTGAAGTCGTTCCGGCCGGTTTCCGTTCGGCGTCTCGCATCGATGAAGTGGTAGAAGATGCTTCCGAGAGTCAGGTGCGGAATGATGATGCCCAGTTCGTCGGGGTTGCTCACCCGGATCATGGTATCGAAGACCACGATCTGGCTCCGCATGAAATGAAACGTTTTCCTGGCCCGCATCCAGGATGCGAACTCGCTTTCGTAGAGCCGTTCTTCCACGGCATCGATCAGTTCGCGACGGAGATCTTCTATGTCCCTGTATTCGGTGGGATCGATGATGGCGAGCCGCTCGGCCAGCACGGGTTCGTGGAGTCCGTGGCGCACCCAGGCGGCGAAATCGTTCTGGTATTCGGGGTCGTCGAAACGCGGGCGAAGGAGCCCGCCCCAGAAATGGTAGTAGATGCACCCCGAGGGGGTTTCATGGAGGCGGTCGCGGAGCTCGCGAAGGTCCTGGGCCTTTTCGCCCGTGGCGATGGCGATGAGGGCACAATCTTTGACGGCGAAGGCTTCCTGCATGGTTTCTCCAGAGTGGGTCGGGTTTACGATGGGTGTCGTCCGCTCGGGATGCCGGGATGGTTCCCGCTTTGACCGGCTCCCGTCAACGCATCCCGGGGGACGCCGCTTCCGGGGCCCTGAGTCCGCCGCCCGGTTCCGCGGATGATTCCCGAATTTCCGCGCGGAACCGCGGAAGCGCTTCGGGATACCGCGCCTGGATGAATTCCAGGAGTCTTTCCCTCACGTGGCACCGCAGGTCCCATGCCGTGGAGGCGTCGGAGGCGCTCATGAGCGCCCGCAGTTCCACACACCGTTCGGTGGCGTTGGTGACCTGAAGATTCCAGACTTTTCCATCCCACCATTTGGATTCCTTGAGGATCCGGTGGAGTTCCTCGCGGACGGCTGAAACGGGGACGCAGTAGTCCACGTAGAGGAACACGGTTCCCAGCAAATCCGCCGAAACCCGCGTCCAGTTCTGGAACGGCCGTTCGATGAAATACGTGATGGGCACGACCAGCCGCCTCAGATCCCAGATCCTCACCACCACGTACGTGAGGGTGATTTCTTCCACTCGGCCCCATTCGCCGTCCACGATGACCACGTCGTCGATGCGAAGCGGCTGGGTCAGGGCGAGCTGGAGCGACCCCAGGAACATGGAGATGGAACGCTGGGCCGCCAGACCGATGACGATACCGATGATGCCGGCCGAAGTGAGGATCGTGGTCCCCACCTGGCGGACCCGGCCGAAGCTCATGAGGATCAGCGCGACGGCGATCACCCCGATAATGATAACGGCCGCTTTTCGGAAAAACTGAACCTGCGTGTAGATTTTCCGGGCTTCCAGGTTGTCGCCGGGGTCCAGGTAGTAGTGGGCCAGGATGAATTCCTCGGTCACGTAAACCAGCTTGGCCGCAAGCAAGGCCACGGATCCGATCAAAAACACCGTCAATACGTGTCGGAACATCTGGAGGACTTCAGGCTGCATCTTCAGAAACGGCAGAACCGCACTCACCGTGACGATGGGGAAGATCAGCCTGAGCGGCAACCGCACGTGCCGGGAAAGCGACTGGAGAAAGGGACTGGGGCTTCGCCGCGCGAAGGAGGTCAGAATGGTCATGATAAGAGCGGAGATCGCCACACCCAGTGCCACTGCCCCGACCGCGATGCCGGCGGCGATGAGCAGGCTCTGGCCCTGCTTGAGGAAGGCTTCCATCAGCGAAGTCCTTTCATCGGGCATTGCCGAAGGCCGGAAAGAAAAGAGAAATCAGGCAAGCGTTGAATTTGTATCTTCTCGATAAATGCGCGAACTGATTTGGGTGCGGATCTTTTAGAACGACATCCAGGGTGACCCTCTGAGGTAGATCTATATGGCCCTGAAGCAGCAACCGCATCAGCTCCGTTTCCCCTCGTTCCCAAGCTCCAGCTTGGGAACAAGGTCAAAAAGTCCCCCTCTCCCCCCTCCCCTTAATCCCCTCCCACAAGGGGAGGGGAAATAAAATCTCCCGCTCGTTCCCAAGCTCCAGCTTGGGAACGGCCTGCCCGAAGCTGGAGCTTCTGCACAGTTGTGTTCCCAAGCTGGAGCTTGGGAACAAGAAGTAAACTGAATCTCTTCCTTATGATACAGTGTTTATATAGGGGTATTTCAGAATCTTACTGTCAGAAGTAATAAGTGGAGAATCGTACAGCCTTGCAGTTGCTACTATGATTTGATCAGCTGGATCATGGTGGAACTCTCCTGGGAGCACAGTGGATTCTATAGCAATCTCTGGTGTGAGTTCGATAAGGCGGATGCCAGGATAGCTCAGAGCCTCATGAAACCACTCATTCAATGGGCAAGGCAGCTCCAGCCGGTCGTACTCAACGAGCTTTGCGATCTCCCAAGCTGAGATTGCACTCACAGCAATGATGTCTGTCTCGTTGGCCTTTATGATCTCTGCCTGTGTGCTGGTGATTTGCTGATCCCCGTGCACCCACCACACCCAGATGTGAGTATCCAGGATGATCATCTGAGAACTTCCCAATCTTCTTCCGCAACACTACCGAATGGATCAGCGTATCGGATGGGCTTTCCACGAAGAGGATAGCATGTGCCTTTTCTCTCTCCATCCTTATGACTGCGGATAATGACCTCAACTTTGTCACCAGCCTGAAACGGCAGGCCCTTTATGATGAGCGATCCGTCACTCGATACTTTTGCTTCAACTCTGTAGTCTTGCATCTTGCACCTCACTTTTCCTCTATACTACCTATCCAGCTATGGAGGGTCAATCCCATCGTTCTGTCAGGCGCTGCCCAACGCTCCGGATAACCGGCTGGCAATGGAGCGCAGCGGAATTGCCAGTCCGAGTTGATCTCGAAAAGACTCGCCGCACATGCACATCCGCTGAGATGTCAATTGAATAGGGTAAGGTCAAAAAGTCCTCCTCTCCCCCCTCCCCTTAATCCCCTCCCACAAGGGGAGGGGAAATAAAATTTCCCGCTCGTTACCAAGCTCCAGCTTGGGAACGGCCTCACCGAAGCTGGAGCTTCTGCACAGTTGTGTTCCCAAGCTGGAGCTTTGGAACAAGGTGGAAGTCCTTCGGGCATTGCCGAAGGCCGGAAAGAAAAGAGAAATCAGGCAAGCGTTGAATTTCAACCTATGATAACTGACCATTCAGGTCAAGGGTTGATCCATGGCCTGTTTCCTCTTATCATCAGGAATCGTGTGAGTCTGCCGTTGACCCAACCCATTCCAGGAGTCGCCCCGCTTATGAGAATCTGGCCTGGAAATCCTTATCCTTTGGGAGCCACGTGGGACGGAATGGGCGTGAACTTCGCGCTCTTTTCCGAAAACGCCGAAAAGGTGGAGCTGTGCCTGTTCGATTCGCCCGACGCTCCCGTTGAAATCCTGCGGATCGAAATGCGCGAATACACCGACCAGGTCTGGCACGTGTACCTCCCCGACGTGCGCCCCGGCCAGGTGTACGGCTACCGGGTCCACGGCCCTTACGACCCTCCGAACGGATTCCGTTTCAACGCCAACAAGCTCCTCGTCGACCCTTACGCCAAGTGCGTGGTCAGGTTGACGACCTGGGACGACGCCATGTTCGGTTACCGGATCGGAGACGAGAAAGAAGACCTCTCCTTCGACGACCGGGATAACGCTCCGTTCGCGCCGCTTTGCGCCGTGGTGGATCACGCCTTCACCTGGGGAAACGACCAGGCGCCCCGAACGCCCTGGAACAAGACCATCATCTACGAAGCCCACGTGAAGGGCCTCACCGTGCTTCACCCCGAAGTGCCCCCGGAACTCCAGGGCACTTACGCCGGCCTGGCCAGCGACCCGGTCATACGCCATTTGAGGACCCTCGGCGTAACGGCCGTGGAACTGATGCCGGTCCATCACCACGTGGACGATCGTCACCTGGTGGAACGCGGCCTGTGCAACTACTGGGGATACAACACGCTGTCCTTTTTCGCCCCGGATATTCGTTACGCATCGCGGAAGGGAGGGCTTCACGACCCGGTCCGCGAATTCAAGATGATGGTGCGAACCCTGCACGCCCACGGGCTCGAAGTCATCTTGGACGTGGTTTACAACCACACGGCGGAAGGAAGCCACCTGGGGCCGACCCTTTCGTTCCGAGGCATCGACAACGTCGCCTACTACCGGCTCTCCGAACCGGACCGGCGCTACTACATGGACTTCACGGGCTGCGGCAACTCCCTCAACATGCAACACCCCCGGGTGCTGCAGATGATCATGGACAGCCTGCGCTACTGGATCCTCGAAATGCATGTAGACGGCTTCCGGTTCGACCTGGCGAGCGCCCTCGCCCGCGAGCTCTACGAAGTGAACCAGCTGGGAGCCTTTTTCGACATCATCCACCAGGACCCGGTGATCTCCCAGGTGAAGCTCATCGCCGAACCCTGGGACCTGGGCGAAGGCGGATACCAGGTGGGCAATTTTCCGGTGCTCTGGACCGAATGGAACGGAAAATACCGGGACGCCGTGCGGGTCTTCTGGAACCACCCCAGCCCGCTCCACATGAGCGAGATGGCGACCCGGATCGCCGGAAGCAGCGACCTTTACGAACGCAGCGGCCGAAAGCCCTATGCGAGCATCAACTTCGTCACCTGCCATGACGGGTTCACTCTGCACGATCTGGTGAGCTACAACGAAAAGCACAATGAAGCCAACGGCGAAGAAAACCGCGACGGCGAAAGCCACAACAACAGCTTCAATTTCGGCGTGGAAGGCCCGACGGACGATCCGGAAGTCCTGTGGCTCCGCTACAAACAGAAACGCAACCTGATGGCGACGCTCCTGTTTTCCCTGGGCGTCCCCATGATCCTTGGGGGCGACGAGCTGAGTCGGACGCAGCAGGGAAACAACAACGCCTACTGCCAGGACAACGAAATCAGCTGGGTGCATTGGCAGATAGGGAAAAGGGACCAGCGTTTCCTCCAGTTCGTAAAGAAGGTGATCGCCATCCGGCACCAGCAGCCGGTGTTCCACCGGCAGAATTTTTTCCGGGGCCGCCCGATCCACGGAACGGGCTGGAAGGACATCACCTGGGTCACTTGTGAAGGCCGCGAAATGACGCAGCAGGACTGGCACGACCCGGAAGCCGGCGCCTTCGGGCTGCTTCTGGGAGGCGACGCCATCGACGAAGTGGATCCCAAGGGGAAGCCCATTGTGGGCGACACACTGCTCATACTGCTCAACTTCAACGGCGAAAACGCCTGCCGCTTCGTGCTTCCGACCTACAATTCCGGAAACCAAGGCGGGACATGGGAGCTTCTGGTGGACACGCGCTACGATGTGAATCCTCCCGAAGCGGTCCGTTTTTGGGAAGCCGGCGCCGGCTATGAAATGGTGTCCCGGAGCCTGGCCCTCTTCAGACTGGAGGAGAAAGAAGAGGACGTTTAGGAAACCGTCCGAGCATTCCCGCGCCCTTCCGGGAGAGGGCCGGGGTGAAGATGTACGGGCTTGGAGATGCAGCAAGCCGGGAGGGGAACGTTTTTGTGAAAATAGTCTACATGACGCGCGAATATCCGCCCCACGTCTACGGGGGCGCCGGGGTGCACGTGGAACACCTGGTCCGGCAGACGGCCCGGATGGCGGAGGTGGAAGTCAAGTGCTTCGGCGACCAGCACGCCCCGTGTTCGAATCCCTCGGTGAAGGGGTACCCGTTCCGCGAGGGGCTTTTCCAAGGGAATCCCCTTAAGGTCAAGCAGGCCTTCATGGCCCTCCAGACCTGCCTTCATTTCAACGCGACCCCCATCGAAGCGGACGTGGTCCACACCCACACATGGTACGCCGCCTGGGGCGGACTCCTGGCCAAACTCGGTTACGGGATTCCGCTCGTGGTCACGGTCCACTCCCTGGAGCCGCTCCGGCCCTGGAAGCGCGAGCAACTGGGCCGCGGCTACGATGTCTCGTCTTGGGTGGAAAGGGCGGCCCTGGAAGCGGCCGATGCGGTGATCGCCGTTTCAGAGAATGACCGCCGTGAAATCCTCGCCCGGTTTTCGGTGGACCCCGAACGGGTGACCGTCGTTCCCAACGGGATCGATCACGATTTCTTCCGCCCGGTGGCAGCCACCGACTGGCTGACCCGCTACGGAGTGGATCCTAAGCGGCGCTATGTCCTGTTTCTGGGCCGCGTGAGCCGACAGAAAGGGATTCACCACTTCGTTCGAGCGGCCCGCTGGATCGATCCCAACGTTCACATCGTTCTGTGCGCGGGAAGTCCCGACACCGTCGAGATGGAAACGGAAATCCAGTCGGCGTGGACGAACCTTCAGCGGGCAAGGCCCCACACGCTGTGGATCCGCGAAATGGTTCCCCGGGAAGCGGCCGTCCAGCTTTACTCCCATGCGGCCGTGTTCTGTTGCCCGTCGATTTACGAACCGTTCGGGATCATCAACCTGGAGGCCATGGCGTGTGAAACGCCGGTGGTGGCCAGTGCGGTGGGAGGCATCCCGGACGTGGTGATGGACGGAGAAACCGGGATTTTGGTTCCTTTCACCCGCCGGTCGGCCGACGATCCCGAGCCCGCCGACCCCGAACGGTTCGCCCGGGAACTGGCCGAGGCCGTAAACACGATCCTCCGGAACCCCGAACGAGCAAAAGCCATGGGCCGGAAGGGGCGCGAACGGGTAATCGCCGAGTTCGGCTGGGACCGGGTGGCCGAACGGGTGATGGCCGTATATCAAAGGGTGTGCGACTCGGCGGAGGCGACGGACGCCTCACCCGCGCAAGATCACCAGGAGCCACAATGACCGCTCGAAAGAGATCCGAAACCCTCCTCATTCCCGAAAAAGACAGCGGCCGCGTCTGGATCGAAAACGTGAAGCCCCGGATCGACGGCGGCCGGTTTCCTGCGAAACGCACCGTGGGGGAAACGGTCCGGGTCGTCGCCGATGTCTTCACGGACGGCCACAACGCCCTGAGCGTCATTCTGTGCCATCGCCCGGCGTCCGCCGAGGCGTGGGCGGAGACCCCGATGAGGTTCATCGGAAACGACACCTACGTGGCCGAATTTTTCATCGCCGCCCTGGAACCGCACCTGTTCACGGTGAAGGCCTGGATCGACCGGTTTTCCACCTGGAAAGACGGGCTGAGGAAGAAGTTCGAGGCCGCCCAGGACGTATCGAGCGAACTCCTGGAAGGCGCTCAGCTTCTGGACCAGGCGTCTGAAAGAGCGGCCGGCGCCGACCGCCGGTGGCTCACCGACCGCGCGGCGTCGCTTCGAAGCGATGCGCCTCAGGCTGACCGGGTCGCCTGCGCGCTTTCGGAAGATCTGGCGGCCATTATGGCCCGATACCCGGACCGGTCCCGGGAGGCCGCCTTCGAGCGGATCCTGCCGGTCAAGGTGGACCGCGAGCGCGCTCGGTTCAGCGCATGGTACGAACTGTTTCCCCGTTCCGCCGGCCCGGATCCCGGACGGAGCGGCACGTTCAAGGACGTGGAAGGGATGCTCCCGTACTTTGCGGGGATGGGGTTCGACGTACTCTATTTCCCGCCCATTCATCCCATCGGGCGGGTGAACCGGAAAGGCCCCAACAACACCCTGAACGCCGGTCCGGAGGATCCCGGGAGCCCGTGGGCCATCGGGTCGGCCGAAGGCGGCCACAAGGCGATCCACCCGGAACTCGGAACCTTCGAAGATTTCGCTCACCTGGTGCAAGAAGCGCGGCGCTTCGGACTGGAAATCGCCCTGGACCTCGCCTACCAGTGCGCCCCCGATCACCCTTATGTGACCGAACACCCGGAGTGGTTCCTCCACCGGCCCGACGGCACCATCAAATACGCGGAAAACCCTCCCAAGCAATACCAGGACGTCTACCCCTTCAACTTCGAATGCGATAACTGGGAAGAACTCTGGGACGAACTGAAGAGCGTGGTCACCTTCTGGATCGAAAAGGGCGTGCGGATCTTCCGCGTGGACAATCCCCACACCAAGCCGCTGCGGTTCTGGCACTGGCTCATTGCCGAAATCCACGCGCAACACCCCGACGTGATCTTCCTGTCCGAAGCCTTCACCCGGCCCAAGGTGATGAACGCGCTGGCCAAGGTGGGGTTCAACCAGTCCTACACCTACTTCACGTGGCGGAACACCAAGCGCGAAATCACCGAATACCTCACCGAACTCACCCAAACGGAACTCCGGGAATACTTCCGCCCGAACTTTTTCACCAACACGCCGGATATCCTTCCGGAATACCTGCAATTCGGCGGTCGGCCGGCTTTTATGGTGCGCCTGGTGCTGGCGGCGACCCTGTCGGCGAGCTACGGGATCTACTGCGGCTTTGAGCTCTGTGAAGCCCGGGCCGTTCCGGGCACGGAAGAATACCTGGATTCGGAGAAGTACCAGGTCCGGCATTGGGACTGGGACCGGCCGGGAAACCTCCGGGACTTCATCCGCCGGATCAACACCATCCGGCGTGAAAACCCCGCGCTCCATTCGAACGAAGGGTTGCGCTTCTACGACAGCGAAAACGACCACCTGATCTTTTTCGGCAAGACGACCCGAGACCTTTCCAACATCATCCTAGTGGTGGTGAACGTGGACCCTTTCCAAACCCGCGAAGGCTGGGTGCATGTCCCCCTGAAAGACCTGGGGATCGCGCCTGACGAAGTTTTCCAGGTCCACGACCTGATCGGGGAAGGCCGCTATTTCTGGCAGGGGTCGCGGAACTTCGTCCGGCTGAACCCGGCGGAGAGCCCGGCGCAGATCTTCAGGATTCGGCGGCGTCTGAAGCGCGAACACGATTTCGACTACTTCATGTGAGAGGCTGCAAAGCAGATGGTTCCGAGGAAAAAGACGCTCTGGTACAAGGACGCCATCATTTACGAACTGCACGTCAAGGCCTTCTACGACAGCAACCGTGACGGTATAGGCGATTTCCGGGGCCTGTTGGAAAAGCTCGACTACCTGGAAGAACTGGGCATCACCGCCGTCTGGCTGCTTCCCTTCTATCCGTCTCCTTTGAGGGACGACGGCTACGACATCGCGGACTACCGGGGCATCCACCCCCACTACGGCACTCTCAAGGATTTCAAGCTGTTCGTTCGGGAAGCCCACAAGCGCGGCATACGGGTGATCACGGAGCTGGTGGTGAACCATACCAGCGACCAGCATCCCTGGTTCCAGGCCGCGCGGCGGGCGAAACCCGGTTCGGCCCGGCGCAACATGTATGTGTGGAGCGACACCGATACCAAGTATCCCGAAACGCGGATCATCTTCACCGATACGGAATCCAGCAACTGGGCCTGGGACCCGGTGGCGGGCGCGTATTACTGGCACCGGTTCTTTTCCCACCAGCCGGATCTGAACCTGAACAACCCCAGAGTGGTGCAGGCGGTGATCAAGGTGCTCGATTTCTGGCTCAAAATGGGCGTGGACGGACTCAGACTCGACGCCGTCCCTTATCTGTGCGTCCGGGAAGGCACCAACAATGAAAACCTTCCGGAAACCCACCAGGTCATCAAGCGGTTCCGAAAATACGTAGACGACCACTTCCACGACCGCATGCTGCTCGCCGAAGCCAACCAGTGGCCGGAAGACGTGGTGGAATACTTCGGCGACAACGACGAATGCCACATGGCCTTCCACTTTCCGCTGATGCCTCGGATGTTCATGGCTCTACGGCAGGAAGACCGCACGCCCATCATCGAAATCCTGAACCGAACGCCGGCCATCCCGAAAGAATGCCAATGGGGCCTGTTTTTGAGAAACCACGACGAGCTGACGCTGGAGATGGTCACCGACGAAGAACGGGACTACATGTACCGGGAATACGCGAGAGACGCGCGCATGCGCCTCAATCTGGGCATCCGCAGGCGCCTGGCGCCGCTTGTGGACAACAGCCTGCGCCGGCGCGAGCTGCTCCACAGCCTGCTCTTTTCGCTTCCCGGAACCCCCATCATCTACTACGGGGACGAAATCGGCATGGGCGACAACATCCACCTGGGCGACCGAAACGGCGTGCGCACCCCCATGCAGTGGTCCGCGGATCGGAACGCCGGCTTTTCCAGGGCGGATCCGGCGGAACTGTATCTACCGGTCATCATGGACCCGGTTTACGGGTATCAGAGCGTGAACGTGGAAGCGCAGCAGCGGAACCCGTCGTCGTTCTACCACTTTATCCGCCGCATGATCGCTCTTCGCAAGCAGTACAAGGCCTTCGGGCGCGGCGCCATTCACTTCCTCCATCCCGAAAACCGCAAGGTCCTGGCCTATCTTCGCCGCTACAAGGAAGAAGTGATTCTCGTGACCGCCAATCTGTCCCGGTTCGTGCAACCGGCGGAACTGGATCTTTCCGAATTCAACGGCTGGAACCCGGTGGAAATGCTGGGGCGCGTGGAATTTCCACGGATCGGGGAGCTCCCCTATTTCATCACCTTGGGTCCCCACACCTTTTATTGGTTCCGCCTGGAACCCCAGGCCGAACCCATCGTCGTCGGCGTCCCTTACAAGGCGGAAGACACGTCGATCCCGACCCTTTTTCTGGAACGGGATCCCGGAAGCGTCATGGAACCCGAGGAACAGTTCCGGCTGGAAACCGCGGTGTTCCCTGTCTACCTGCCGAAGCAGCGCTACTTCCGGGGCAAGGCCCGGGAAGTGGTGTCCTGCCGCATCGCGGATTCCACCAAGATGGGGAGCAACTTCTTCATGACCCTGGTGCGGGTCCACTATGCCGACGGCGGCCATGAACTGTATTCGGTGCCCCTCAAGGTCGCTTCGGACCGGGAAGCGGCACGGATCATGGAAAACGTGCCGGAAAGCGTCCTGGCCTTCGTCAAGACCGCCAAGGAAAACGGTGTGGTTTTCGACGCTCTGACGGACAAGACGGCGTGCCAGGACATCCTCATGGCCATCCGGGATTCGCGCTACTACCCGACGGCGGCAGGGGGCCGCGTCGCCGCCCGAGCCACCGAGGTCTTCACCGAGGAGGCGGAGCGGGAACTGGATTATTCGAATCTGCGGCGGATGTCGGCCGAGCAGAGCAATACCTCGGTGGTCTTGGACGAATCCTTCATCTTGAAGGTCTACCGCCGGGTCGAAGAAGGCCTGAACCCCGACATGGAAATCGCACTCTTTCTGACCGAACGCACCTCGTTTCGAAACCTCGCCCTGGTGGCGGGCACCGTCGTGTATCGCCCCCCGGAAGGCACCGAATCGACCGTTGCCGTGCTGCAGAAGTTCGTCCCCAACGACGGCGACGGCTGGTCCCATGCGCAGCGGTCCCTGAAAGACTACTTCACGGCGGTCAGCGAGATTCCGGAGGGCGTGGACCCCCCGCCGCCTTTCGAAGGAAGCTTTACGGGAAGGGCTTTCACCGAGGCGCCGGAAGAAGCCGCAAGGCTTTTCGGCGGCATGCTTGAAAGCATGGCCACGCTGGGGCGGCGGACGGCCGAGTTTCATCTGGCCATGGCTTCCGATCGGCGGAACCGGGAGTTCGCGCCGGAGCCCTTGAACGGCGAGTTCCTGGAAACGCTTTCCGAATCCCTCGCCACCAAGGCCAGAAAATCCCTGGAACGGCTTAACGCCCGCCTCCAGGACCTCCCCCAACCCGCCCAGGAAGAAGCGAACAGGGCGCTCGAAGCCTACCCCGTCCTCATGGGAACCTTCGAATCCCTCGCCGAATTGAAAACGGCCGCCACCCGCATCCGCTGCCACGGCGATTTCCACTTGGGACAAATCCTCAAAACCGGCGACGATTTCATCCTGATCGACTTCGAAGGCGAACCCCTGCGGCCCCTCCAGGAGCGCCGCGTGAAGCAGTCGCCGCTCAAAGACGTCGCCGGAATGTTCCGGTCGTTCAGCTACGCCGTCTACAGTGCGCTCTTCAGCTTTACCGAGGGGCGCAACGACGGCACATTCCAGCGGCTGGAACCGTGGGGCCGGTTCTGGGAGGAATGGGTGAGCGCCGCGTTTCTCGGCAGCTACTTGAAAGGCGTTCACGGCGCCTCGTTCCTTCCCCGGGAAACCAGGGACATGGAAATCCTCCTCGAAGCGTTCATCCTGGACAAAGCTTTCTACGAGCTGGACTACGAACTCAACAACCGCCCGGCATGGATCCGCATCCCCCTTCAGGGGATCCTGGCGTTTCTGAGCAACAAAACAGGAGGCGACAACCGGCATGACTGAGAAAGAAAAAGTGTTTCTGACCGACTACGACCTCCACCTGTGGATGGAAGGCACTCATTATCGAGCGTATGAAAAAATGGGGGCTCATGTGGCTGAACTGGACGGCGTGCGCGGCACCCATTTCGCCGTCTGGGCCCCCAACGCCGAACGGGTCTCGGTGGTGGGCGACTTCAATCAATGGGACGAAACGGCCAACCCTCTGGAATGCCGGGGCGATTCCGGCATTTGGGAAGGTTTCATCGCAGGCGTGGGCCAGGGGGCCCTTTACAAGTACGCCATTCATTCCCGGTACAACGGCTACCGGGTCCAGAAGGCCGACCCATATGGGTTCGCCTGTGAAATCCGACCCCAGACCGCCTCGGTGGTCTGGGACATCGGCGGCTACACCTGGAACGACGACCTGTGGATGTCCGAACGCGGCGGCCGAAACGCCCTGGACGCTCCTATTTCCATTTATGAAGTGCACCTGGGGTCCTGGATGCGGGTTCCGGAAGAAGGCCACCGCTGGCTCACCTACCGGGAGCTGGCCCCGAAACTCGCCGCATACGTCAAGGAGATGGGCTTCACCCACGTGGAACTGCTCCCCGTGAGCGAACATCCCTTCGACGGCTCGTGGGGCTACCAAACTGTGGGGTACTTCGCGCCCACCAGCCGGTACGGCACCCCCCAGGACTTCATGTACTTCGTGGACGTCCTGCACCAGAACGGAATCGGAGTGATCCTGGACTGGGTCCCGGCCCATTTTCCGCGGGACGAACACGGGCTGGGTTATTTCGACGGAACGCACCTTTACGAGCACGCAGACCCCCGCCTCGGCGTTCACCGAGACTGGGGAACCTTCATCTTCAACTTCGGCCGGCGGGAAGTGGCCATGTTTCTCCTTTCGAACGCCATCTTCTGGCTGGAACGCTACCATATCGACGGCCTTCGCGTGGACGCGGTGGCCTCCATGATCTACCTGGACTATTCGAGAAAAGAGGGGGAGTGGATTCCCAACAAGTACGGCGGGCGGGAAAACCTGGAGGCCATCGACTTTCTGAAGCGCTTCAACACGCTGGTCTACCAGGAACACCCGAACGCCATGACCATCGCGGAAGAATCCACCGCCTGGCCCATGGTGTCCCGGCCGGTCCACCTGGGCGGATTGGGCTTCGGCTTCAAGTGGAACATGGGCTGGATGCACGACACGCTCACCTACATGTCCAAGGACCCGATCTTTCGCAAGTACCACCACAACACGCTCACCTTCAGCCTGCTCTACGCCTTTCACGAAAACTTCGTGCTTCCCTTTTCCCACGACGAAGTGGTCCACGGTAAAGGATCCATGCTCGGAAAGATGCCCGGAGACAACTGGCAGAAGTTCGCCAATCTGAGGCTGCTCTACGGCTACATGTTCACCCACCCGGGAAAGAAGCTGCTTTTCATGGGAAGCGAATGGGGCCAGTGGTCCGAATGGAACCACGACACCAGCCTGGAATGGCACCTGCTGGACTACGTGCCGCACCAGGGGCTGAAACGCTGGGTGCGGGACTGCAACACGCTCATGCGAGGCGAACCGGCCCTTCACCAGAAGGACTTCGACCCGTCGGGGTTCCATTGGGTGGAATGTCACGACAGCGAACAGAGTACCCTCGCCTACCGCCGCCACGGCCGGCAGCCGGACGACACGCTGGTGTGCGTTTTCAACTTCACCCCGGTTCCGCGCTGCAATTATCGAGTCGGCGTTCCGAAAGGCGGCTACTGGAAGGAAGTCTTGAACAGCGATGCGGAAATCTACGGCGGAAGCGGCATGGGCAACCTCGGCGGCGCCGAAACCACGCCGGTGGCGTCCCACGGCGAATTCCAGTCGCTCAACATTACGTTGCCGCCGCTCGCAGCCGTGGTCTTCAAGTGGGAAAGGGATGAAACATAGACATTCCATGCCCTTCGGGGCGGAAGCGCTTGAAGGCGGAGGCGTCCGGTTCCGGCTGTGGGCCCCCGACGCTCGATCCGTGGAACTCCGCCTCGAAGCCTCGCCGCAAGTGAAGGCCCCCCTGTCCATGACCGCTCAAGGTGACGGATGGTACGAACGGGTTCTCGCGGAAGCCGGCCCCGGAACCCGCTACCGGTTTCGGATCGACGCCGACCTCCTCGTTCCCGACCCTGCATCCCGCCATCAGCCGGAAGGGGTGCACGGCCCCAGCGAAGTGATCGATCCGGAAGCGTTCGAATGGGACGACGCGGCCTGGACCGGGAGACCCTGGAACGAAGCGGTCTTCTACGAACTCCACGTGGGAACCTTCACGCCCGGAGGGACCTTCCGGTCCGCGTGCCACCGGCTGGATCACCTGGCGGAACTCGGCGTGACGGCCGTGGAACTCATGCCGGTGGCGGATTTCCCCGGTCGAAGGAATTGGGGCTACGACGGCGTTCTTCCTTTCGCGCCCGCCCGCGCTTACGGCCGCCCGGAGGACCTGAAACATCTGGTACAGGAAGCTCACCGGCGGGGCCTCATGGTTTTCCTCGACGTGGTCTACAACCACTTCGGCCCGGAAGGAAACTACCTTCACACCTACGCCCGCAGCGCCTTCTTCACCACCCGGTATCGGACCCCGTGGGGGGCGGCCGTCAATTTCGACGGGCCGGGGAGTCGGACCGTACGGGACTTTTTCATCCAGAACGCCCTGTACTGGCTGGAAGAATTCCGCTTCGACGGCCTGAGGTTGGACGCCGTCCACGCCATCCGCGACCGCTCTCGCCCGGACTTCTTGGAAGAACTGGCCCAGGCGGTTAGAAACGGCCCCGGGCGCCATCGCCGCATTCACCTGGTGCTGGAAAACGACGACAACGCGGCCCGGTACCTCCAACGGGACCCCGAGGGGCGGCCCGTCCACTACACCGCGCAATGGAACGACGACATTCACCACGCCTGCCACGTACTCCTGACCGGGGAGACGGAAGGCTACTACGCGGACTACGCCGACGAGGCGACGCGGCACCTGGCTCGTTGCCTCGCCGAAGGCTTCGCCTACCAGGGGGAACCCTCCCCGTACCGCGGCGGACGCAAACGAGGTGAACCCAGTGAACATCTTCCGCCGGAGGCGTTCGTTTCGTTTCTTCAGAATCATGATCAGGTGGGAAACCGCGCCTTCGGTGACCGGCTCGAGCTTCTGGCGGAAGATCGTGCCATCCGAGCGGCGCTGGCGGTGATCCTGCTGGCCCCTGCTCCACCGCTCCTTTTCATGGGCGAAGAATTCGGGTGCCGGCGGCCGTTTCCGTTTTTCTGCGACTTCGGACCGGAACTGGCCGCAAGCGTGACCCGCGGGCGGCGAAAGGAATTCGAGAGGTTTCCCGCGTTCCGCGACCCCGGCGCCCGCGCCGGGATTCCGGACCCCAACGCTGAGGCCACGTTTGCGAGCGCGGTTCTGGACTGGGCGGAAGCGGAGACGGGAGGCGGGCGCAGCCGGCGCGACTGGATCCGCCGCCTGTTGGCTCTCCGGCGAGACGAGATCGTCCCCCTTCTGTCGCTTCTCGGAGGTCGATCGGGATCGATCGTGGGTGTTTCGAAGACCGCCCTGGCCGTCCGCTGGCGGGGAGACGACGGCACCACCCTCGCACTGGCCGCCAACTTGGGACCCGATCCCGCACCGGCGCTCGCCCCTGAGGCGACGGAACCCCGGTTTCCGGACGATCCCGACAGCCGCCCGCTCTTCACTTTTCCGGAACCGGATCCCGAAGCGCCGTCGGCTACGGTCCTCGGCGCCTGGTCGGTGGTATGGTGGAAGAAACCGCCCCGTTGACCCTGATCGCCGGCAAGCCGGCTCCTACAGGAGATCGGCCCGGCGTTCCGTCACGGGCCAGCCCCGTTTTTCCGTTAAAGGTGGAAATTCTATTTCCCCTCCCCTTGTGGGAGGGGATTAAGGGGAGGGGGGATTTTTCCCCTCGTTTCCAAGCTCTGGCTTGGGAACGGCCTCGCGGGAATCGAAGCCGGAGCTTCTGCACAGTTGTGTTCCCAACCCGGAGCTTGGGAACAAGGTGGAAATTCTATTTCCCCTCCCCTTGTGGGAGGGGATTAAGGGGAGGGGGGATTTTTCCCCTCGTTTCCAATCTCTGGCTTGGGAACGGCCTCGCGGGAATCGAAGCCGGAGCTTCTGCACAGTTGTGTTCCCAACCCGGAGCTTGGGAACAAGGTGGTAATGCCGTTCGCAAACCGCCCCTACGCGAGAAAACGGATCCTCAATCCTCACCGAAACAGGGATGACATCCATGACACCACCGACTCCATTGGATCTGCTGGCCGAAGCCTGCGGCATCGAAAGCCGCTACCACGACATTTGGGGCCACCCTCACGAGGTATCCCGTGAAACGCAGCTCGCCATTTTGTCCGCCATGGGCCTCGATATTTCGGACGATGCTGAAGCGGAAGCCGCCTTGGCCGCCCTCGAAACGGCCGCCTGGAAGCGCGTGCTGGAACCGGTGCAGGTGGTCGTTGAAGGGTCACGGCCCGTAGTTTCCCTCAATGTTACGCAACGCGCCGCCGACACCACATGGCGTTGGAACGTGCGAGAAGAGTCGGGCCCGGAGCATCACGGCACATTGCTTCCCCGGGACCTGGAAGCGGTGGACCGCCGGTCACTGGAGGATGATACCGTCGTCCGCTACCGTTTCGAAGTGCCGGTATCCCTTCCGTCCGGTTACCACGATCTCTTCGTAGCGCCAGAAACGGAAGAGGCACCGCCCCCGGCTTCCCTCCGGCTCATCGTAGCCCCCGAAACCTGCTACACGCCGCCGCGGCTCGAAGGTGATGGGCGGACCTGGGGTCCCGCGGTGCAACTCTACGCCGTGAGGTCGCGCAGGAACTGGGGCATCGGCGATTTCACGGACCTCAACGGCCTAGTGGAATTCTGCGCCGCGGCGGGAGCGGGCATCCTGGGCGTCAATCCTCTGAACGTTCTATTTCCTCAGAACCCTCACCATGTAAGCCCTTACAGCCCGTCGAGTCGCCTGTTTCTCAACCTGTGGTACCTGGACATCGAGGCGATCCCCGATTTCGCCGAATGCGGCGAAGCGAGAACGGCGGTCTTCGAGCCTTCTTTTCAGGCGCGGCTGTCTCAGCTGCGCATGGAAGATTTCGTCAATTACAAGGAAATCATTGGGATCAAGCAACAGGTGCTGGAACTGCTCTGGCACTCCTTTCGGGTAAACCACCTGGAAAGGGAAACAGATCGGGGACGGGCGTTCCGCGGCTTCCAGTCGCACCGAGGCGAGACGCTCCGGCGCTACGGCGTCTTCGAAGCGCTCCAAGAACATTTCCGGTCCCAAGACCCTTCGATCTGGGGCTGGCCCGTCTGGCCCGCCGCATACAGGGATCCTTCCAGCGAGGCGGTGCGGGCCTTTGCCGAATCCCGTTCCGACCGGGTGGCGTTTCACCAGTACGTAGTCTGGCAGGCCGAAGAACAGCTGGCCGCCGTGGGACGCCGATCCATGGAATGCGGGCTTGCGGTCGGGCTGTACCAGGACCTCCCCGTGGGCGTCGATGCGGCGGGTTTCGACACGTGGGCCGATCCGGAAGTCTACGCTCTCGGAGCCCGGGCCGGCGCTCCCCCCGACGACTTCAACCTCATGGGCCAGGATTGGGGTCTCCCCCCCTACATTCCTCATCGCCTGAAAAACGCCCGCTACGAACCCTTCATCGCCGTGCTCCGATCCAACATGCGCTATAGCGGAGCAATCAGGATCGACCACGTGATGGGACTCATGCGGCTCTTCTGGGTACCCCCGGGGAAAAAGCCCGTGGATGGAACCTACGTCCGCTACCCGTTCCAGGACCTCCTGAGCATTCTTGCCCTGGAAAGCCGGCGGAACCGCTGTCTCGTCATCGGTGAAGACCTGGGAACCGTCCCGGACGAAGTGCGGGCCGCTCTGCGGGAACGCGGCGTCTACGCCTACAAGCTGTTCTATTTCGAAAAGGACGACTCCGGAACCTTCAGGTCCCCGGAAGACTATCCCGTTCAGGCCCTTGCGGCTGTGACTACCCACGATCTGCCGACTCTTCCCGGTTTCTGGCAGGCTCGGGACATCGACGTCCGGACCGAGCTGGGCCTCTTTCCCACGGACACCCTGCGGGAACAGCAAATCGTGAGCCGCGCTCAAGATCGCGCGCGCCTGCTTCTCGCCCTGGAACGCGAGGGACTCCTCCCGGAGGGCACCGGCGTCCAACCGGTTTCCGTCCCCGAAATGACCCCGGAACTGGTCCAAAGCGTCTATCACTATCTCGCCCGCACGCGGTCGAAACTCGTCATGGTCCAGTTGGAGGACCTCCTGGGCCAGCTCGACCAGGTGAATCTACCCGGTACCGTGGACACGTACCCCAACTGGAGGCGCAAGCTTCCGGTGGACCTGGAAAGCCTCGCCGATCACGACACGGTGAAGAAGACCATCGCAGCGCTTCGAAAGGAGCGGCCGCCTCGGGGGAAACCGCGGCTTTTCCGGAAGGGGGCCCCGGGAGAAGAAGAAGGCGTCGCGACCGCCCCGCCGCCGGCTCTCATCCCGCTCGCCACCTACCGGCTTCAGTTCCACAAGGATTTCGGCTTCGCCCGGGCGGCCGAACTGGTGCCCTATCTTCGGGATCTGGGGATCAGCCACGTCTACGCGTCCCCCTTCCTCATGGCTCGACCCGGAAGCCGCCACGGCTATGACATCATCGACCATGGCCGCATCAACCCGGAACTGGGCTCCGCCGCCGACTTCGACCGCTTCGTCGAAACACTCCACCAACATGACATGGGGCTGATCCTGGACCTGGTTCCCAACCACATGGGCATCGGCTCCGACAACCGCTGGTGGATGGACGTCCTGGAAAACGGCGAAGCGTCGCCTTTCCGGTCTTTTTTCGACATCACGTGGCGGCCGTTGAAGGAAAAGCTTCGCGGCAAGGTGCTGCTGCCCATCCTGGAAGACCGCTACGGCGCCGTTCTGGAAGGCGGACTCCTCCAGGTCGTATTCGATGCGCACAAGGGCGAATTCCGCCTCCACTACCACGAACATAGCTTCCCCCTGGACCCCGGAAGCTACGGCGACATCCTCGACTGGGACATGGGACGGCTCGAGGCATGGATGGGGGCCGACAACCCGCGGTTTCGGGAATTCCAGACCTTGTGCAACACATTCCGCAACCTTCCGCGGTTCGATCCCAACGATCCGGAATCGTCCCGGAGCCGCCTCAGGGACAAGGAAAACGGGAAATGGCAGCTGGCCCGCCTCTGCAACGAAAGCCCCGAAATCCGGCGCTACGTACAGGAAAACGTCATCGTGCTGAACGGCGAAACCGGAAACCCCGGGAGCTTCGACCTGCTGCACCGCTTGCTGGAAGCCCAGTTTTTCCGGCTGGCCTACTGGCGGGTGGCTTCGGACGAAATCAACTACCGGCGGTTCTTCGACGTGAACGATCTGGCTTGCCTCCGCACGGAAGACCCGCAGGTCTTCGAAGACACCCATCAGCTGGTGCTCGACCTGGTGGCGGAAGGAAAAATCCACGGGCTGCGGATCGACCATCCGGACGGGCTTTATGATCCCGAACAGTACTTCCGGCGCCTGCAGGACGCCGCGGGCGGGCCGTCCTTCGCCGCACGCCGGGGAAAAGCAGGCGAAGCAGAGGCCGTCGAAGAACCGGCGATCTACATGGTGGCGGAAAAGATCCTGGTGGGGGAAGAACGGCTGCGTCGCACCTGGGCCGTTCATGGGACCACGGGCTACGAATTTTCGAACCTCGCAAGCGGTCTTTCCGTAGCATCATGGAACCGTAGAGCGATGGACCGCATCTACACCTGGTTCCTGGCCCGGCGGACCGACTACCGTGAACTCCTCTACGACTGCAAAAAACTCATCATGAAAACCGCCCTGGCAAGCGAACTCAACGTCCTCGCCCACGAGCTGGACAAAATCTCCGAATCCAACCGTCACTTCCGCGACTTCACCCTCACCAACCTGCGTGAGGCGCTGACGGAAGTTGTCGCCTGTTTTCCCATTTACCGCACCTACGTGACGCGCGACGGAGCGGCTGACGAAGACCGGGCCTCCGTGGCGCGGGCCGTAGCGGAAGCGCGAAGACGGAGCCGAGCCGAAGACCTGAGTGTGTTCGACTACGTGCAGGCCGTGCTCACCCAGGCATTCACCGAACCCGGAATCCGGGACGACGACCGCGCAGACCCCTCCCACGTGGATCCGGGCGGCCTGGACCGCGAAACGGGAACAGCGGGACCGAAACCCACCGCTGCGCCGACCTTCAAGGAAGCGGCCCGCCGGTTCACCATGAAGTTCCAGCAATACACGGCCCCGGTTATGGCCAAGGGAATGGAGGACACCAGCTTTTACATTTACAACCGGCTGCTTTCCCTGAACGAAGTGGGAGGCGAACCGGAGCGATTCGGGTGTTCCGTTGCGGAATTCCATCGACAAAACGTGGAGCGGCTGGAGCAATGGCCCCACGCCATGCTGAACACCTCCACCCACGACAGCAAGCGCAGCGAAGACGTCCGCGCCCGGATCAACGTTCTCACGGAAATCCCGGACCGGTGGCGGGAAGGACTTCGAGCCTGGAGCCGCATGAATCGCTCCTTGAGGACACGGATCGGAGGAATCACGGCCCCGGATCGAAACGACGAGTACGCCCTGTACCAGACGCTCGTGGGAAGCCTGCCGCTCGATGCGCGCGAACCCGCCGTTCTGGAAAACTACCGGACCCGGGTCGAAGCCGCCTCCATCAAGGCCGTCCGCGAAGCCAAGGTCCACAGCAGCTGGATCAACCCTCATCCCGAATACGAAGCCGCCGTCAAGCGTTTCCTGCAGGGCATCCTGCAAAACGCCGACGCAAACCCCTTCCTGCAGGATTTTCTTCCTTTCGCCGACCGTATCGCGCGCTTCGGCATGCTGAACAGCGCCTCCCAGACGCTCCTCAAGCTCACCGTCCCCGGCGTTCCAGACATTTACCAGGGAAACGAAACCTGGCGCTATTGCCTGGTGGATCCCGACAACCGGCGCCCCGTGAACTTCGATCTACGGAGGAGCCTCCTGGACCGGGTGCAGGCACTGAACAGCGAACCGGAAGCCGACCGGGCGCAACGCGCCGCCGATCTCGTCCGCAACATGGACGACGGCGGCCTCAAGCTCTATGTCACCTGGAAGACGCTCCAGCTCCGCCGGCGGGACCCGGACCTCTTCCAAACCGGTTCCTACGAACCCCTGGCCGTCAAAGGCCCCTGGAGGGACCACGCCTGCGCCTTCGCGCGCCGAAAAGGCCGCCGCACCCTCGTGGTCGTCGCCCCCCGGCTCTTCGCGACACTCCTGGGCTTCGACCGCGATCCCCGAACCTGGAACGCGGGAATCTGGGAAAACACCTCGGTGGAATGGCCGAAGGACCTGCGCGGCGCATCGTTCCGGAACGTCTTCACCGCTCGTCTGGTCTCCGGCGATCCAGACGGCCCTGGACTGCCACTTGCCACAATCCTGGAACATTTCCCCGTGGCCGTCCTCGAATCGATCTGAAAAGGAAACTTCGCACCATGCAGAAAACGCTCATCCTCGTCGGAATCGGGCTGATCGTCATCGGAGCGCTCTGGCCCTGGCTCATCAAGCTCCCTCTCGGCCGCCTTCCGGGAGACATCGTGATCAACAAGCCCAACGTGAAGGTCTTCTTTCCCATCACCACGATGATCGTCCTAAGCCTTTTGATTTCCCTGATTCTATGGATTTTCCGCCGATGATCGTATCAGCGCATCAGCCTTATTTCGCCCCGTTTCCGGGCTACTTTTACAAGGCCCACCTTTCGGACGTCTTCGTCCTGCTGGACGCGGTCCAGTTCCCTCGCGGAACCACGTGGATCAGCCGCAACCGCTTCAAAAACGACCAGGGCACCCTCTGGATGACCATCCCGGTGCAAAAGAAAGGGCTGGGGCTTCAGCGAATAGACCAGGTAAGGATCTGCCACGACGGGCGATGGGAACGCAAGCACATGGAAAGCCTCAGGGTCGCCTACCGCCACGCGCCGTACCTCGAAGACCACGACGAACTGCTGGAAGGCCTCTTCGACGCGGACCGACTCATCGACCTGAACCTCCGGATCTTCCGCTACATCATGGACCGCCTCTCCATCCGAACCCAGGTCGTTCGACTCTCCGAACTGGGTGTAACGGCGCGAGGCCCGGCGCTTCTGCCGGCTGCCGCCCGGGAACTGGGTGCTTCCCGCTTTCTGGCGCACGCTCCGGCCGGAAAGTTTCTGAATCCGGCTCTCTTCGAAGCGGCGGGCATCGAACTCTCCTTCTTTCAGTACCCCTCGCCCGTCTACCCTCAACTCTGGGGTGAGTTCATCCCCAACCTCTCGGTGCTAGACCTGATCTTCAATTGCGGAGCGGACAAGGCGCGGAAGATCCTTTTCGGTAAGAGGTTGTCCAAAAACAACTTCATGCCGGTCGGGCCCTGAGGTTCATTGTTCCTGTAGGAGCGGCCTTGGGCGCGACCCGTAAAACCGGAAAAGCCTCGTTGACCCAGATCGCCTTTGTTATCGATTTTGTAGCGGGTTCGCATTGGTCACGGCCTCATGGGAAACGAAGCTGGAGCTTCTGCACAGTTGTGTTCCCAAGCTGGAGCTTGGGAACAAGCTGGAACTGGCAATGCCTCGTTGACAAGGTGCCCCATGGATGGGTGGGGCCGGGCCGGGCGCCCGGTTGAGGACAAGGTCCTGATTTTGCGTGACATGTGAATTACATCACGCTAGAAGAGAGCGGATGGACTCGCTGCAGCCTTGAGGTGGTTTTCTTCGGATGGTGCCGGGGATCCCCCGATGCGCCCCGTTCAGCCCGAACGCGTCCGCCTCTGTAACGGCGACGGTTCAATCAACCGAAGACGACAGGAGACGATCCATGGCCGTGATCACGATTACGAGGGACTTCGCAACCGGCGGCCGGGAATTGGGCCGACTGCTGGCCGAAAAGCTCGGCTACCAGTATGTGGACAAGGAACTCTTGCAGAAGATCGCCGAAGACCTTCACGTGACGGAAAGCAACGTGAAGTCCTTTGAAAAGAGCCGGGAATTCTGGATGTCCAATCTCTTTGCCAAGCTCTTCAGCACCGATTACATCGAACGGATCACCCGTAGAGACCGGGCGGTGGTCGAAGAAGAAGACTACAGGAAGAGCCTGCAGAACCTGATCCAGCAGATCGCCCGGCAGGACAACGTGGTGATCATCGGGCGGGCCGCGCATTATTTTCTGAAAGACTTTGAAAAGTGCTACCGGTTCCGGCTGATCGCGCCCATGAAGTTTCGAGTCGAATACGCGGTGAACCGGCTCCAGATGGATCAGGAAACCGCGGAAGAATACGTTAAGCGCCGGGACAGGAACCACGCCTGGTTCATCAAGACCGTGACGGGAAAAGAAGGCTACGATCCGCTGCTCTTTCACATGACCCTGAATACCGGCCTGATCCCCATCGCCAAGGCGGCGGAACTGATATTGACTCTGATTCCGCGGACGTCGTGACACCCTTCAAGGATTTGCTAGCGTTCTAAAAAGTGGAGACCTTAAGCAAAAAGGTCAACGAAGGTCAAAACAATCCCCCTCTCCCCCCTCCCCTTAATCCCCTCCCACGAGGGGAGGGGAAATAGAATTCGGCATCAAATATTAAGTCTATTATTTTCTACGCTACCAAGGATTTGTCGCCATGGCCCGAAAACCCATCCTTCGACGCATCCTCATCGCGGCCGCCGTGATCCTGCTGCTTTTCATCGCGCTCGTGGCCGCCGCAGCCTTTCTCATCGATCCCGACCGGTACAGGGCCCGGATCGAACAGCGTGTCAGCGAAGCCACCGGCCGAAGCTTCAAGCTGGAAGGCGGATTGGATCTCACCCTGTTTCCCTGGATCGGCGTGAAAACCGGGAAGGTGACTTTGGGAAACGCGGAAGGCTTCGGAGACGCTCCGTTCGCACAGGCCGATGCCATGGCGGTTCGCGTGAAGCTCCTCCCGCTTCTAAAGCGCGAAGTCCAGGTGGGCAAGGTGACCCTCGACGGCCTGGCGGTCCGACTCAGCCGAAACGCCGCAGGCCGGGGAAACTGGGAGGACCTTCTACGCGAACCCCCCGAAGGGAAGTTGGGAACGCCGCCGGCCCGGGAGCCGGCCGAAGGGGAACAGGCGATCTCCGCGCTGACGCTCGCCGGAATGGACGTCCGCAACGGAACCTTCCTCTGGGAAGACGCTCGAACCGGCGAACGCCTGGAAGTCACCCGCCTGACTCTGGAATCCGGGGCGGTCGCCTTCGGCACGGCCTTTCCACTGCAGCTGACCTTCGACTTTTTCGTCGCGTCGCTGGAAGCCGCCGGCCGGTGCGGCCTTTCCGGGCACGTCCTGGCGAACCCGGCTGAAGAACGCTACGAGGTGGACGACCTGGACCTTTCGGTTCAGCTCTCCAGGGCATCTTTTCTGGAGGAACCGGCCGAACTTCGCTTTCAGTCTTCCCTTACGCTGGATTTGAAAAACCAGACCTTCGGAGCTTCACCGATCAAGCTGGCCGTTTTCGACGTGATGATCGAAGGGAGCCTGCAGAGCGAAAAGATTCGTTCGGAACCGGCCTTTTCGGGAACCTTTCAGACCGCATCCTTCAGCCCGAGAGAACTGCTCGCCCGGCTCGGGAAGCCGCTCCCGAAAGAGGCGCCCCCCGAACTCCTGGGCCGTGGGTCCCTGGCCTTTCACTTCACAGCGACGCCCCGAAGCCTTGCCCTGAAAGACCTTTCGGCCTCCGCAGACGATATGACGGTTTCCGGAAACTTCGCCGTCACCGACTTCGACACGAATCAGATGACCTTCGACCTCACCTTGAACCGGCTCGACTTGGACCGCCTGCTTCCCCCTCCGTCATCGGCCGGGCAAGACGCCGCTTCCGGGGAAGAGGTCGGTTCCGGCGGGCCCACGGCGCCGGCTGAAGCCAAATCCGTTTCCCTTCAGCCCCTGAAAGATCTTTCACTGGATGGAAGCCTGGCGGTGGGCGAACTCAAGGCGGGCGGACTCACGGTCGCCGACCTTTCCCTCAATGTGAAAGCCGATGGAGGCCGCCTGACCTTTCAACCGGTCACGGCCGCCCTTTACGGCGGTACCTACCGCGGAAACGCCGTTCTCGACGCGCGGGAAACCGCGCCTTCCTTCGCCTCGGAATTCCTGCTGGACGGTCTTCAGATCGGACCGCTGCTGCGGGACCTGAAGGGCGATGCAAAATTCACCGGGACCACCCACCTCCAGGGAACGCTTTCAGGCAAAGGCTCCACCCCTGAAGCCGTGCGCAAAACCCTCGAGGGACGAGCAGCGCTCCGCATGACCGATGGAAGCTACCAGGGCGTGGACCTGGCGCGGCTCATTCGGAAAGCGCGGGCGACGATCCGAGGCGAATCCCTTCCCCCGGAAGAAGCCGCTCCGGCCACGGATTTCACAGAACTCACCGCCACGGCCGTGGTGTCGGGCGGCGTGGTGCAAAACGACGATCTTTCGGCCAAGAGCCCGCTGTTCCGCATCCAGGGTAGCGGCAAGGTGGACCTGGTGAAGGAATCGGTGGACTACCTCCTCACCACCACCATCGTGGGGACCTTGCAGGGCCAAGGCGGAAAGGAACTCGAAGAACTCAAAGGCGTTCCCATTCCCGTCCGGATTTTCGGAGACCTGGACAAGCCTTCCTATGAGATCGATATACTGGCCCTCGTGCGCGCGCTGGGAAAGCAACGCCTGCACGAACAGACCGATACGTTGAAAGAAAAGCTCCAGGACCGTCTGCCGAAGGGCCTCGATATCAAGAAGTTTTTCTAGGATCGTTGGTTCATCGCGGCAAGGGCGCCGCTCCCACAATCGGCTACCTGTATCCTGACACAGGGGGCTGTCGCTCACGAAGGATGAAAAGTGTGACCATATATTCCTACTGTCCGTTTTCTTCTCTTATTCTTTTTCTTTCTCGGCCCTTCTCAGGTTTTCGTTGGCCCTGGCATAAAAAGAAGGTTTGCTTTCAATTGCCTGTTTGAAAGCATCAATAGCCGCGCTTGCGTTTCCCTCCTGCAAGTAAAGACATCCCATGTTATTGTAAGCCTGGGCTCTAGAATTACCTTTTTTAAAGGCATCAAAGGCCTCATCATATCTTCCCAGCCTACCCAGGGCCAGGGCTAAGTTATTATAGACCTTGGAACTGCACGTCCCTGTTTTTAATGCCTCCTCAAGGGCCTGGACTGCCTTTGCATATTCTCCTTTAAAATAGTAGCATAAACCAAGGTTATTGTAGAGAAGCCCTTGCTGCGGTTTAATGGAAATGGCTTTTTCATATTGCGCGATAGCCCTGTCAAAATTTAATTTGCTGCTGTAAGTCAACCCCAGAAGATTGTGAGTCCTCCAGGAATCAGGGTTTAAGCTAAGTGCCTTTAAAAAGAAGTTTTCGGCATCTTCATACTTTTTCTGCTGGATAGACGCCATTCCCAGACCTTCATAAGCCAGGACATAATTTTCATCTATGGCTATTATTTTCTTAAATTCACTGATAGCTTCATTGGTCAGCCGCCTTTGCAGCAATATCATAGCTAATTTATAGCGGCTGCCAAGATGATTTTCATCCAGTTGCAGGGCCTTATCATATTGTAGGAAGGCGCGACTAATATCCCCCCGCCGGAGATATTGATCCCCAATGTTGGTGTATTCCGATGCGGTCATAGGAGGGAATTCCCCCAATGCCTTTTCCTCTTTGGATACGACCTGGCTTTTTTGCAGCGCCATAAGCCTTTTAATATCGTCGCTTCCGGCAAGACCTCCTGCTTGATCCTTGAAGGCACATCCGCTTAGGAGAAGAAAAGAAACTCCTATGATTATAACACAAGCCTCTTTCATAATCACTCCATCTCTTTGGGGTGCGGATCTTTTAGAACGACATCCAGGGTGACCCTCTGAGGTAGATCCAGATGGCCTTGAAGCAGCGAGCGCATCAGCTCCGTTTCCCCTCGTTCCCAAGCTGGAGCTTGGGAACAAGGTGGAAGGTACAGCTTGGGAACAAGGTCAAAAAATCCCCCTCTCCCTTGATGGGAGAGGGTTGGGGTGAGGGTGAAGAAATTAACGTATGTCAATCGGTTACATTCCCCTCCCCTTAATCCCCTCCCACAAGGGGAGGGGAAATACAATTCCCCTCGTTCCCAAGCTCTGGCTTGGGAACGGCCTCACCGAAGCTGGAGCTTCTGCACAGTTGTGTTCCCAAGCTGGAGCTTGGGAACAAGAAGCAAAAGATCTGCACCCATCTCTTTGGCTCATCCCCCGCGCATCGTTGGCAGTAAGACTCTAAACACCTTGATTATTCCAGGTCCGACAACCACAAGCAGCAGGGCGGGAAGGATGAATAAAATAAGAGGAAAGGTCATCTTTACCGTCATCTTGGCTGCCAACTCCTCGGCCTTCTGACGTCTGCGGGTTCTCAGGGCGTCAGCGTGAACCCTCAACGCTTGCGCAATACTCGTGCCAAACCGCTCGGTTTGAATCAGAAGGGTAACCAGGCTTGAGACCTCTTCAAGCTCCGTTCTTGAGGCAAAACCCTTCATGGCATCCTCACGGGAGCTCCCTGCCATTAACTCAAGGTGGATCTGGTTAAATTCCTCACTTAGTACTGGATTGGCTAATTCAATCTCCTCGCCTACCCGCTTTATCGCCATATTCAATCCCAATCCCGCCTCCATACAGATGACCAGAAGATCAAGGACATCTGGCAATCCCTCTAAGATTTTCTCCCTGCGCTTCGAAATCTTTCGGTAGATCCAAAGATCAGGAACAAATAACCCGATCACGCTTGCTGAAATAGAAAAAACCATTGTCTGAAGATAGGAAAGTTCTTTAAGGAAGGTAAGACGCATGAACGTAAAAAACAAAAAGAAAGCGATAGCCCCAAGCGCCTTCCCCCCATAAAAGACAGCGGTTACGTGGGGCGTCCGATAGCCGGCCTTAAGAAGGATTTTGCGCGTCCTGGAGAGTTCTTCCGGCTTTTTAGGAGTGGTTAGTTTAGCCAGAAACTCAAAGACATTTAAGAAAGGTGTCCCCCTGCTGTGGGAGCTTTCCCAAGTACCTGGCTCTCTACCCTCGATCCTTCTTTGACGTTCCCTTAGGGCCTGCTGAGAGTGGAGATAACAGAAAAGACCCACAGCCACCAGCACAATACTGGTAAAGGCCAGGATAGCAATGGCAATCATACCCTTACCCTTACTATTCTTTTCATAGAGATAATGCCTAAAATCATCATAAAAAGGCCCAAACCGATGAAAAAGGGACCGATCGGATCATCAAGGAAGGTCTTTATATAGTCAGGATTTATGAGAAAAAGAAGAAAAGCCATCCCAAAAGGCATAATGCACAAAATGATGGCGGAAAGCCTTCCTTCAGCAGTAAGTGCCTTTATCTGCCCGGCCAGCTTGAAGCGCTCCCGGATCGTATAGCTAATGTTTTCCAGTATGTGGGCTAAATTTCCACCTGTCTCTCGCTGAATTATAATTGCGACCACGAAAAATCTGAGATCAGTCACATCCATCCGCCCGGTCAGATTCCTTAAGGCCTGCGGCAAGGCAACCCCATAGTTGATCTCCTCAAATGTCTTCGCAAACTCTGTTCCCAGGGGGTCAGAAAAGTTCTCCGCCACCATCCTGAGACTCCCGATGAACGCATGCCCTGCTCTCAACGATCGCGCCATGAACTCCAGAGCCTCAGGAAGCTGCCTTTCGAATCTTTCCATTCTCTTTCGTTTTTTGTAGTTGAGATAGAAATAAGGGCTTGCCCCTAAGATCAGTGCCGCGGAGAGACCAACAACAATTCGATGCAGAAAAATTGCACTCAGATATAAACCTAGAAAAGCCAAAAAGAGCGAAAGCAGTATAAAAAATCCGGCCGGGTATCGAATACCAGCCTGCTCGCGCAACCGGTCAAGCCTTCTGATTCCCCTAAAATACGAAAGCCATCGGTTCAGCCACGGGATCTCACTCAATATGTTCCTTTTAACTATCTGGGCCTTCCTTTCCTCCCCTCGCAAAGAATCCCCACTGATCACCCTCTTGATCTGTTTTTCCTTCCGCTCTTTGGTGCGCATCTTTAAAACAATACCATAGAGTCCCTGGATACAAAATGTGATAGATAGAAACACGAGGGTACCGATCAGGACATCCATCTTGTTCTTTTCCTCTTTACCCTACACTTCATAAATCTTTGTTGGATCAAAGAAATTATACGGCAGTTCTATTCCTCGCATCGCAATTTTGTCCATAAAATTGGGCCTTATTCCAGTAAACCTAAAAACTCCTTTTACCTTGCCATCTGCGGTTATTCCTTGCTGCTTAAAAGAAAAAATCTCCTGCATGGTGATGAGCTCTTCCTCTATGCCGGTAATTTCCTGGATACTTGTCACTTTGCGTGAACCATCACTAAACCTGCTTAACTGAATCAGGACATCGAGAGCAGAAGCGATATAATGACGCATAACTTTCACCGGAATGTCATATCCGGTCATGGAGACCATAGTCTCAAGCCTGGTCAGGGCATCCCGGGGACTATTGGCATGAATGGTGGTCAAAGACCCGTCATGCCCGGTATTCATTGCTTGAAGCATATCTAATGCCTCATCCCCACGAACCTCCCCTATAATTATCCGGTCCGGCCGCATTCTCAGGCTGTTCTTTACCAGGTGCCGCTGGGTGATTTCCCCTCTTCCCTCAAGATTGGGGGGCCTCGTTTCAAGCCGTACTACATGATCCTGCTGAAGCTGAAGCTCAGCCGAATCTTCAATAGTAATAATACGCTCCTCGTTTGAGATATATCTGGAAAGCACATTCAATAAGGTTGTTTTACCGGTTCCCGTTCCCCCTGATATCACCACATTGAGGCGCGCGGCCACTATCGCCTCCAAAAGCTCTGCTACCTCAGGGGTGCATGTTTTTACAGCAATCAGATCATCCATTTTTAGAGGATCAACCGCAAAGCGACGGATAGACAGTACGGGACCGTCTAAAGCCAGCGGGGGTATAATGGCATTGACCCGTGACCCGTCAGGAAGCCGGGCATCCACCATGGGGGAAGATTCATCAACTCTTCGCCCAATGTCTGCTACGATCTTCTCGATGATTGTCATCAGGTGGGCATCATCTTTGAATCGAGCATCGGTCAATTCAAGCCTTCCGAATCGCTCCACATATACCTGTTTATGCGAATTAACCAGGATATCGGAGACAGTAGGATCCTGAAGAAAAGGCTCCAGCGGCCCAAGGCCAAAGACCTCATCTTGAATCTCTCTGAAAAACCTCTCCCTTTCCCGAGAGCTCAAAGGCAGGCCTTCTTCAGCCAGTATTTCCTCGGTCAATCTGTTGATCTCGCGCAGCAGAGCAGGTCGATCCTCAGAGCTGATCAAAGAAAGATCCAAGGTTTCTACTAGCTTATGGTGAACGCGGGTCTTAAGTTCATGGTACTCGCTCCTGTCTAAATATTTTTCTAATCTTCTTATACCTGAAGATGGCTTATTCGAATTCAACGCTTGTATTCTTTTTTGATGGTCAAAAGGCGGCATAATCAATCTGCCTTTCTTCTCAGAAGATACCCTAAGAATTTAGGCCTCTTTGTTCTTTTTTGAGCCTCAGCGCCTTGAGTAAGCATTAAGGCCAATTTCTCAAAACTATTGCATATTTCTGACTTCGCCGCTGTCTCACTCAAGGGTTTACCCTGGTTAATGGAAGAAATAACCGCTGGATAGTCATTGGGAATGATCCAGAAAACCTGACATTTCAGCACCGCCTCGACATCCTTCAGAGAAATCTCCGAGCCTTTTGCATAACGGTTAACAACGATTTTTATTTTGTCATCGGAATAGCCGAGTGCACAAAACATATCCAACAGCCTTCTTGCATTGCGCAAAGACGGCACATCGAGCGTAATCACCACAAAAATGAAGTTGGACAACTCGAAGGCTTGCACGGTCAGAGGATCAAAGGAATGAGGGATGTCGACAATGGTGAAATCAAAGGCCGTGCGCATAATATTCACGATTTTTTTCAGCCCATCCGGAGGCAGCTCACTTATCTCGTCTATATTATCAGGGAAGGAAAGGAGATATATCCCGTATGGGTGTCGAGTCAAAAATCCCGTAAGGAGGGTTAGGTCCAATCGTTCAATACTTTCTGAGACCTGTGCAATTGTGTAACGGGGGGAGAGATCCAAAAAAGTAGAGACATCCTCAAGAAGCACATTTAAATCTATTATCCCAACTCCATTCTCCTCGGTCAAACGGGAAAGCGAGGTGGCAAGATTTGTGGCCACAGTGGTAACACCGCTTCCCCCTTTGGCGCCAAGAACACTTATAACCTTGCCCTGCCTGGTCTTTTTTCCCTCATGAGCCTCCTCTTTAATCCTTTCAAAAGCCCTTTCAATCTCCTCTTTTTTGAGAGGCTGCGGAAAAAAATCACTTATCCCCATTCTCATCGTCTGAAGGATAATCTCAGGTCTGCTCTGAGAAGAGGTAAGAAAAACTTTGCTCTTTTTGGAATCTAAGACGGACTTGATAAATTCAAGGTCTTTTTTTAGATCGTCGGTAAGTTCCATCACCAGGACATCAGCAAAGCCGGCGCCGTCGGGTTGTATCAATTCAGTAAAATCCAGCTTGTCTATGATATCCTTAAATTCACTTTTAACCTGAGGGTTGTCAGTCTTCAGCGTTACTTTAATAATTTGCTTATCCATCTCGCATGGTTACCTTATTTAAAGGGTGCAGATCTTTTGCTTCTTGTTCCCAAGCTCAAGCTTGGGAACGACGGGAAACGGACCTGATGCGCTTGCTGCTTCAAGGCCATCTGCATCTACCTTAGAGGTGGATGTCGTTCTAAAAGATCCGCACCTTTATGAACAGTACATTTATCCAACGTTTCCCATGACAAAAGCTTACTAGTCAATAAGTCTTATGATCTTTAAACCGACATCTTCAACTGCTTTATACTCACCTTCGTTAACAATTAAAGCATGATGGATGAATCTTCCAATAATGTCTCGTTGTCCAGAAGGTCCTTGGGGTTCTTCTGTTAATATAAATGGAGCAAAAGCTACTATTTCAACTTCTGTTCTTCCATGTAAATCCTCAACTGGATGAACAAGAGGCACTACTACAACCTGGTCATCACTTCTAGCAAGCTCTATAATATTACCATCTTGATAAGTAACCAACTCATCAAAATCATCCCATACTTCAACTCTTTTATCTATTGCCAGAGTTGGTCCTGCCATATTTCCAGGTTTCGTTGAGATTGTATCTCCAACTGATAACGGCCCAGGGTAACCATTAATTATCCAGTTCTCATAGTCGCCAGCCTCTCCACCAGGTCCTCCATCCAGATCTAAAATACCAAAGTTGCCTCCCCACCTAGCACCAGCACCATTGCCTTCACCAGCACCATCGCCTTCATCAGCACCATTGCCTTGACCAGCACCATTGCCTTCACCAGCACCAAACTTTAATGTTTGAGGTTCACCAGGTTGTAAGTATTCCTCCAAACTAATGTTGTCGGAAACGAATATACCCCACGGGACTATATTATAAACACTCATCGGTGAAGCTACCATAGCTCTTGCTGAAGCTGCCACCTCTGTGTGACTTAACCCTATAACTCTTGCAAAATAAAGCTCAGCAGTAGGATTTATTGCCTTCACTTCAATTGTATCATTCGGAGCTAGTGTGGAACTGACTTCTACATAAACATCATACTCATCAATATCAGCAATACATCTTGAGGCATATTCAACTGCTTTACTTCTAGCCCCGTCTACATCCACTGGAAGTTCTTGTGCACCAGCCAGAGCTGCTGAATCAGCAACCGTTTGTAGAAATCTTCTTTCCCTATAGATAGAACCTACATCTATAGCTAGGGCGGTTATCATCATCAGTGCTAACATACATAAACTAACTATGACTAAAACCGCACCACTTTCACTTTTACATCTATTAGGTTCTTTACTTATCATTATTCATGTCCCGAATTTTCAAGACGCATAACTGCTTTATTTGTAAGTGGTATACTCCAACTTCCAACAAGAGGTATTTCTATAGTAATATCATAACTAATTTCAACTTCAACAGGCTGACCAACTTCTGTTCCCTCAGGTGTCCTAATAGTAATATCGCCTTCTTTAAGAGGAACTGGGTATGCTCTTTGAATTATAATCTCTTTAAGATCATCAGGGTTGAGTGGATCTACAGCGGCTAGTCTGGCTCCTTCTCTTGCAGCATGAGTGATAGCGATATAGTTATTAAACGCTATTCCAAACTGGAATATTCCAAATAGCAGCATAATCAGTATTGGCAGAATAATAGCAAATTCAACGGCCGCCGCCCCCTTTTCAGCTTTATTGCCGACTTTTGTACCTTTGATCACGACTACCGGCCTCTTCCTATTTCCATAAGGAATTTTTCGGGCTCGCGAGGCTTTTTAAAGCTCTCCCGATACTTTTCCAACGCTATCTCCGTTGCCTCGGAATCAAGGCTTTCTACCGGTTTAAGGTTTCGTCCTGCCTCAGGATCCAATATCTGATTGAATTTTTGGGACTGAAAAGATGCTCCTGAGGCAAGCTCAAGCCTTGATGGACAAGCAGTGCAACCCCCGGCCAGAATCAAAAGCCCCAATATAAGAATCAATCCTTGTCTCATCTTTTTACTCCCACTAGTCGTTACTCAACCCCAGCGGCGCTATATAACCAAACTCACCTTCCATGCCTTCCGCCTTTGGGCTTATCCCCGGCCTCTCCTTTCCCTCCATGGCCCCAAACAGATAGAATTCGAAATCGTCCGGTTCCACATAGTAATCGCTGGGAAGGCTTTGCCTGGCCATATCCAGAGGCTTTACCAGATGAGGAGTGACGATAATCACCAGCTCGGTTTCATTCTTTTGAAACTCCGAGCTTCTAAAAAGGGCTCCCAGAACAGGAATATCGCCCAGCAGGGGATACTTTGATACCATCTGCCTGGTCGTATTTTTAAGCAGCCCTGCAATCGCAAAGCTCTGCCCGTCGCCAAGCTCGATTGATGTTGACGTTCTCCTGGTTGTGAAGGCGGGCATTGCGTATCCGGCATAATAAACCAGCTGGGTATAATCCGGCTCCGAGACCTCGGGGGCTACCTTTAAGCCGATTCTTTCACTGCTTAAAACGATTGGTGTGAAGCTAAGCCCCACCCCATAGGGTTTATATTCGATATCCACATCCCCGTACTCTTCCGGGCTTGGGATCGGTATCTCACCCCCGGCCAGAAAACTTGCCTCCTGTCCGCTGGTAGCAATAAGGGTCGGCTCGGCCAAAATCTTGATCAGTTCGTGTTCTTTAAGAAGATCAATAAGGCCTGTCCAGGTTGCTGAATGGTGCCCGAAACGAAAAAGGGCATTTATCCGCTCTGATATCTGCATATCAAAAAGACCTGTTACTGGTATGGTCGACTCATTGATACCACTCAGGCTGCCCAAGGTGGTCAAGGCAAAGTCATTACCCCTTTGATAGCCGAAGTTGATACCCAGTCTCCTTCCCAGAGCTCTTGACATCTCTGCCACCCTGACCTCGAGCATGACCTGTTGAACCCCTCCAACCTCAAGTAGGTTCACCAGTTTCTCCTTATTCGGAACAAACTGTTCGGCCACGGAAACGGCTACAGACATATTAGCAGCTGAAGAGACCTCACCTGAGAGAAAGATCGAGTCATTGACCGCCTGGACCTTGATATGCTCTCCAGGCAGAAGCTCGTGGAGTTCCTCTTTCAGTGAGGAGAGACTGGCAAAAACCTCTAAATCGAATACTGCACAATCTGTGGAGTTTACCCCCCGAAGCACTACCTGAGTCATCCCCGGGGCTCTACCCGCTATATTGATTTTAAAAGGAGTAACAACCACTACATCAGCCGTTTTCGGCTCAGTCAGGGAAATATCCTTAACCTTGATTTCAGGGCTTTTTACCATCAGGGACTCTCCCACTCCAAGCCGAAGCCTCAAAGGAAGATCCCCCCTAAAGGCCTCTTTTCCTAGGATCAGAGGCTCTTGTGCCCATGTCTCCTGTAAACAGGTAATAAGACCCAAAACCAGAACCGCTGGGATCAGACGAAAAAATAGCTTTAACATAACCAATTTTAAAACCTTTCCTCGGTTAGTGTACCACCTTTCATAATCTTTACCGTAAAGTAATCAGGTCTTGCCTTCGGAGGGCTGGACCGAGGACAAGCCAGAAGGGCAGGTATAGTGGCTCCCTTTGTTTCTATCGTCTCAGTATTAAGGGGATTGCGCAGGGCAAGCTGAATTCTTCCGCTATTGACTGCCAGGGCGAGCTTTTCGCCCTCCTCAGGGGTTACCTCCAAGGTAACCACTTTTACCGATCCGGCCTTTGCCTCCTGATCCTTTTGTTCGATCTGGTTCCCCACCGCCAGCACCAAAATATTCTGAAGCACCACCTTGCTTAAGGGCTTTGAGACCCCCGAGGCCCCTTCGTGCATGGTAACAAAGACATCAACCCTGCTTTGCGGATTGATAAGACCACCCACTCCAATCACATCATCCACCCGGACGGCCATCGCCCTCTTGTGCGGGTTTAAAATTGCGCAGAGTCCTCCCACGGTTACATCTTTTGGGGCAAGCAGGTTTTCTAGGATCGGCTGGTTTTCCCTGACTGCAAAAAGCAAAACCCTGTCCGTCAGGTCCTCAGGGGCTGTGAAACAACCTGACGGAAGGGTATCCTTGGGCCATGAAACTGTCTTTATCATCTCACCGGTAAGCTTGGTTCCCCGGGACAGGTCTTTGGCTGCCACCGCCACTTTGGTAGCCGGGATAACCTCCTCCTTCCGCCGATGGGTCTCTTTTAACCTTTCATAGGTCAATACACCGGCGATCAAGGCCATGATTATCCCGGCGGTTAGGATAAAAAAAGGCATAAATCTTGACATCATTTACCTCTTTTTGTCTTTTCTCCTATCGGGGAAGCTCATAAGGAAAAGCGTGCAGATCTTTTGCTTCTTGTTCCCAAGCTCCAGCTTGGGAACACAACTGTGCAGAAGCTCCAGCTTCGGTGAGGCCGTTCCCAAGCTGGAGCTTGGGAACGAGGGGAATTCTATTTCCCCTCCCCTTCTGGGAGGGGATTAAGGGGAGGGGAATGTAACTGATTGACATACGTTAATTTTCTCACCCTCACCCCAACCCTCTCCCATCAAGGGAGAGGGGGATTTTTTGACCTTGTTCCCAAGCTCCACCATCCACCTTGTTCCCAAGCTGGAGCTTGGGAACGAGGGGAAACAGAGCTGATCCGCTTGCTGCTTCAGGGCCATCTGGATCTACCTCAGAGGGTCCACTCTGGGTGTCGTTCTAAAAGATCTGCACCCTAAGGAAAAAGCACCGAAAAGAGGGTCCCCACCGAAATGGCAACCCCATAAAAAAGTTTTATATCTTTCATCTCTTTTGGAGGAGGAACATAGATAAATTCTTGCGTTATAAAAAATCCCTTTAAAATCCGCCCGTATCTTTTCAGGTTCTGCCGGAGGTATCCATGAATGGTCATTAAAACTACGGCATAGACCCCCCCTATCAAGGCAGAAAACAAAAACGCCTCAAAGACTCCAGCGGGGCCCAAAAAGGCGCCGACCGCCCCCATCAACTTTGCATCCCCGGCCCCCATTCCCCCTAAAAGATAGAAGGGAAGAAGAACCCCTAATCCCAGCAAAAGCCCCGCCACGGAAAAGACAATACCTTCTGCAAATGCGCACTGATAGAAGATCCCGGCGGCCATACCTGAAAAGGTAAGATAATTCGGGATCCTATGATACTTAAGCTCTGGATACAAGGAACCAATACAAAGGATCGCCACACATACAACAACAGGGTATGCCAAAATAAAAATCCCCTTTAGGACTCCTTGAATTATCCTTCGAGCGATCCATCTTTATCCGCCACCCCCCACCCAAAAGGAAGGCACCTTCTTTCGGGAGGGGGGATGACCCGGTTGCCCGAGATAAGCGTAAGGTTATTCTGCTGGAGTTGCATCACCTACTTCGTCTGCAATTGTCTGAAACAGAGCTGCAATGTTGTCACCCAAAGTTGCAACGACGGTGATAATAGCGGCGGCGATCAGGCCGACAATCAGCCCATACTCAACAGCGGTCGCGCCTTCCTCATCCCGGATGAACTGAAGAATCCTTTCCATACCCTTTCACCTCCTTATCTTAGCTGTGTCCGCAATGTTCTTTCCTCTAATCAAGTTATACTTACAATCATAGGAGTATCAATCCTATGAACCACATAGCAAGATAGTTCGCCGCACGCTTGTCGTAACGGGTCGCAATCCGCCGGAACTTCCTGACACGTCCAATGAGGCGCTCGATCTTGTTGCGCGTGCGATAAGCTTGCTTGTCAAAGGGACCCCTTCGCCTTTCGTCGAGCTTGCGGGCAATGATGCTGAGTATCCGTCGCTTGCGCAGAAAGGCGGCGATTTCGCCGCTGCCATAAGCCGCCGCTCTTGCACGGCCGCTTCTTGGGACGCCCCCTGCCGTTGCGTTTGACGGCTCCTTGATCCATCAAGTCCTTGAAGACGGTGCTTTTATGTTGTTCTCGAGGCGTGAGGATGATGGGCATCACGTTACTGTTGCCGTCGATTCGCAAACGCACTTTCGTGCTCAACCCCGTCGGCTACGCCGGAGGGCCTCGGTCTTTGGGTCCCCCTTTTTGCCCCGGCTGGGTGCCGATGGGCTCGAAAGATGGTTCCGCCCACCAGATGAAGATCCCAATCCACAGGATCCCGTTGTTGATTCGCCGATGGTCCAATGGCGGGCCCTCCGGTACGCGGCTTTTACGGCGGCAGAAGCGGCTTGATTCTTTCCCATTGCCCGTCGGTCAATTCGTGTCTTGTCTGCATGGGAACTCACCTCCCAACAGGGCATAGGTAATGAACCCGCTTCAGTAACGATGCGCACCACCCGTTCGGCGATGCTCCTCTTCCACTTCACTACGCAATTGGGTTTACAATCACGATCAACCGACTTTGCCAACACAGCCCAGCCTTTTGATCCTCTAAGATTCCATTAAATGCTTGAATTTTATATCGGACACCCCTCCCCAAAAATCAAGAGATTTTTTATCTGGACTGATATTCGATCTCGTCCGGGTGCACCGAGCAAGCCGCCGCTCTTTCGCCATCGATATCGAGCACGCCGCACAGCGCGTCGGAGCCTTTACCGTCGCTGGGCGGCTCGATTTACCTCATTTCGCCGATGGGATAAACGGATACCACCATCAGCCCGGCCGGTTTCCCGGACCTGACCCTCCGCTCCGGGAATTGCTGAGTCATAATGACTCAATTCATCACCGACATGACTGCGGAATGTATGTGGGAACGAGGGAAGACAGCGAGTTTCAGCTGTAGCAGGAGGGAAGCTGGAACTTCCCGGGCAGGGCGTTCCCAAGCTGGAGCTTGGGAACGAGGAGAAGGGATAACGAAGGTCAAAAAGTCCCCCTCTCCCCCCTCCCCTTAATCCCCTCCCACAAGGGGAGGGGAGTAGGGGGAGGGGTTGGGGTGAGGGTGATAAAATTAATGTATGTCAATCAGTTACATTCCCCTCCCCTTAATCCCCTCCCACAAGGGGAGGGGAAATAGAATTTGGCATCAAATATTAAGTCTATTATTTTTTACGCTACCAAACTTTTTATATTCGTGGTCGAACCCACAATTCACAATATTTTCATGCTTCGTTGTGACCCCACGGGGTCATGGGGGTTGTTGAAAAGATACGATGCTAAAAGAAAAAATAAGAGTAGAATATTTTTAAATCTTTTTGCCAATGCCCCTTCCCCGCGGCGCAGATTTGCGGACCGTTCATTACCGGCGAAAGAGCCATCTGGCTGAGAGGAAGCACCGTCCCCAGGGACGAGCGCTTCGAGGGATCCATGGAGCACCTTCTCGAACGATTCAGAATACTTGAGGAGCTGGATTCGCTCGTCCTATGCGAGGATTCCGGGGGGCGGGTGGTGTTTGTGAGTTCCTTTACCCTGAAGTTTTTCGGCCGGCACCGGAACCACGTCATGGGACGTGAAATAGGCCGACTGTTTCCCGGCAAACCCTGCTTTGCCGGGTCTCCCCAGGGCCGTGCCGAAATCGGGAATGCTTCCCGCGGGGTCCGGTGGCGGTCCTTCGCCTGCGAACACCGGCGTTCCGATGGAGCAAGGGTGTGGATCGCCTGGAAACGCAAGCCCTTTCCCGGCCCCTCGGGCGATCCGCATCATTTCTTGTCGACCGGCAAGGACATCACGGCATTGGTCCAGGTCCAGGACGCACTGATGGTTCAAGAGACCCGGTATCGACTCTTTTTCAACAGCCTGAACGACGCGTCCTTCGTCCACCAGCCCGGGCACGACGGAACCCCCGGACCGTTTTGTTCGTGGAAGTCAATGACGCGGCCCGCCGGCGTTACGGTTACACCCGGGACGAACTGGTGAGGATGACCCCCGACGATCTCGCCGTCGCGGGCGCCGAAGAGAGGGTGCCGTCGTGCCCCCGCACCGTCCTCGAAGAAGGCCAAGCCCTCATCCAGGCGGTGCACCGGACCCGGGACGGAAAATTCATGGATGTGGAAATCAACGCGAAGCGCTTCTACTGGGACGGAAAACCGACGATCCTTTCTATCGTGAGGGACATGATGGACATCCCCTCCCGTGCTCTTCATACTCGAACACAGCTTTCAGCAGACTGCAAGCCTCGGTGCAGGGGCTGCCCAACCGACGCCTCAACCCTGCCCCTGCCGGCAAGGAGGACGCTATGGATCGTGCGCGTTCCCTTGATGGGGCGTTTCCGACAACGACCGTTCAGCAGGTGCGGAACCTCCACAGCGTGCGGAAGGGCGGAAACCGTGCTTTGGAAGCCCGGGCGGCCGCTGCGACCGCACGGACTCCCCCTGACGGCCCTGCTCTGCCTGAAGATCAGCCCACCCAAGTATCGAACCTGAATTGCGCCACGGAGAACAGCCATGACAATGCACTTCACGCCTTCAAGTCGAAAGGACCTGATCTTCCCGAAACACACCTGCCTCCTGTACCGGCGCCCCGCGGATCGAATCGAGTCCACGAAAGCCTTCGTCCGGGAGGGCCTGGCGCTCGAAGAACGCATCCTCTGGGTCACCGCCGATATCCCGGACCCGTCATCGCCCGGAGCCGTGCAGGAAGCCTTCGGCGCACCGATCCGGGAAGGGCAGCTGGTTGTGCTTCCGCCGAAAGGGTTCGTCCTTCGCGAAGGGCGTTTCCAGCCCAGGGCCGTCATGGCTTTCATTCGCGAAGAAGGAAAGAAGGCCCTGGAAAGCGGCTGGAACGGGCTGCGGATCATCTGCGACATGAGCTGGGCGATCCAGGGGTTTGCGGGTTCGGAGCACCTCATCGAATACGAAATCCACCTGGGGGAGCTGCTGCAGGCAAGGGGTCTTCGCATCCTCTGCCAGTACGAACTGACCCGTTTCCCTCCGGCGCTCCTCCTCTACGTGATCACCGCCCACCCGCACATCGCGTTCAAAGGAAGGATCGCGCACAACCCCTTTTACCTTGTCCTGCCGCCTTCCATGCTGGAAATGCCCCCAAAGACCACACTGGAACTGTGGCTGGCAAAACTGGCGGAGTCCGAGGAAGCCCGGGTTTTCTGACAAACCCGGGCCGACCCCCGCTGGACTCCCATCCCCGCCCAAGGAGAAACCCTCATGCTCCAAGAGCTCATCGTCAAGATGGCACAGGCCCCCTGGTGGACGACCCCAAGAACGTGAAGGTCTCGGTGCTGGAAGGTGAACGAACAACCGTTGTGGAGCTCAAGGTCGCGAAAAACGACCCGGGAAAGATCATCGGCAGGGGAGGCGCTACGGCGGCGGCTCTCCGGACCATCCTGACCGCGGCTTCCACCAAGCTCCGCAAGCGCGCCATCCTCGCCATCGTGGAAGGGTGCGGGTCTTTTAGAACGACATCCAGCGTGGACCCTCTGAGGTAGATCCAGATGGTCTTGAAGCAGCAAGCGCATCAGCTCTGTTTCCCCTCGTTCCCAAGCTCCAGCTTGGGAACGCCCTGCCCGGGAAGCTCCAGCTTCCCTCCTGCTACAGCTGAAACGCCCTGTCTTTCTAGCGAGCTGACCAGGATCTCGAAGTGGTCTTTCCCCTCGTTCCCAAGCTCTCGCTTGGGAACGGCATCACCGAAGCTTGAGCTTCTGCACAGTTGTGTTCCCAAGCTGGAGCTTGGGAACAAGAAGCAAAGTTACGGTGACTTTCAGGCTGCGGGACAGGTAAAAAGAAGCTCAGGCTTCTTTCATGGCCGCCAGTTCCTTGATGGCGCCTTCGATCTTGCTGAGCGCTCCAAGGCGTGCCCTGGCCCGTTCGAGCACGGGGAGCGCCTCGGGGTTCTTGTGGCCGGCCAGCGCCTGGGCCGCCCAGTTGACCACGTACGGGCTTTCGTGTTCGGTGAGTTCGGCCAGGAGCTGAAAGCTTTCCTGTGTCTGGATCTTCCCCAGGACCAGGATGAGCCCCGCCTTCAGTTCATCGAAGGCGCGATGATCCCGCATCGTTTCCGCGATCCGCGGAAAGGCTTTCTCCCCGAGGGCCTCCAGGTGGCTCAGGCACCTTTGGGCGAAATAGGGGAACCGAAACATGGAAAGTTCGGCGAGCAGCCCCACAGCGTCTTCCGTTGCGATCTTTTTCAGGAGATCCGGCACGAAAAGCGAGGCCCAGGAGAAGGTGTAGGTGAGAGGCAACAGGTAGGCAATGGCGCCTTCGCCCGCAGCTTCCAGTTCTTCCAGGACGGGCCGCACCGCTTCGCGGCGCACGGCGAGCCCCTCTTCCTGGCGCGCCTGGAACCGGGAGGGATCGTTCACCACCTTGAGTTTGTTCACCAGAGCCCGCAGCCGGGGATCATCGCCCTTTGGGTAGCGTTCGCGGTAGGCCCGAGCCCTCTGAGCGATCCAAAACTTCTCGAGCCACGTGGCGGGCGAGTAGAAGTGAACGATCTGCTTTCGATCGATCCCTTCCCGCTGGTGATACCCGTGCTCCTGGAAGAAATCCTTTTCTTCCCGCGCGATCTGCCACCGCTTGCGGGCGCGGTGGAAAGCTTCGTCGTAATTGCCGGTGGCCAGATGGACCGTTGTGACGATGTCGTGGAGTCGGTCGTCTTCGGGAAATTCCTCGAGGAACCGCTCCGCCAGCCGTAGGGCCTTCGAATACTCCTGGGACACCAGGAGATCGAACCCCTTCTGGACGTCCTTCTGAAGTTTTTCCCGGCGCCGGGCACGTTCCTCCATGGACAGCAGTTCGTCCTTGGGGAGCGACTTCCGCGCCTCTTCGTGGATCGCCATGCAGCATTTCTTGTATTTCTTTCCCGATCCACACGGGCAGGGGTCGTTTCGGCCCACCCGTTCCAGGATCAAGTGATCGGCCAGGGCCACCTGCCGGCGCGACGCCTGGTAGTCGGCGAAGAGCTTCTCCAGTTGTGCGGCGCTCAGGCCGTATTTTCCACAAACGACGTTTCGGTCCACCCCCCGGAGTAGGTCCATCACGGGCTGGAAGGGATTCTGAGGACCGGTTGAAACCGCTTTCACGTTGGGGTCCGCCATTCTGGTTTCCTTTGACTTTCGGGAAGTTGCGAATACACGCCGCGCCTTTTACCACCTTTGAACCCCGCTGTCAAAAAAGTCGGGCAGCCGCGGGCGCCCCGGGATGCCGCAAAGCGGGTTCCCGGTCGGCCCCGCGACCGCCTGCAGCACCTTCCCCGCGATGCGTTCCGGGGCTTCGCCGTCGGTGCCAACGGCCGCATGGGAGCTTTCCCGGTACCAGGGTTCCCGTTCCCGGAGCAGCAAGCGGACCTCGCCTTCGAAGCCGTGATCGGTCAGGGCGGGTCGCAGTGACGCGGTGCGGGGGTCTTGGTGAAGTCGCATCAGGACCACCGGGGGACTCGCTTTGAGCCAGACCGTGAAAAACCGCCGCCGGAGCACCCATCGGTTTCCGGGATCGACCACGACACCGCCTCCGGTGGCGATCACTGAAGGAACGGCACAGGAAAGACTTCTCAGAAGCGCGGCCTCTTCCACGCGGAAGGCCGGCCAGCCGTGCCGGTCCACCCACCGGCGGATGTCCATACCGAACCGGCGCACAAGTTCCTCGTCCATGTCAACGAAAACCCGGCCAAGGGAAGCCGCCACCAGTCGGCCGACCGTGCTCTTGCCCGTCGCACGAAAACCGATGAGCGCGACACGCGGCCGTGGATGCCCACCCTTTCCCGAATCCCGGAGCGTTTCGATGCCCGCCATCCTCTCCGCCGACTCCTCAATCCCCCGCGCCCGGATCCCCTTGGGCGCAGGCGGTCACCTTCCGTTTGACCCGACGCCCTCCAAATGGTAGATGCCAAGCGTCGGAGAACCGAAACCGCTCTTTCATACCTCTGAAAACGGCGTGCCGCAAGCCGCCATGACCCGAGACCTCGGAATGACTTTTCGAAAACGACCGCCCACGGACGCCCTCCTCCTGGCCGTTATCCCACCGCTTGCCGCCGGCCTGCTGCGACTGCTCCACCGCACCTGCCGTTTCATCACCCTGGGCGACACCACCTGGCGCACGGCTTCGGCCTCCGACCGACCGATGCTGTTCGCCACCTGGCATTATGCCTTTCCGGCGGTGATCTACTACTTCCGAAACCGGCAGGGGGTGCTCATGGTGAGCCGGAGTCGAGACGGGGAGTGGGCCGCCAGGGTTGTCCACGCCCTGGGGTACCAGACCGTCCGCGGATCGTCCCACCGCGGCGGATCCCGGGCACTCCGGGAAATGCTCAAATCCGTCGAAGAAGGCTACGACGCCGGACTCATAGCCGACGGCTCCCAGGGACCGCCCCAGGTGGCCCAGAAAGGAATCCTCCTGGTCGCCCGAAGCAGCGGCGCCCCCCTCGTCCCTTTCAGTATGGCCGCCGACCGGTACTGGCGGTTGAACAGCTGGGATCGAACCGTGATCGCCAAACCCTTTTCCCGGATCGCCTTCGCCTTCGGCCCCCCCATCCATGTGGCTCGCCGGGACCGGGACCTGGATCGCCTGCGCACCCACCTTCAAGAAGAGCTCGACCGGCTCACTCGCCTAGCCTGGCATTACTTTGACGGCACCGCGAACGGCACTTGAGGAATGACTCATGCCCTGTAGGGGCGGAGCGGCGCTGCGCCCCTACTTGCCGGCGACCCGGGTCAACGCGGGATCGCCGGTTTTGCGGGTCGCGGGCAAGCCCGCTCCTACAAATAACGGAAAATCGGGCCGATGGGTGGGGCGGTGCATTCGGATTGGTTCATCACGGCGAGGCCGCCGCTCCTACAGATGATTTGCATCGCGGCCAAGGCCGCTCCTACAGGAACAAGGTACCTCAGTGCCCGAACAGCATGAACTTGTTTTTGGACAAGCGTCAATCGGCGCGCCGGATCTGATACTTTTCGACCAGGTGATCCGGATGGTACGAGAGTTTGGCCTTTCGGAGCCCCGGTTCACCCAGGTCCTGTTCCCGGTTCACCCACGGTACGCCGCTCCAGCGGTGTTCGCAGAACTGCTGGTTGATCACCGCATATATTCCGGGAAGCTCGGGATTTCCTTTCTCCACGTGGACCACCACGGTCTCCTCGTTAAGGAGTTCCCCCAGGGCGAAAGCCTCAACCATCCCGTCCACCAGGATCACCCCGCCTTCTACGGGCAACCGGTCCAGGTGCGTCAGCACCTCCCGGATCGCTTCGAGTTCCCCGAGCAGGTTCAAGTCTTCTTCGCACCGACGCCACCGGCACCAGCTATCGGCGAGTTCCAGGCAGGCTCGGCGGTGCACTTCCCCCAGGGGCGCGTATTCGAACCGATAGGTGCTCCGGAACCGGTTGACGTGGTTCCTCTTCCCATGATACTTGCGGCCGGCCAGTTCCACCAGGTCGCGCGTCCGGTACACGTAATCGAAATGTTCCCGGGTGGGTTCGACGATGAACCGGCCGTCACCTTCCAATTCGTCCGCCAGGCGCCGATCGGCTCGTTGGATCCGCGGGTCCGAAACACCCCATTCCCGCGCCATCCAGTCCAGGATTTCGCCCGTGGCGTCGCCGCGCCGCCCGGGTCCCATGGGTTGAAGGGCGAACCGGCCGCCCTCGTCGGAATCGCCCACGACAACCAGCAGGTTTTCCATCCAGCTCCAACGGAAGTTGTAATGAGAACGCCAGATGAACAGGTTGGTGAAGGTCCATTCCGAAGTCTCCGGGCGGTAGGCGTCCAGAACTTCCTGGATCCACGGACGATCCTCTGTTTCGATGGTTTTGAATTCTGGAAACCGAGGTGGTATTTTCATGAGGAAATCTCCGGTGGTCTCGGGATCGCGAAAACCCAAATTCGGTGTCCGTCCGCCGGAACCATGGCGGCGCCCCGCGGCGCGGCCGGTTCGAGCGGCAACCATTCTAAGGTGCAATCGGGGCGGCGCGATGTCAACGTGCATCCGCGCTCGCATGGAACACGGAGCATAGGGACCGCATCGGACGCCCCGCCGTTGATCGCCGGATGGGAACATGATAAACACGAAATCCTAACCAACAAACAGAACCCGAACAGGACCTTTCCCTCACCAAGGTGCCCATGAACAGCGTCCCCACACAGACTGAAACCGAAGAACGAGAAATGATCGAAGCCATCGAGGCGATGCTTCCCCGTTTCGCAAAGCACCGGAGCGCCCTCATCCCCATCCTGCAGGCCGTTCAGCAAGAGCACGGGTATTTGAGCGGCGGCGCCATGGAAAGGGTGGCCGAGTATCTGGAGATTTCGCCCAGCGAAGTCTACGGCGTGGCCACCTTTTACAACCAGTTCCGCTTCCATCCACCGGGGCGCCATCAGATCAAGGTCTGCCTCGGAACCGCCTGTCACGTGGCGGGCGGGGACATCATCTTGGAGAACTTCGAGCGCAAGCTGGGGATCAGGGCCGGGGAGACGACGCCCGACCGGGAATACAGCGTGGAGCGGGTGGCCTGCGTCGGCTGCTGCGCCCTCGCCCCCGTCGCCATCGTGGACGGCACGGTGCTCGGCCACATGCAGCCCAGCAGAGTGGAAGGCCTCTTCGTGCAGTTCCAGGTCGAGCGGGAACGGGAAGAAAGGGAGAAAGCGGAAAGGGAACCCGGTGGCGAACAAGACGCTTGAGGCACGGTTCCGCGGCCTGCGCCGGGAAGCCGAGCGGCGGGTCCAGGAAAGGCAGCGGGAGGGCGTCCCGACCATCTCCATTGTCATGTCCACGTGCGCACTGGCTTCGGGAGCCGCCGAAACCCGGGACGCCATCAAAGAAACGCTGGAGCGGATCAAGGTCCCCGCGCGGATCGTCCCCGTCGGCTGCATGGGCCACTGCTACGCCGAACCGCTGGTGGTGATCGACCATCCGGCTTCCGGATTTCCCCCCATTTGCTACCATCGGATCGATGCGGGCATAGCCCGGGTCGTCATCCGGTCCTTTTTCGAAGACGGCGATCCTTCTTTTGAATACGTCCTGGGGGCTTTGGAAGAAAACGATCTGGTGCCTCCCGTGACCCAGTTCCCCCGTTTCAACCTGGAAGAACGGGTGGTCATGGAGCTGTGCGGGAGGATCGATCCGGGGGATATCCAGGAATACATCGCAAGAGGCGGCTACGCCGCCCTGGCCCGGGCTCTGGATGGGGAACCGGAATCGGTGATCGACACCATCGAGCGCTCGGGGCTTCGGGGGCGGGGAGGAGCCGGCTTTCCCACGGGGCGGAAATGGCGCCTTGCGCGAAGCGCCCGTTCGGAACGGAAGGTCGTCATCTGCAACGCCGACGAAGGCGACCCCGGGGCTTACATGGACCGCACGATCCTCGAAAGCAACCCGCACCAGGTCCTGGAAGGGCTCGCCATCGCCGCTTACGCCGTTGGAGCCGATGAGGCCTTGGTTTACGTCCGTGCGGAGTATCCCCTTGCCGTGAAGACCGTTCAGAAGGCCGTCCGGGACGCCGAAGCCTGTTCGCTGCTGGGCCGAGGCGTCCTCGGCACCGCTTTCGATCTCAAGGTTTCGGTCTTCCAGGGTTCAGGCGCTTTCGTCTGCGGTGAAGAAACAGCGCTCATCCAATCCGTGGAAGGAAGGCGGGGCATGCCCCGGCACCGCCCTCCCTACCCGGTGGAAAAGGGCCTCTGGGGGCGTCCCACCGTGGTGAACAACGTGAAGACCCTGGCTTCGGTCCCGCCCATCGTCTCCAAGGGGGCGGACTGGTTCCGAACCATCGGGACGGAAAACAGCCCCGGGACGGCCATCTTTTCGGTGGTCGGCAACGTGAAACACCCCGGCCTGGTGGAAGTGCCCATGGGGACTTCCCTGCGAAAGCTCATCTTCGACGTCTGCGGCGGCATCCCCGGAAAGAAGGCCTTCAAAGCCGTACAGATCGGAGGCCCGTCGGGAGGATGCCTCCCCGAGCGGTTCCTCGACACGCCCATCGACTTCGATTCCCTCGCCCAGGCCGGCGCCATGATGGGTTCGGGCGGCATGGTGGTCATGGACCAAGACAGCTGCATGGTGGACGTAGCCCGCTATTTCGTGGACTTCACCCAGAAGGAATCGTGCGGAAAATGCACCTTCTGCCGCATCGGAACCCGTCACCTTCTGGTGATGCTGGATCGCATCACGAAGGGCGAAGGCCGGGAGGAGGACCTGGAGATCATGGAGACCTTGAGCCACGACATCAAAGCGGGCTCCCTCTGCGGCCTCGGAAAGACCGCCCCCAACCCCGTGATCACCTCGCTTCGCTATTTCCGGGAGGAATACGAGGCTCACATCCGGGAGCGGCGGTGCCCCGCCCTCAAATGTCGTGCCTTGGTCGCCTTCTACATCGACCTGGAACGATGCGCCCGGGGCTGCGACGCCTGTGTCGGCTGCTGTCCGGTGGAAGCCATTTTCACCACCAAAGGGAGGAAGAAAGCCATCGACCAGCAACGGTGCGTCAAGTGCGGGGAATGCATGGTGGCCTGTCCTCCGGAATACAACGCCGTGTTCAAGGTGTCGCCCCCGGAACGGGCCCCGGTCATCGAACGACCGCCGGAGAACGGACCGGCGCCGGCCGGAAACCCGTGAAGCGGCCCGCCGCTGCCTTGGAGATCCCGCGCGTCGGAACCAATGGCGCCATGGAAAAGCCATGATTCGAATTACGGTGGATGGAAAAGAGATCCAGACGGAACAAGGTAAGACCATTCTTCAGGCCTGCTTGGAAAACGGGATCTACATTCCCAATCTCTGCTTTCTGGAAACGCGCGAACAGCCCCGGGCTTCGTGCCGGCTTTGTTTCGTCGAGACTTCCGATGCCGAGCGGCCGGTCACCGCCTGTACGGAAACGGTCCGCGACGGCCTGGATGTCCGCACCAATACGGAAGCCGTGCGGCGCCTCCAGCGGACCGCATTCAAACTCATCATGTCCGCTCACCATTGCACGCCCAAAACCTGCCCCGTCGCAAAGCCTTGTCAGCTCATGCGTATCGCCCGGCACATCCAGGTCGGCCTGAACCCGCGCCCTCTGGAAACGCTGGAACGCGATGTCCAGGAAGAAGTCGACCTCACCTTTTTCACCTATTACCCGTTCCGCTGCGTGATGTGCGGAAAGTGCGTGGACGTCTGCCGGGACCGAAACGAACGGAACCCGCTCACCTTCGCGAAGCGCGGGTTCGACACGGTGGTCACCTTCTTCGGAAGCGGCGCCTCAAATCTTCCCTGTGACGATTGTGGAGCCTGTGTCGCGGTGTGCCCGACGGGAGCCCTGATCCCCAAGCCGCCGCCGTCAGAATCGTAGGCGGTGAACTCTTCAGGCGGATGAATCAGCAGTCGGACAACGAACGGCGGGCTCTCTTGAACACCGGCTATGATCTGAACCGCGTCCTTACCACCGCAGACCTCGTCGCCGGCGACGACATTTTCTTTGCGGCCACGGGGATATGGCGCGGGACCTTCCTGTGGGGCGTGCGCTTCACCGGCAGAGGCGCTCTCACCCATTCGGTGGTCATACGCGGAAAAACCGGAACGATCCGCTACATCGAGGCGCACCACTCCTTCGATATGCTGATCCAGATCAGCGCCATCGACTACGATCAGACTTCAGTGGTCCCCCGAAACCGTCTCCGCCAGGGGCATTCTCCTGAGGCCCCGGACCTCCCGCTCCTCGTCCACCTCGGTGGGAAGAGACACCGTGAAAAGAGCCTGTTCCCCTTCCTGTGCGAACGATAGAATTCCGCCCATACTCTTCACCAGCCGGTAGCACAGCGGGAGGCCGATGCTTTGCCCGCCTTCGTCGAAGGGCAGGAAAAGCTTTTCCGAGTTGATGGACCGCCCTTTTCGGCACGGATTGCGGAATTGAACATGGATCTGCCGGTCGCTGCTGTAGGCCCGCACATGGAGAACATCGCCTTTCCCCATGGCTTCCAAGGCGTTTCGGGTGAGGTTGATGAAGACCTGGAGCAGCAGGTCCGGATCCACGTAAAGATCGGGCAGGCTCGGGTCGACCTCTCTCCGACACTCCACCTGCTTGCGCTCGATTTCCGGCGAAAGCAGGCTCTCGCAGTGACTCAACACATGCTCCACCGAATAGTCCTGGAACCTCAATTCCACGGGCCTCAGGTAATTTCGGATGCGGTCCAGGATCTTTTCCAGGCGGCGGCATTCTTTCAGGACGATGCCCGCTTCCGGGGTATCGGGAAATTGCTTCTGAAGCCGCCGCGCAAACCCGCCGATGGACACCAGGGGATTTCGGATTTCGTGAGCGACTTCCGCCGCGATGTTCCCCAGGGTCTTCACCTTCTCCCGTTGCACCAGGGCACGCTCCAAGAAGATGCGATCCGTGATGTCCGCCGCGATCCCCATCAAACGGGGTGGACGCGGCGCCTGCGAACCGGGAGACTGCGGTATGGACTTCAACAGCAAATACACCAGGTGACCTTCCCGATGAAGGAAACGGCATTCCAGGAAGAGGGGCCGGCCCCCTGCACTGAAGGCCTGCCGCAGCCGTTCCGCCAGCAGATCGCGATCCTCGGCATAGGCCCGCTGGAGCAGCCAATCGGGCACCCCGACGATTTCATCCGGAGCGTAGCCCAGAATCGTCCGGCTCATGCGGTTCACGAACTCCAGCCGATGGTCCTCCAGCAGCACGAAGATCATCATCGGGATGTTCTGAACCAGGTCCGTGTAGCGCTGCTCAGCCCGCCGCAGTTTCTCCCTGAAAGCCATGCGTTCCCTGTGGCGGCTCAGGCAAAAAAGAAACTCGTCCAGAGAAAACGGCTTCTTCAGGAAATCCGAACCGCCCAGCTTGACGGCCTGAACGGCGTTATCGAGCGTCCCGTGATCCGCCATTACGACGATTTCCCGCCATGGATTCTGCCGCTTCAACGCCTCGGCCAGCTGAAGGCCCGAAATGCCGAAAATCTGAACATCCACGAAGGCCAGGTCGAAGGGGTTCCTCCGGGATATTTCAAGGACATCCTCCGAAGAGGTGCAGCAGAGCGGATCACAACCTTCCTGTTTGAGCGCCTCGCACACCAACCGACAGAGCGAAACATCGTCGTCGACGACGAGCACCCTTTCCGAAGCGGTCACATCTTTTCCTATCACGGAGCCTCCGGACATGCGCCGCCTCCCGAAATTCCCGTCAAAGCGTTCCAAGGGGACGGCTGGAAACGAACAAAGCCGAATTGGAAGATCGTCTTCGCGACGACCATGGTGGATGGCACTTCATTCATTTTAACCGCTGGATCCGAAATGCAAACCCTAAAATGGAACCGCCGGAAAGGGGCGACAGGGGCTGGGCGGCCGGCGCTCCCGGTCCACGCAGCGGCCCGTGTGGCCCCGCGGACAGGTCGTGGTGTAGAAAGGCTGAACGAGGGGCTTGACCTTGGCCTCGATATCTTCGAAGACCGCTTTGACTTGCGCTGGATCGCTGCAGGCAGGCTCGTTCTTCGTCACAAACCAGGCCACGGGATTGAGATCGACGCCCGTCATCTGGAAGCCAAGCCGCGCGCCTTCGACCAGAGTGGTCCCGCCGCCCATGAAGATGTCGAGCACCCGAAGCTTGCGAAAATGGCCGGCTTTCTGGTGGTTAAAGACAGCGCGTTTCAGCTGTAGCAGGAGGGAAGCTGGAGCTTCCCGGGCAGGGCGTTCCCAAGCTGGAGCTTGGGAACGGCGGCAGCTTGACGCCGCCTGTTTGATTGCGTCATACCGGGCAGGGCGTTCCCAAGCTGGAGCTTGGGAACGAGGGGAAAGACAGCGCGTTTCAACTGTAGCAGGAGGGAAGCTGGAGCTTCCCGGGCAGGGCGTTCCCAAGCTGGAGCTTGGGAACGAGGGGAATTTTCCCCTCCCCCTTGATGGGGCAGGGCTTATAAATTTTCCCCTCCCCCTTGATGGGGGAGGGCTAGGGTGGGGGTGATTTAGGGTTGAGCAAAAACATAACTCCGAAAAGCGGTTGTTTCTCAAGTACAAAAAAGGCGTTCGGTGCAGATCTTTTGAAACGAAAGTGTGAAGGAGTCAGCAGGAAACGGAGCTGATCCGCCCGCTGCTTCAAGGCCATCTGGATGTACCTTGGAGGATCACCCTGGATGTCGTTCTAAAAGATCTGCACCCTCTTGAGTTTTCCTATCTCCGGCGAACTCCTCCTGATTCATGCCGGAAAGCTACAAGCGGATTTGGGAAATGGCATCAAGAATGTCGTCCAGATAAATCCGGAAATCACGCATACGCCACCTCACGGTTGATGATAGGTTTGAGGCGGGGTTTTACGGAATCGGCCAGCACGAGGTCTACGGTCCGTCCAAGATGATCTTCGAGAAAAAACTTCAGGTCCATATATTGATCGAAGGTGGGATGCGCCAGCTCTACGAGTATGTCCACGTCGCTTTTGTCGCGTGCCGAACCGCGAAGAACAGAACCGAACAAGCCGATGCGTCTTACAGAAAACCGTATTTCGAGGTCCTTCTTGTGTTGTTTTAGAAAATCCAGAATCTCATCGCTTTTCACCATGATCCGCCTCCTTTTCAATTCATAACGACGGCGGCAATTCGATAAAGGGCACAGCGACCTCCAGAAGGCTTAAGCCCCCATGGCACACATGGGGGAAGCCGCCCTGGACCGGTTCCGAAATGGCGAAGAACCCGCCATCGAGAACAAGCCCACTCAAGGGCTGCGCGCCAAGTCTGTTTCCCCATTCGTTGGCCCGCTTCTGAACCTGAGTGGACGATTCGACTGCGTGGTGCATCACGGCCATGATGTGGGATTTACCACGACCCCGGTCTCCCATCAGGACTATGGGGCGCTTCGAGCGATCCGTGCTGACCGCGCGCAAAGCCGTCTGAACGTCCGCTGCTGGATATGTAATTGAAAGGATGAAATCCGGTGTTCTCTGAGCGGCTCCGGTGTTGTCCTTCCTGCGCAGGGCAATGGCTGTGCCCTGCATCTGCGAACCGAGGAATTCGTCTCGTAACTTTAGGTTCAGCATCATCAGCCTCCGCGCCGGGTTATCTCTTCCTGCCGTCAGGTGTCCGGCCCTGCTCGTTGTCTCCGGCCCCGCCTGTCTTCACCCATTCATCCACTTCTTCCTTGCGGAATTTCCACAGCCGACCCATCCGGTGCGAGGGCATCCGGTGTTTGTGGATCCATCGATACACCGTGTCGTTGCTGATACCGAGGTATTTGGATATCTCTTCCACCGAGAGCCATCGGTCTTCGATTTGTGTCATTTCTCCTGCTCCCGCTCAATGTTACGATTCGCAACCCACCACTCGTCTCGGCCGTTCAAAGAGGGAGGAACACACCTCTCCTATTTTCCGATTAAAAATTATACGCCGATTCTTTCCGATTCTCAACCGTAATTTGCCGCAGAAACCATGATCCGTCTGTATAGATTACCCAGCTGATCTCTCAACTTACCACCTGACGGAATACATATAGAATCGCTGGGGAGGAGCGATAGGCGCGGGCGGGCCTGGCCGCCGGCGCTCACCTGCCGGGGCAGCGCGCCAGGGGCCGGTTGGTGTGGTAGATTCCGGTCGAAACCAGGACCGCGCCGGAAGCCGGCGAAAATTCATGGTTTCGTTCAAAAGCAAAAACGCCGGTGTGATGGCGCTCACGGGCACCAGGTTGATGAAGACGCCGGCCCTTGCAGGGGGCCGATGGCCTTGATGCCTTCATCATACCAGTTGAAGGCCAGGGCGGAACCGAAAAAGCCCATGTAGAAGATCCCGGTCCAGGCGGCGGTGTGCGTGGCGAGATCCGCCGCGGCCCGGAGTGGACCGCGCCGCGGCGGAAAGGCGAGGCTGGATCAGTGACGGCTGACGAGCCGCAGGAGCATGTCCCGGGCTTCTTCGGAAAGATTTTCGAAGCGGACGCCCACGCAATGCGGGCCGTTCGATGTGTCTTCTGCATTCTTCCGGCTCCAGACCACCTTGCCCGAAACGGAAACAGCCGGGCTCTCTTCCGATTCGATGGTCATCCGCACGTCTTCCTCGGGATCCATGCCTTCCGCGGCCACGACCATGGCCCCCTTGGCGCTCACGTTCCGCACTTCTCCCGGAACCGAACGATCCCGGCCGCCGATCGTCACGGAACAACGAACGTCTTTCCGCTGGGCCGTCCGCCTTTCCGAACCGGCCAGCACCAGGCGGAGCGTCTCGCTCAATTTCCGGATGGTGTAGGGCTTGGTGATCATTGCCGAAAAACCGTGATCCCGGTAGTGACGGATGATCTCGTCGGTCGCGTAACCGCTCGAGACGATGGCCAGAACTTCCGGATCCAGTTCGCGCAAGCGCTTGATGGTTCCCTTGGCCCCCAGTCCGCCCCGCACGGTGAGATCCAGCAGGACGGCGGCAAAGGGTTCACCCGATTCCATGGCGGCTCGGTACATCTCGATGGCTTCTTCGCCGCTCGCCGCCGCCGCCACGTCGTAGCCCAGAGTGCTCAGCATGTCCCGGGTGATGGTCCGCACCGGTTCCTCATCGTCCATCACCAGGATCCGGCCCCTGCCGCGCATCACCTCACCGCACTCCTTTTCTTTCACAGTCCGAGGCGGTTTCCGTTCCGAACCGGGCAGGTAAATGTGAAAGGTGGTGCCGGCGCCGAGCGAAGACTCCACCGTGATGTGACCGCCGTGGCTCCGAATGATGGAATCCACGATGGCCAGGCCAAGCCCGGTGCCCTTCTCGGCGCCTCTTTCCTTGGTGGTGAAATATGGATCGAAGATCTTCGGGAGTATATGGTCCGGAATCCCCACCCCTTCGTCCGAAACCGAAAGGTGCAGGTACTTGCCCGCCGCAAGCGGCAATCCGTCTTTGCTGGAGACAAACACGTTCTCCCCCCGGATCCGCACGGTCCCGCCTTGGGGCATGGCCTGCTTGGCGTTGATGATCAGGTTGCAGATCACCTGGTTCATCTGCCCCGGATCCACGTCCACCGCCCAGAGGTCTTCAGGGAAGTCGAATTCGCAGACCACGTTGGACCCCCGGAGGGCAAGACCGCACGACTCCTGGACGATTTCCGCAATAGCCGCAGTCTGCTTGATGGGAGCCCCGCCCTTGGAGACCGTGAAAAGCTGGCGGGTGAGGTCCTTCGCCCGGTGGACCGCCAGTTCAGCTTCGTCCAACCGTTCGTGGAGCTTGTCGGGACGGTCCGCGTACATCTTGGCCAGATTCACGTTTCCCAGGATGCTCATGAGGATGTTGTTGAAATCGTGAGCGATTCCGCCCGCAAGCACCCCCACGGACTCCAGCTTCTGGCTCTTGAGGATCTCCTGCTCCATCCGCCTCAAAAGACTCAGATCCCGGAGTGCAACGATCACTCCCGTGGTCCGTCCTTCCTGGTCGCGGATGGGTGCCGCGCTCAGGGCCACCGGGCGCATGCCCCCCTCCTTGTCCAGAAGCAGGAGATCCGTCGGCCATTCCAAGGCGCAGCCGTTTTCGATCACGCGGACCAGAGGACTTTCCACGGGGCGCCGCGTGTTCGCATCCACCAGGTTGAGGGCCACCCGGGCGGGTTTCCCCAGGATGTCCCGCTCACGCCATCCCGTGAGTCGCTCCGCCTCGGAGTTCACCAGCAGGACGTTGCCTTCCCGGTCGGTGGCGATGACTCCTTCCGCAATGCTCCGGAGCATCACCGACAGGCGGTCTCGCTCCTCGAGCAGAGCCTTCGCCGTGCTCTTGCTGGGTCGCAGATCGCGAAGGAGCGTCAGGACCAGTTCCCGTTTCCGGTCCACAAAACGCGAACACACTTCCACTTCGATGCTCTCGCCTCCCCCGGTGAGCAGTCTCGCCTCACGCCGCATCTCGCCTTCAGCTTCCGCATACCCCTCCAGTTCCGCCTTCAGTTCGGCGGAGTCCCCTTCAAGCAGATCGTACACCTTCGCACCCACCAGCATTTCGCCTTCCAGTCCGGTCAGCGCGGCGGCACGGGCGTTCGCCCTGAGGATGCGCCCCTTCAGGTCGTGAAGCACTACGGCGTCGTTGCAATGTTCGAAGAGGGTATCCAAGAGCCGCTTGGTTTCGGCGAGTTCCTTCATGGTCCGGCCGGCCCTGGAAAGAGCGAGCCCGAGGCGCTCGCCGTCCCGCCTCTGTCCTTCAAGGAGCCGGCACCGGGAAACCGCGGCGGAAAGGATCGACGCCAGATAACGCAGAATGGACCGCTCCGCATCGCCAGCAGCCGCGGTGAGCGAACCGCCTTCCTTCAGAACGATTTCCCCGGCGAAGGCGCCTTCCACGACAAGCGGCAGGACGAGGTAGGGCTTGCGATATTGGACGAGCGTCTCGAGAGGGTTCAAATCCGCAGGACGGGGAAACCGATCAGGAAGCCTTTCCAGGAACTCCGCCAATTCGGGGTTCAGCTTGCCAAGCGCCCGGGTGTCGGGCCGCTTTCCGTCCCAAAGGCGCATGAGGAATGTCTTCTGGAGACGGGGCGCGGCCCAGTAGCGCCCCACAAGGTGATCGCCCCGTTCCGAAACTAAGGTGAGGATGCCTTCCGGTCCCCCTTGTTCCAGCAACAGCTCGCGCACGACGGTTTCCAGCACGTCTTCCTGGTCTTCAAGCCGGGCCAGGCTGATCTGGAGTTCGTTCAGCTTCAGGACGTCCCGAAAGCTCCGATCCAGCTCCTCCAGCCGGCAAGTCTGCCAGGCGATGTCGGCCAGCGTCCGGTTGGCTCGCTGCAAGGCGCTGAAATAAAACGATACTTCGTCTTCTTCCAAGTCGAGAAGCGCCGTGCGCTGGCTGTAGCGCTTACCCACCTCGGCCCGGATGGCATCCAATTGGCCGGTTTCCAGGTTCAGCGCCTCCGGAAGCCCGGGGTCCAGGGTTCCCAGTTGGCTTGGTCTTCCATAATCCACGGCGATTTCGTGGGCCAGGTGGTCGGCCAGGCGGATCAAAAGCGCCAGGGTCCGGTGAACGGGTTCGTCGAATTCCAGGACATTGAGGACGTCCAGGCTGTGATGATGCAACCAGATGGGCTGCACCAGCTTCGCCGGGAGATGCCACCGTTCCGCCAGCCACTTGCCCACGGTCGGGTGATCCAGCCCCAGCAGTTCCTGTTCGGCCGTCACCATCGGAATGCCGCGCTCCGACGCAGTCTTTTCCGCTCTACGGTAATCGTCCGGGAGACACTCCTTGAGGATGAGTTTCCCCACGTCATGGAGCAGCCCGGCCACGAAGGCTTCGCCTTTGAGTTCGGGTCGAACCTTTTCCGCCGCCAGTTCCGCACAGACGGCGCAGGTGAGCGCGTGTTTCCAGAGCGCCAGCTGATCTTCGGTGCTTCGTTTCCGCAGTTCCTTGATGAGGGATTCCGAAATGGTGACGCTCAGCAGAGCGCATCGAAGCTGCGGCAGTCCCAGAAGCATCACGGCGCGTGAAAGCGTCGTCACTCGGCTTCGGAGCCCGTGGTGGGACGAATTCACGAGCTTCAGGAGCCTCATGACGATGGCCTGGTCCGTTTCCAGAAGCTCCACCACCTCTTCCGGGTCGGCGTCTTCAGCGGTAAGAAGGTTCAACAGCCGCGCGGCCACCGCGGGAAGCGCCGGGAGCGTTTCCAGCCTCCGCACGACCCGCTTGATTTCTTCCCGGGTCAGCGGGTTACCGTTGGGGCCGTTGGGGGGAGTCGGAGGCAAATCCGATGCGTCCATAAAAATCTCTTCGGTTAAGGGCACGACCCGTCCGCCGTCATTAGTTGTTTCACCCATACCTATCGTCAGAACCTCCGGTTTACTCAAACGGTTTCCGGGACCCGTTGAAACGAGTCTGCGAGAATGGATAAAAACGACCCCGTCAGATCTTCAATTGTTCGACAGAGTGGGTTAAATGAATCCGGTCGGCGGACATCGGGTTGCGACGGACGTCCTCTGAGGAAAAGGAGCGGCGCCCTTCCGCTGGAAGGGTTTCCAGCGGGGAAATGGATTTTTTTGCGAATCGGTCCGCATCCGGCATGGCATTTGCCCGAAATTGTCCGACGCGGGCTTGCATAGCTTGGCATGGGGTTCTCCTCGGAGCGCGGCGATTTTGAAGCCGCCTGCCGATGGGACAAAATCATGACCGGCCGGAAACCTCCCGGCGGAATGGCATCACATGAAAACGAAAATCTCCGGACCGGACCGCTGGACCTGGTTTTCCCCCTGGGTGATCATCGGGTCCGTGTGTATCCTCGCGGCGGTCCTGGCGGTGCTCGCGGTCAAAAACATCCGCCGGGAACAGGATTTCATGGAACGCGCCCTGCGCTACCAGGCCGACATCCTCATGGAATTCCTGGAGGCTGGATCCCGAACGGGAATGCGCGGGCCCGGCGGCGGCGGGCGGCGGCACATCCAGACCCTCATGGAGGAAACCGCCCAGCAGCCGGAAGTCCTTTACATCACGCTGGTGGACGGTGACGGCCGGATCGTGGCCTCAAGCGACCCCCAACGCATCGGTGGGACCCACCGCCTGCCCCACGTCGCCGCGGACGGATCGCTCCACCGATTCATCGACACTCCGCAGCAGGCATTCGAAGTGATCCGGGCGTTCCGGCCGTGGTCCGGCTGCAATCCGCGCCACCGGAACATTTGCATGGAACGGACCGCCGCCCTCGGAGACAACCTCTTGCTCATCGTGGGCATGGACCCGTCGCCCTTCGAAGCCGCCATGCGTCAGGACCGGCACCAGACGATCCTGCTTTTCGGCGTCATGTTCCTGGCGGGCGCCGCAGGGTTCGTTTCTCTTTTCTGGGCCCAGCATTACCGGTCCGCCCGCCGGTCGCTCCTCGACATGGAACGGCTGAGCGCCACCGTCTTCAATCAGATGCCCGCGGGGCTCATCACCACGGACCTTCGCGGCACGGTCCGGCAGACCAACACGGCCGCCCGGGACATCCTCAAGCTTCCAGGGGGAATCCCCGGGCGACTGGACGAACTGGCCTGCTTCGCGGCCGTCCGGCGGCAGCTGGAACGTGGCGCCGCCGTCCTGGAAGAAGAGGTCACCTGCTGCGCCGGCGGCGACACCGTCATTCCCCTGTTGGTCAACGCCTCGGTCATCCACGACGGCGAAGGCCGAAAAGCGGGCTACGTTTTCCTTTTTACAGACATGACCGGCATCAAGCAACTGGAAGAACAGCTTCGAAGGAGTGAACGCCTGGCGGCGCTGGGCCGGCTTTCTGCGGGAATCGCTCACGAAATCCGAAATCCGTTGAGCTCCATCAAGGGATTCGCCGCTATCCTGGCGAAAAAGGTCCAGGGCGACGAAAATGCCCGCGCTCTTTCCAAGGTCATGGAAGACGAGGTGAACCGCCTCAACCGCGTGGTGACCGAGCTCCTGGAATTCGCCCGCCCCACCGAATTGCAGAAGCGCCGCACCGCGGTCAAAGAGGTGATCGAGCACTCCCTGCGCCTCGTGGAAAGCGACGCTCAGGCCGCCGGTATCCGCCTTTCGGTGGACGTCCGGCCGCAGGAGCTTCGAGCCGAATTCGACCCGGACCGCTTCTCCCAAGTCCTCCTGAACCTCTACCTGAACGCCATCCAGGCCATGGACCGCGGCGGCAGGCTTTCCGTGGAAGCCGAACGTCACGAAGACGAATGGGTGCTGCAGGTGGAGGACACGGGCTGCGGCATCGAACCGGCGGAGCTGCCTCACATCTTCGACCCCTATTTCACCACGAAACCGCGCGGCGTAGGGCTCGGACTCGCCGTAGTCCACAAGATCGTCGAAGCCCACAACGGCGAAATCGACGTGGAAAGCTCCCCCGGCCAAGGCACCCGCTTCATCATCCGGCTTCCCCTGGGCGGCGCGGCGGCATGCCCGTCCCCGGAGGAACGCCGCGCCGCCCCATCGTCCGGGAAAACCCAGGCGACCTTGACGGCAAGTGAGGAGTCCTCATGACCCGCTCCGACTCCCGCTCTCTGATCCTGGTGGTAGACGACGATCCCGCCCACCGGCTCATGCTGAAGAACCTGCTCGAAGACTGGGGCTACCGCATCGAAGAAGCGGAAGACGGCGACGACGCGGTGGCCTTCATCCAGCGGGGCCCGGCGGATCTCGTTCTCATGGATGTCCGCATGCCGCGGATGAACGGGATCGAGGCGACCCAGGCCATCCTAAGCTACAACCCCGCCGTCCCCGTACTGATCATGACGGCCTATTCGTCCATCCCGTCGGCCGTGGAAGCTCTGAAAGCCGGCGCCTACGACTACCTCACCAAGCCCCTGGACTTCGACGCGCTGAGGCTCACCATCGAACGGGCCCTGGAACACACGCATCTTCGCCGGGAAAACGAAGAGCTGCGAGGTCAGCTGGCGCGCCTGCAGCTGCCGGAAATGGTGGGGCGAAGTCCCGCCATGCAACAGATGGCCGAAATGATCGCCCTGGTGGCCCCTTCGGAAGCGACGGTGCTCCTCACCGGGGAAAGCGGCACGGGAAAGAGCCTGGTCGCCCGAGCCATCCACGCCAACAGCCCCCGGAGCAGCCGGCCGCTGGTGGAAGTCAATTGCGCCGCCATCCCGGAATCGCTCATGGAATCGGAACTCTTCGGCCACGAAAAAGGCGCCTTCACCGGAGCGGACAAGGCGCGCCGCGGGCGCTTTTCACAGGCGGACGGCGGGACCATCTTCCTGGACGAAGTGGGCGAACTGTCGCCTCCCATGCAGGCCAAACTCCTTCGCGTTCTTCAAGAAGGCGACATCCAGCGCGTGGGAAGCGACGCCCCGGTCCGCGTCGACGTGCGCGTGATCGCCGCCACCAACCGGGACCTCCAGAACATGGTGGCCCAGGAAACCTTCCGAGAAGACCTCTTCTACCGCTTGAACGTGGTGACCCTCGAAGTGCCCCCGCTACGGGACCGCGTCGAAGACATCCCGGTCCTTGCCGAACACTTTCTGGCCCGGTTCGCCGAAAAGAACCGAAAGCGCGTGAAAGGCATCACCCCTGGAGCCATGGATCTGCTGCTCAAACACCCGTGGCCCGGAAACGTCCGCGAACTGGAAAACGTGATGGAACGCGGCGTGATCCTCCTTCAAGGCGATTACATCTCCGAAAAGGAACTGCCGCTCGCCCTCCAGAAGCTGGCGCCTCAACCGCCGCCCGAAACCGCCGCAGACAGCTCCCCCCAACGGGACCTCACCGACCTCACCCTGGCGGAGATGGAACGACGCGCCATCTTTCAAACGCTCGAAGAAACCGGGGGCAACAAGAGCGAAGCCGCCCGCCGCCTCGGCATCACCCGCCGCACGTTGAAACTCAAGCTCAAAAAATACCAAGAAGAATCGAACACTTAAAACCTAAACGCAAAACCCACGGCGTTCCCGTCCGGCCGTCTCAGCGCAGCCGCTTCAGACAGGTGTGATCAGACGCCTCGCAAGCGGAACGACCGGAATCCAACGCCGCCCCGCAGGCGCCCCGCGCGGGAGGTTCTCATCCGAAGACTCGTCTGGTGAAAAACCACGCTATCGGGTACGATTTTCGGGCCGGATCCATTCGCCGATAGCCGTGTACGCCTGCACTACGGCCTTGAGTTCTTTATGGCGGACGAAGAAGGCCTCTTTCATGCCGCGGAGCCATTCCAGGTGGCGCTCGGCGTCTTCGCGGGTGAGAAAGAGCGGGTGCTCGCTGGGGCGCGTTGAGATCTGGATACGGCCGTCAGCGGCCTTCAAGGTGCCGGCGCTGCTGCAGAGCATGCACCGGACGGCGACGGCTCCGTCCGGCCGCGGGCTGGTTTCCGGAAGAAACCTGAAGGTATCGCCGCCGCACACAGGGCACCGAGGCGCGCTCCCGGCCTCTTCGCTTCCGCCGCCGCAAAGCGCCTCAGCCAGCCGTGCGGCGGCCGCTTTCGCGACTCCGTCCAGAAAAATTTCTCCGGGAAGAGCGCCGTAGACGACTTCCGAACCCCGATGGTCGGTCAGGGTGAGTTTGAGGAAGCTATCCACTATGAGCTTGGTGTAGCCTTCAAGGCCCGGCACGCCGGCGATGGCGGCGCCCACCGCGGGCTTTCCCCAGAGCGTGTTCAGGTGGGCGTAGAAGCTCAACCCCCGGTCCAGAAGGCGTTTGAGGCTGGCATTGGCGCCCAGAAAGTAGGTGGGGACGGCCACCGCCACCGCATCGGCTGAAACCAGGGCATCCAGAAAAAGCTGCAGGTCATCTCGCTGCACGCATTTCATTTCGCCGAAGAGGCACTGGTAGCAGCCAAGGCAGGGCTGGATGTTCAGTTCAGAAAGTCGGATGAGCCTCAAGCTCCAAGCATCCTGTGGGAGGTTCAAATAAAGTTCCTTGAGGAAAAGTTCGCAATTTCCGTATTTTCGGGGCGAAGCCACAATCCCTAGAAGCGTTTTCACCTTGTCGTCTCCTCCGGTTAAGGTTCCAGCCTGCATCCATTCATAGGGCTTGAAGGTATGCATACCATGAAAACGCCCGCGGCACCACTCCCCTCTTCCCGCCCGTATCGGAGCATTTCGTTGACAATCAGGCGGCCTCTGCTACAATCCGCGCACGTTGGATCCAGGCGACGCACCTTGGAGCCGGCCGCGGGGCCTGCCTGCCGCCGAAGCGACTGCGAACCTTATGAAAGAGACCTGGCCATGCGAGCCCAAAGGCACTGTGTCGTCACCTTCCAGTACTGGATAGAACCGGTGGATCCGGAACCTTTCCCGTATCCGCGCGGCCCTTACCGCATGGAAGCCCTTCTGGGGGAAGGCCGACTGCCCCCATCCCTGGAACAGCTTCTGTTGGGAATGGAGGCCGGTGAGCGCACCGACGTGACGCTTGAGCCCGGCGCCATGTTCGGCCCCCTTAGAGACGACGCCGTGACCGAAGTACCCCGCTCGGACGTGGTGGAAGAAGGCGACCGACTCCAGGTGGGCGCGGTCTGCCACCTCATGGATGAAAAGCGGCGGCTCCGGCCCTTCCGCGTCCGCGCCCTCGGCCCGAACACGGTGCTCGCAGACTTCAACCACCCCCTGGCCGGACGACGCCTCCGCCTCCGGGTCACTATGGAATCGGTGCGGTGGGCCGCCCTGGAAGAAATCAAGCAGGCCAGGCTGAGAGACGCTCACTGCCACGATGCAGCGTCGAGGGACAAGGCTTCATGGATCGAAACATCGAACTCGTAAAGGAAGAACCGACCCCCGAAAGGAAAGAACGGCGAGCCCTCGCGAACTTTTTCTTCGAACTGGGGATGCTCAAGCGAACCCCGCGTTCGGGGTTTCAGTTTCTGGGGACGGGCAGGGAATCCGTGGCCGAGCATTCCTTTCGAACGGCTGTCATCGGCTACACGCTGGCCCGGCTGTCCGACCACTCGGATCCCTTCCGCGTGGTCTGCCTGTGCCTCTTTCACGACGTGCCGGAAGCCCGCACCGGGGACATGAACTACGTGAACAAGCAGTACGTGACAGTCGACGAAGCGAAAGCCGTGAGGGACCTGGCGGAAACCCTGCCGTTCGGGGACGCTTTTCTGGAGTTCATCGAAGAATACCGGGCGTGCCGCACGGAAGCGGCCGTCCTGGCCCATGAGGCGGATCAGTTGGACCTGATTCTCGAACTGAAACATCAGAAGGACCTGGGAAACGCTTACGCCGAGCGGTGGATCCACTTCGCTCTGAAGCGCTTGAAGACCCCGCTGGGACACCGCCTCGCCGATGAAATCCTCGTGACCGATTCGGCCGGCTGGTGGTTCGACGGAAACGACCACTGGTGGGCGTAACCCCCCTCATCTCTTCTTCAGTCGATCCGCAAACGACACCACCTTGCCGGCCTTCGCGGCCTCTCGGTCCCCGGAACCGTGGGATTGGACCCCCTCCCCGGCCGGCTGTTCCTCCTTCTGCTTTTCCGGACCCTCCTGCGGCGCCTCCACTTTCACCATCTGCATGGGGTGGCCTCCCATGGTGAACGGTTCACCGTTGATGTAGGCTTCACGAAGGATCCACGTCACCACCACCAAGGGCACTTGGAGCACCAGGAGTTTCACCTGCCACCAATCGGGCTTGGGATCCGCCGTGATGTCTTCGATCCGCGCAAAAAAAGCCGGCTGGTTTTCGATATGGACCAGAACCAGGTCACCGATTTCGGTCGCCATCCATCCATTCTCCTTTCTATTGAAAAACATGCCGCTGGCCGGACTCGGGAACCCCTCACGAGGCCGCTGCAGAAGTCTCGCCCGCCGACGCACGTGTCACGGAACCCGCCGGTTCGATCCTCTGCCGGTACGCGCCGGACCCGATGCGTTCGTCCGCCAGGCGCACCCAACGCCTGAGGCTCGGAAACAGGGCACCGCACGGGCCTTCAATGGTCTTTCGAAGTGTCCTCCAGGCTCTCGGGACATAATTAAGGAACCCGCTCTTTCCTTTCGTCGTCCCCAAGAACCCGAAGGCTCCGAGCATCTGCAGGTTACGGCACAGGCGGACCATTTGGTAGCTCCGCAGGAAATCATTCCGCGGTACATCGAGGAACCCCCGGGCGGCGTTCCAATAGCGTTGGACGAGGATCTCCTGGAGCGTTTCGGGAACGGCCGTGTAGGGGTCGATGAGGAGGCTTGCCAGGTCGTAAGCCGGCGGGCCGAAGCGCATGCCTTGAAAATCGATAATCCAGAGTGCTCCGCCGTGTACCATGATGTTCCGGCTCTGAAAATCCCGATGCATCACCCACCGGCGCCCGGGCGCCTCGGCCAGGGCCGCCAGTTTCAGGAAATCTTCTCCCAGGTCCTCTTCGACCACCGCGCACCCCAGCGTCTCGTTCAGGAATGCTCGGCGGAAGTATTCCAGTTCACGATGGTAAATGAAACGAGCATCGTAGCGGTCCGTGTCGAAGCAGAAGGCGCTTTGGAAGCCTTCCGCTCCCCGCCGGTGCAGGCGAAGCAGCAGCCGGACCGCATCCGTGTACGCCCGGGCCAGGCGCCGCGGCGTCCGCGACCGGTTGACGAAGTCCTGCAGGTGGATGTTTCCGAGGTCTTGCAGGACAAATACGCCCCGGCGAGGATCGGACCAGAAAAACCGGGGAACCGGCAGGCCTTTCGCCGCCAGGTGCCGGCCGATCCGATCGTAGGCGTCGCATTCGTCCATCTCGTCCGTGCTGCGGCGTGGAGACACAACCAGAACCGCCCGCCGGAAGCCGTCCCGGAGCCTGAAAAAGGCACGGTCCGAACCGTCGCCGTGAAGCGGTTCCACCGACCAGCCGCTCCCTGCGCTTGCCGATCCGGCCCCTTCGAGGCGAAGGGTTGAAAGAAGCGCCTTCAGTCGTTGGGATGAAACGGGAAGGTCCCCTTTTCCTTCGTCAGGATGCAATGCCGGTGACTCCCCGCAACCGCTGCTCCATCGGTCACGATACAGGTTTCCAAATCCGTTCCCGGAGCGAACGCTACGCCGTTCCAGGCGATCACGTCCTTCAACCGGACGGGCCCGCGAAGGCGGCATGCGCGGTCGAGAACCACCATGCCTTCCAGCCTGACATCGCCTTCCAGGACCGCACTGTGGTGAACTCGGACGGGCGATCCGCTCGGAAGGGGCGCCAAGCCGCCGTCGTCTACCGCCGCCAGATGTCGATGGAGGCTCCAATAGGCGGCCACCGTCCCCGTTTCCCGCCACGTCAGAGTACTGCGAAAAACGGCCCGCGGCGGGTCTCCCCGAGCGATGAGATCCTTGTACAATTCCAGAATGCTTGCGGGCTTTCCTCGGGGGAAGTAATCCAGCGCCTTCGAATCCACCACATGGATCCCGGTGAAGGCCAGCAGGCGGACCGCCGAATCCCTCCGACACAGCTCTTCCCCTCGTTCGCCGAACCCGCGCACCCGTCCGGCCGCATCCACCGCCACGTTGTTGAACGGCGGACAGTCGTGGACAAGGAGTGTGGCCTTGGCGCCGGACGTTTCGTGGACTTGCCGAAGGTGCGCAAGAGCCGCGTCACAGGCCGTGTCCCCGTTTACGGCGAGTACCGGCCCGTCGCCCAAAAGCGAAACGGCGTTCCGGAGCCCGCCTCCCGTCCCCAGCAGAACCGGCTCCCGGATGACATGAAGGGGAAGCGGCCAGGAACGTTCATGGACGAACGCTTCCAGGCGGTCCGCCAGGTGGTGGGCGTTCACCACGGCCGCCTCAAAGCCCGCCGAAGCGAGCCGCTCCGCCCAGTATTCGAGGAGCGTCATGCCCATGAGGGGCTGAAGCACTTTGGGGCGGACCCAGGTGAGCGGCCGGAGCCGCGTACCGAGCCCGGCTGCGAGAATCATGGCGCGCATGGGGGCCTTCTTCTTCCAACGGTTCCTGCATCCGGATTCGACACGGCACCCGGGGCGAACAGAAAACCGGCATCCCTCTCGTCGAAGGCATCGTTTCGACCATTGACATTTGACATGATTTCGGCTTTTCAGCAAGGTATCTGAGAAGTTCGAATGAAAAGAAAAGGCTTCGAAAGAAGAACACGAGACGGACGGTCGAAAGCCCGATGGTGAAATCAACGGCCGGCGCCCACCTCTTCGTGGGATTCAACGGAACTGAGTTCGGCCGGGACCTCATGGCCGTGATCCGGGAATTCCGGATCGGGGGCCTGGTACTCTTTCGCCGGAACATTTCGAGCGCCGGGCAGCTTCGGGAACTTCTGAAAGACGTTCAACTCTACTCCCGGGAAACCCTGGGCCGCGGCACGCTCATAGCCGTAGACGAAGAAGGCGGCGCCGTCCAGCGCCTGCACCCGGCGCTTCCTTGGCTTCCTTCCGCCCTGGAAACGGCCCGTTCCGGCTCGGACGCCGTGATCCACTCGGCGAGGACGGTCGCGAAGCGACTGAAGGCGCTGGGCATTCAGATCAACTTCGCCCCGGTTCTGGACGTGGTGGACGATCCGGAAGGGCATTTCCTTGGTTCACGATCGCCTGGAGCCGTCCCCGAACGGGTGGCCCGGCTGGGGCGCTTGTGGATCGAGACGTTTCAGAGCCTGGGCGTTTCAGCTACGGCCAAGCATTTCCCGGGACTGGGAAAGGCCGCCCTGGACCCGCACCACCGCCTTCCGGTGGTCGAAACCGAAGACCCCGCGCGCCTTGAAGACCAGCTCCTTCCCTTCCGGCACGCTGTCGCAGCCGGCGTGCACGCCGTCATGACCTCGCACGCGCTCTACCCGGCGTGGGACCCCGAACGCCCCGGTACCCTCTCGGCGGCCGTCAACCGCGGAATCCTGAGAGACCGCCTGGGGTTCCAAGGCGTTCTGTTCAGCGACGACCTGGACATGAAGGCCGTGAGCGGTCGCATTCCCCTACGGGATGTGGCGCATTGGGGGCTGGAAGCCACCGTGGACGGATTTCTCGTCTGCCAGCGACCGGAGAACGTGGAACCGCTTTACGCGGCCCTCTACGACGCCATTCGAGCGGGCGGTTCCGCCCGCGACCTTCACGAAGCCTCCATGAAACGTTTGCAACGCCTGCTCTCCTTTCATTTCTGAAAGGACGCAGCGCAAACGGGTCGGGATCGCACTCCCGCCCGAGTTCCCTTCCGTTGCCATTCGAGACGGGCGGGGTTTCTTTTTGACATCTTCCAAGCGCTGAGATAACGTTCTTTACTTACTGATAGGAGGATCGCATCATGACACTTAACATTTCGCAATTTTCCAGGATGCGGCGGCTGCCGCCGTATGTCTTCGCCCAAGTGAACGCCCTCAAGATGGAAAAGCGCCGGGCCGGCGAAGACATCATCGACCTCGGGATGGGCAATCCCGATATCCCCACACCGCCTCACATCGTGGACAAGCTCATCGAGGCGGCCCAGAAGTCGCCCAACCACCGTTATTCGGCATCCAAGGGGATCACCAAGCTGCGCCACGCCATCGCCGACTGGTACGCGCGCCGCTACGGCGTGACCGTCGACCCGGAAACGGAAGCCGTGGTCACCATCGGAGCCAAGGAAGGCCTGTCACACCTGGTGCTGGCCCTCATCAGCCCGGGGGACGTGGTGTTTGCGCCCAATCCCACCTACCCCATTCATCCCTACTCGGTGATCATCGCGGGAGGCGACCTGCGTTCCATTCCCATCGGGCCGGACCGGGACTTTCTGGAAGACCTCCAGATCGCCACCAAGCAGACATGGCCTCGCCCGAAGATGCTCATCATTTCCTATCCGCACAACCCGACGACCGCGGTGGTGGACCTGGACTTCTTCAAGAAGGTGGTCCATTTCGCCCGGGAACACCAGATGATGGTGATCCACGACCTAGCCTACGCGGACCTCGCCTTCGACGGCTACCAGGCGCCCAGTATCCTCCAGGTGCCGGAAGCCAAAGAGATCGCCGTCGAGTTCTTTTCCCTGTCCAAAAGCTACAGCATGGCGGGATGGCGCGTGGGATTCTGCGTCGGAAACCCGGAGATGGTGGGCGCGCTGACGCGGCTCAAGAGTTACCTGGACTACGGCATCTTCCAGCCCATCCAGATTGCGGCCATCATCGCCCTGAACAGCGACCAGTCGTGCGTGGACGAGATCGTCTCCATCTACAGGTCGCGCCGTGACGTCCTGGTGGACGGCCTGAACCGCATGGGCTGGCCCGTGCAAAAGCCCAAAGGCACCATGTTCGTATGGGCGAAAATTCCTGAACCCTTCCGATCTATGGGCTCCGTGGAGTTCTCCAAGTTCCTCATCGAGGAAGGTAAGACGGCGGTGTCTCCGGGGCTGGGGTTCGGTGAATATGGAGACGAATACGTGCGGTTTGCGTTGGTTGAAAACGAGATGCGCACTCGGCAGGCGCTGCGCGGCATCAAGAAGGCGCTGCAGAACCGCGTGGTGAAACCGGCTGTTCGGGCGGTAGGTTCTTGAGGAGTGATCGAGCGTTCATGGATTCGATCGGGATAGGACTCATCGGCTGGGGGACGGTGGGCTGCGGCGTCGTCCGCGTGCTTCAGGAAAATGAATCGATTATTTCCAACCGCCTGGGCATGCCGCTGGTGATTCGGCGGGTGGCGGACCTGGACATCGAAACGCCGCGGCCCGTGGCCGTCCCGCGGGAAATATTGACCACCGACGCCGAAGCCGTGCTCCGGGATCCGAAAATCGACATCGTGGTGGAACTGATCGGCGGATTGGAACCGGCTCGAAGCTTCATCCTGGAAGCTCTGGAAAGCGGCAAACACGTGGTCACCGCCAACAAGGCCCTGTTGGCCCAAAGCGGCAACGAACTGTTCGAAGCCGCGCGCCGGTTCGAACGCACCGTCGCCTTCGAAGCGGCCGTCGCGGGCGGCATCCCGCTCATCAAATCCCTGCGGGAAGGACTCGCCGGAAACCGCATCGACACCATCTTCGGCATCCTGAACGGCACGTCCAATTACATCCTCACCCGGATGACGCTGGCGGCGCTGCCCTTCAGCGACGCGCTCCGCGAAGCTCAGCAACACGGTTTCGCTGAAGCGGACCCGACCCTGGATATCGAAGGCATCGACACCGCTCACAAGTTGGCCATCGCGTGCGCCATGGGTTTCGGAAGCCGCATTCAGTTGGACAAGGTCTACACAGAGGGCATCAGCCGGATCGACCCGCTCGACGTGCGTTTCGCCGAAGAATTCGGCTACCATTTGAAACTGCTGGCCATCGGCCGCCAGGAGCAAGGGCGGCTGGAAATGAGGGTCCATCCGACCCTGATCCCGTCCACCCACGTGCTGGCCAGCGTCCGCGGCGCCTACAACGCGGTTCACATCCGCGGAAACGCCGCGGGAAGCATCATGCTGTACGGGCTCGGCGCCGGCATGATGCCGACGGGAAGCGCCGTCGTGAGCGACCTCATCGATCTCGCCCGGGACATGTTCTGCCGGGCACCCCACAGGGTCCCGCCCCTTGGCTTTCTACCGGAACGATTGGAATGGGTGCCCGTAAAACCCATGGAAGACATCGTCACGCGCTATTATTTCCGCTTTTCGGCAATGGACCGTCCGGGAGTCCTGTCGAAGATTTCCGGCATTCTCGGGAATAATGCCATCAGCATTGCAGCGGTCATCCAGAAGGGGCGTGAAGTGGAGGGCGCCGTCCCCATCGTGATGCTCACCCACGAAGCCCGGGAACGGGATGTGAAACGGTCCCTGGCGGAAATCGATCGTCTGGATGTGGTGAAAGAACCCACACGGCTCATTCGGATCGAAGACCACGAGAGCGCGGAAATCTGAATCGAACCCGAGGTTCCCGTGAAAGCACCCAAGTTCATCGTCTTGGTCGGTGACGGCATGGCGGATTACCGCATCGACGCCCTCGACGGGCGGACTCCACTGGAAGCGGCCCGCACCCCTCACCTGGACCGACTCGCCGCCGCCGGCCAAACGGGCCTCGTTCGCACCATCCCCGAAGGGATGGAACCCGGAAGCGATATCGCCAACATGAGCCTGCTCGGCTACGATCCCAGGCGCTACCACACCGGGCGGGCGCCCCTGGAAGCCGCCAGCCTGGGAGTGCGGCTCGATCCGCAGGACGTGGCCTTCCGCTGCAACCTGGTGACGCTGCTCGAAGACGACCAAGGCGTGCTGCGCATGGCCGACTATGCGGCCGGCCATATCTCCACGGAAGAAGCCAGGGAAGTGATCGCGACACTTCAGGAGCGCACGGTGGAAGAGCCGCTCCGGCTGTACGCCGGAGTAAGCTACCGGCACCTGCTGGTCTGGCGGGCGGGCCGGGACGACCTGCGGACCACGCCGCCTCACGACATCACCGGGGAACCCGTGGAACCTCACCGCCGAGTATACCGGGAGGAGCCGCCGCTTCAGGCCTTCGTGGAGCGGGCCTCGGCAGTACTGGCCGAACACCCCGTAAACCGGAGGCGGCAAGCGGAGGGAAAGCGGCCGGCCAACGGGGTCTGGCTGTGGGGGCAGGGGAAGGCCCCTTCCCTGCCCACGCTGGAAACCCTGTACGGGCTCCGAGGTGCCATGATTTCCGCCGTGGATCTGCTCAAGGGACTGGGCGTCTACGCGGGTCTGGATCCCATCGCGGTTCCCGGCGCCACGGGTTACCTGGACACCAACTACCGGGGGAAAGTGGAGGCGGCCCTGGGCGCCCTGGAAGCCGGGGATTTCGTCTATCTGCACGTGGAAGCGCCCGACGAAGCGGGCCACGAAGGCAGTCTGGAAAAGAAGATCCAGGCCATCGAAGACCTGGACGCCAAAGTGGTCGGGCCTCTGATCGCAGGGGCCGCGAGATTTCCCGACGTGCGCATCCTGGTGGTTTCCGATCACCTCACCCCGGTTTCGGTCCGCACCCACGTTTCGGATCCCACGATTTTTCTCCTGGCTTCCCTTCCCCTTCGGGCCGGAGCGAACCCGAGCGGGCGGACTTTCTGCGAGAAAACGGCGGAAACCGAAGGCCTCAAGCTGCCTTCCGGGGAAGCGCTCTTCAGGAAATTTATCGGCAGGTAAAGGAGGAACCCCCCCAGTGGCGGCTCAAGCCATCATTCGGGTGCTCTACGGCGACACCGATGCCATGGGTGTGGCCTATTACGGCAATTACATGAGGTGGTTTGAAGCGGGCCGGAACGAGTGGTTCCGGAGTTCCGGTACCGTCTATCGGGAACTGGAGGCACGGGGCGTCTTTCTTCCGGTGATCGAAGCCCACTGCAACTACCGGAAGCCGGCCTTTTACGACGATGTCCTGACCGTTCAGACCGCGTTCCAGTTCAGCGGGCCCGCCCGTCTGCGCTTCGATTACGTGATCCTGCGCGGCGAGGAACCGTTGGCCGACGGCCACACCGTTCACGTGTGCGTGGACGGCGACCGAAAGGTGCTCAAGCCCCCCGACTTCCTCCGGGACATCCTCCGGAGCTTCACGAACGGCTGTTGACCGGCCGAAACCCCCCGTACCGGCGCTCGGTTTCCCGCCCACAGGCCCTGTTTCTTTCTGCGAGGCTTCCAGATATGATCGTTTTTCCCGCCATCGACCTCAAGGACGGACACTGCGTGCGCCTCATGCAAGGCGACCCCGATCGGATGACCGTCTACGGAAAAGACCCTGTGGCCATGGCCAAGCACTTCGAATCGGAAGGCGCCGCGTGGCTCCACGTGGTGGACCTGGACGGCGCTTTCAGCCGGAGGCCCCAAAACCGTGACGCCATCCAGCGCATGGTGGCGGCCGTCCGCATTCCGGTACAGGTAGGCGGCGGCATTCGAAACCTGGAGACCGTCGAATGGTACCTGGAAACGGGCGTTGCGCGGGTGATCCTGGGCACCGCGGCCCTCCGGCAGCCTCAGCTCCTGGAAAGCGCCTGCGATCGCTTTCCCCGGCGCATCGCGCTCGGGATCGACGCACGAGGCGGCAAGGTCGCCATCGAAGGATGGAAGGAAACGACGGCGACCGAGGCCGTGGAACTGGCCCGGCGGTTCGAACACCTGGCGCTCGCTGCCGTCATTTACACGGACATTCAGCGTGACGGCATGCAAACGGGCGTCAACATCGTACAGACCAGGCGGCTGCTCGAAAGCACGGGCCTTCCGGTCATCGCTTCCGGGGGCGTGGCGACGCTGGAAGACATCCGCGCCCTGCTCCCGCTGATCCCTCTGGGTCTCGAAGGCGTGATCACCGGGCGAGCCCTTTACACCGGCACGTTGAGCCTCCGCGAGGCCCTGGAACTTGTTCGAAACGCCTGATTGTCCCGCCGGATCTTTCAGTCAGCGGCCCGCGGCTGTCGCCTTCGAAGCCGGGGTCTCTTTCCGCCGCCCATGGGAGGGGCTATCATGACACTCAAAGAACAGATTGAAGGCGCTCTGAAGGACGCCATCCGAAGCAGGGACGAAACCCGCCGAAACGCCCTCCGGATGCTGCTCACCGCCATGAAGAACAAGGAAAAGGAAGTGCGCCGAGAGCTGGAGACCGCTGAAATCCGCCAGCTCATCGGGGCGGCCATGAAGCAGCGGCGTGAAGCGGCCGAACTCTATCGGAAAGGGGGACGCGAAGACTTGGCGTCCGTGGAAGAAAGGGAGTCGGAGGTCCTCCGGGAATTTCTGCCGGAACCGCTGAGCCGGGAAGCCCTGGAGGCGCTGGTGGATGAAGTGATCCGGGAAGTGGGGGCCGCCGGGCCCAAGGACATGGGCAAGGTGATGCAGGCGATCATGCCCAAGGTGGCCGGCCGCGCCGAAGGAAAAGCTGTGAACGACTGTGTACGGCGCCGCTTGACGTCCTGAAAAACCGAAAGACCGCCCCTTGATTCGCGAGACCATTCTTGGTAAATATAAAAGGTTTGAGAAAGCTAATGCCTCAAACAGTGGAAGGCGGTTCTCAGAAGCAGGCGGTTTCGGGTGACCAACGCAGACGGTGCGGCGATCATTAAGCAAGCCGTGGATATCGTTGACCTGATCGGCCAGGTGGTGCCGCTCAGGCGTGCCGGCCGCCGGCACGTCGGCTTGTGTCCCTTTCACAAGGAAAAAACCCCGTCTTTCAGCGTCGACGCTGAAAACGGGTTTTTCTATTGCTTCGGGTGCGGCGCGGGCGGTGACGTGCTGACGTTTACCATGAAGCACTGGAACCTGACCTTCTCCGAAGCGCTCCGATACCTTGCGGACCGCTATAACCTTACGCTCCCTGAAACGGGAAGAGACAACGAACAGGTCCGCAAAGAACGGGACGCGATGTTTGCGGTCCTGGATGAGGCCTGCGACTTCTTTTACCGCGAGCTGCACCACAGCGAGTCCGGGAAGGCCGCACGGGAGTACATCAAGAAACGGTCGCTCCCGGAAAACACCGTGGAACGCCAGCGGTTGGGTTATGCTCCCAACGCCTGGGATGTCTTGCTTCGGCACTTCAGGCATCGCGGGCTGGATCCCCGTCTGGGGGTCAAAGCGGGGCTCTTCGTGGAAGCAGCCAAGGGATCCCTCTACGACCGGTTCAGGAACCGGCTGATGTTTCCCATCGCGGACGATCGCGGCCGGGTGGTGGCCTTCGGCGGGAGGAGCCTGGACGGATCGGAGCCCAAGTACCTGAACAGCCCGGAAACGGCCGTTTACCACAAAGGAAGGACCCTCTACCAGTTCGCCGCGGCCCGTGAAGCCTGCCGCGAACTTCGGCAGGTGGTCCTGGTGGAAGGCTACCTGGACCTTTTGGCCTTCCACGCGCAGGATTTCTACCGGGTGGCGGCGACCCTCGGCACGGCGCTCACGGCCACCCAAGTGCGGTTGTTGCACCGGATCGCCGACGAAGTGGTGCTGGTCTACGACGCAGACCCGGCCGGCCGGAAGGCCATGTTCCGTGCCCTGCCCCTCTTTTTGGATGAAGAACTGGCGGTAACCACGGTCGACCTTCCTTCCGGCATGGATCCCGACGATTTCCTCAAAAGCGAAGGGATCGGCGCGTTTGAGAAGCTGATGGAAACCCGAAGGGACTTGGGAAGCGTGGCTATCGACGACGCGCTGAGCTCCTGGGACGGGACCTCGGTGGGTAAAGGCCGGGTGATACAGCAATTGCAACCTATCCTGGGCGGGGTGAGCCACCCCGTCCTGCGCTCCGGCTACGTCCGCCGCGTGGCGGAGCGGCTCGCTCTCTCGGAAGACGTGGTGGACCGCCAGCTGGCTTCCGGAAAGGCCGGAGCCTCCGGCCCCCGCAGGCCCGAATCAACCCGTTGGGCGGAACGAATGCAGCCGCCGTCCACCGGGGTGCAGGCGGTTGCATCGCCGGAAGAAACCCTCGTCCGGCTGATGGTTCGCCATCCGGTGCTCATCGATGAAGTGCGGACTGCGGGCGTGCTCGAACGCTTCGCCGCCTCAAGCCTTCGATCCATTGCGGAAGCGTTGTTTCAGGCGGTGGATCGACCGGAGGCCTTCGATCCGCGAAGCGTCTACGAGCGACTGGCCGGCGACGAAGCCCGCGCGCTCTTTTCCCGCCTGCTTCTGGAAGACGACACGGACGACCTCGAGTTCTGCCGGCTGGTCCTCCACGAGCGGATGGCAAGCCTTCGCAGGCGGGACGCCGTTCAGCGCCGGGCGGCCCTCCAGGCCGCCATTGAAGAAGCGGAGAAAAACGGCGATTTCGCTCGCCTTCAAGAATTACTGAGAGAAATGCAATCCATTCATAAGGTCGAAAGCAGGACCCAAACCGGCATCAGGTGATTTACGCGGGGGACGGATTCGATGACAAAAGACGCAAAGAACCACCAGGAAGAAACCGCCGCCAAGGGCCCCGAGCTGGAGGACCTCAAGCGCCTCATCTCCGTGGGCAAGGAAAAGGGCTTTCTTACCTACGACGAACTGAATCAGGTACTCCCCGAAGACCTGGTGTCTCCCGAAAAGCTGGACGACATGATGATGATCTTCGATGAGATGGACATCGAGATTGTGGATTCCGAGCAGCAGGTCCAGCTGGTGCGGGAACGGACGGCCGCCGCATCGGAGGAAATAGGCGACGAGGAAGACGACGAGGCCGCCTTCGACGACGAACCGGTGAGCCGGGTGACCGACCCGGTGAAGATGTACCTGCGGGAAATGGGGCAGGTATCGCTCCTCACCCGGGAGGGCGAGGTGGAAATCGCCAAAAGGATTGAAGCCGGGGAGCGGGAAGTCTTCAATGCCATCATGGAGTCGTCTCTGGGGGTCGAAGAGATTCTTCGGATCAGGTCCGACCTGGAAAGCGGGGAACTTCGCATCTCCGAAATCCTTCGGTCCACCGAAGAAGACATCACGGCGGAAGAGGAAGAAGCGCTCAAGGAACGGGTGATCGGGATGCTGGATGAAGTCCGGCGCCTGGATGAGGCCAACCGCGCGATGCAAGTGGCGCTTCTCGGTTCCGACCTCGAAGAACACGAACACCAGCGCCTGCGAACCGAGGTGCAACACAACAAGGAAAAGATCGTCAACCTTCTGAAGAACCTCCAGCTCGAAAAGACCCAGATCGACCACATCGTGGACAAGCTCCGCTCCTACCTGGAATCCATCGAAAACGCCGAAAAGGAACTGGAAGACTGCCTCCTAGGATGCCAGAAGCCCTTCCACGAACTCCAGAGGCTCAACGACCTGGCTCAGGAAAGTGAGGACAATCTCAAACGCTGTGCGGCCGACCTGGGACTCACACCTCAGCGCTTCAAGGAACTCACCGGACGGGCCATCCGCGCCAAGGAACACATCACCGCCTTCGAAATGAAGGCCAAGATGGATTCCAGAACACTGCGCCAGATCCTCAGACGCGTGGAAGACGGGCTGCTCCGGGCCAAGCTGGCCAAGAGCGAACTGATCGAAGCCAACCTCCGCCTGGTGGTGAGTATCGCCAAGAAGTACACCAACCGGGGCCTGCAATTCCTGGATCTGATCCAGGAAGGCAACATCGGCCTGATGAAAGCCGTGGACAAGTTCGAATACCAGCGTGGCTACAAATTCAGCACCTACGCCACTTGGTGGATCCGCCAGGCCATCACGCGGGCCATCGCCGACCAGGCGCGCACCATCCGCATCCCGGTACATATGATCGAGACGATCAACAAGCTCGTCCGCACTTCCCGCTACCTGGTCCAGGAACTGGGCAGGGAACCCACGCCTGAAGAGATCGCGGAACGGATGGACTTCCCGGTGGACAAGGTCCGAAAGGTTCTCAAGATCGCCAAGGAACCCATCAGCTTGGAGACCCCCATCGGCGAAGAAGAAGACAGCCATCTGGGGGATTTCATCGAAGACAAGCGGGTCACGTCACCGGTGGACGCGGTGATCAACCTGAATCTGAGCGAACAGACCCGAAAGGTTCTGGCGACACTCACACCCCGCGAAGAAAAAGTCCTCCGCATGCGCTTCGGGATCGGCGAAAAGGCCGACCACACCCTCGAAGAAGTGGGCCAGGACTTTTCCGTCACCCGGGAACGCATCCGCCAGATCGAAGCGAAGGCCCTCCGGAAACTACGGCATCCGAGCCGCCGGAAGGAACTCAAGAGCTTCATCGAAACCTGATCTCGAAGGTTCTCGATCGCTTCAAAGCGGCTCCCCGGCGCACGGGGGCCGCCCCACCCCTCCCGACACCTCCCGGTTTTCCTTCTTTTCAGGCTTGCATCCACCCCGATGGTCTTCCGGCGCTCCACACCTTTCCGCTTTTCGACTGGCCAATGGCCGTTTGGAGGGCCGCTTCCCCAATTTCCGCTAATGTTCACCGCCCCGGCATCCGACTAAAATGGTCGGGAAGCCATAGAGACTCACCTCACGGGTTTGAAAATCCATTTTGCATCGCGGGGAGGAAACCATGGAAGAAATCAGGGCTCGGGAAGGGAAGTATTTGACCTTTTCCATGAACGGCGAAGAATACGGGATCGGGATCCTCAAGGTCAAGGAAATCATCGGCATGATGCCCATCACGCCGGTTCCGAAGACGCCCGAGTTCGTCAAGGGTGTGATCAACCTGCGGGGACGGGTCATTCCGGTCATCGACCTGAGGCTGCGGTTCCGCATGCCCACAACCGACTATACGGAGCGGACCTGCATTATCGTGGTGGAGGTGGGCACGTCGACCGGGAAGATCCAGATGGGGATTATCGTCGACTCGGTCTCCGAGGTGGCTAACATCAAAAGCGGCGAAATCGAGGACCCGCCGTCCTTCGGCACCTCCGTGGACACCGATTACATCCTGGGAATGGCCAAGGTGGACGGAGGCGTGAAAATACTTCTGGATATCGATCGAGTGCTGACCGAAGGCGAAAGGGAGCTTCTGCAGCAGGCCGTGTGAGCCGGCGCAAGAGGGGGAAATTCATGGGGAAACGTTCGTTTAACCGCACGAGGTCGCGATGAAGCGGATCAAGGTGCTGGTGGTCGATGATTCGGCTATCGTGCGAAAGATCTTTTCCCAGGAGCTTTCAAAGCACGAGGACATCGAGGTCGTGGGGACCGCACCGGACCCTTATGTGGCGCGCGACAAGATCGTGAAACTGAAGCCCGACGTGATCACCCTCGACGTGGAAATGCCGCGCATGGACGGCCTCACGTTCCTCCGAAAGCTCATGAAGTACCATCCAACGCCCACCATTATCGTCAGCTCTCTCACACCGAGAAACAGTGAACTGGCGCTGGAGGCCATGGAATGCGGCGCCGTGGAAGTGCTCGCCAAACCCGGAGGATCCTACTCGGTCGGCGACATGAGCATCCAGCTGGTTCAGAAGATTCGTGCCGCCTCACGGGTCCGCATGCTTCAAAAATCCACGCCGCCCATCGCAGCCCCCGCCGCTCCGAGACCCCTGGAACCCGTCCGCTCGGATGCCCTGAAGCGCACCACACACAAGGTGATCGCACTGGGCGCGTCCACCGGGGGAACGGAAGCCCTCAAAGTGGTTCTCACCCAGATGCCTGCGAACAGCCCGGGCATCGTGGTGGTTCAGCACATGCCTCCTCGGTTCACCACCGCCTTCGCCCAGAGGCTCGACGGCCTCTGCCAAATCGACGTGCGAGAAGCCGCCGACGGGGATTCGGTCCGCCCGGGTCTGGCCCTCATCGCGCCGGGAAACTACCACCTGGTGCTGAAACGGAGCGGCGCCCGTTATTACGTTGAAGTGAAGGAAGGCCCGCTGGTCTGCCATCAGCGTCCTTCCGTGGACGTCCTGTTCCACTCGGTGGCTCGTTACGCGGGAGCCAACGCCGTCGGAGCGATCCTCACCGGGATGGGCCGCGACGGTGCGGCGGGGATGCTCGAGATGCGCCGGGCGGGAGCTCGGACCATAGCGCAGGACGAAGACAGCTGCGTGGTCTTCGGCATGCCGAAGGAAGCCATAGAGGCGGGAGCTGTAGAATACGTGGTATCTTTATTTGATATACCTCGAACCATCCTCAAGGTGCTCGAGGAAGAAGAGAACGCCGGCCGATGATTGCTCAGAGGCGGCCCGCCTCCGGGAACCCGGAGGGGCCGCCCATGGACGCGTTGCCGGGGCGGGAGGAGTCAGGCGGTGGAACACAAAGACATGACCGTTCTCGTAGTGGACGATTTTGCGACAATGCGCCGCATAATCCGAAACATCCTCCGGGAACTGGACTTCAAGGACATCGTGGAAGCGGAAAACGGGACGGCAGCGGTCAGGATCCTTGAGTCTCAAAAAGTAGACCTGGTCATCTCCGACTGGAACATGCCGAAAATGACCGGCCTCGAACTGCTGAAATGGGTCCGGGCCAACGAAAAGGCCAGGGACATCCCGTTTCTCATGGTCACCGCCGAAGCGCAGAAGGAAAACATCGTGGAAGCTATCAAGGCCGGGGTGAACAATTACATCGTCAAGCCTTTCACCGCCGCTGTCCTTTCAGAAAAGCTAGAAAAGATCCTGCCGAAAGGCTGATCGGACGCCCGTTTCCAAGGGGAAGCCTTGCGGCAGACGTTCGAAACCGTCGTGAGAAAGGGGGAGTCCACGTGACGCCGGATCAGGATCTTTTGTCACTGAAACACGCAGCGGGCAAGCTGGGCGGTGAACTGGAGCGCCGCTCGGGGCGGGACGGCTCGGAGTGGGTACGCCTTCGTTTCCCCGCAGACCCGGAAACCCGACAGCAATTGAAACGGCTTCTTTCGCTCGGAGACCCCGAAGCCGTTCTGGAGCGCCCGTTCGACGCACTGGAGCCTGGAACGGAAGAGGTCCTTCGTGCCATCAAGGAATTCATGCGGACCCTGGCGGCCAGGGAAATGGGCCGCGCCCAGGAAATTCTCCTCAGCCTCTCCCAAGACAAAAAACGCGGCCTCTACCAAGAAATCGGCACCCTCGCCCGGGAACTCCACGATTCCCTCAGAAACTTCCTGACCACCCTCGACCCCACCCTCAAGGAGATCGTCGAAGACCGCATCCCGGATTCAGGCCACCGCCTGGAACACATCATCGAACTCACCGAAAACGCCGCCAACACCACCCTTGACCATGTGGAAACCCTCCAGAAACGTAACGACACGCTCCGGGAAAAACTGGCCGAACTCCGGCGGCAGGTGCTGGCTTTGCACGCCTTCGGCGATCCCGCCCGTGAAAAGCTGGAGCAAATGGAGCAACTGCTGGCGGCTATGGATGCTTCCGCCGCCCGGACACGGAATGACCTCATCACCCTGCTGACGGCCCAGGACTATCAAGACATCACCGGTCAGATCATCCTGAAGATCATCACCCTGCTGCGCGAGATGGAAAGCAAGCTGGTGCATCTGATCACCAGTTTCGGAGTCAGGCCCAACCGGCCCCGGAAGATCCCGGAAGAGCAGCTCCACGGTCCCACCCACAAGAGCCGGGAAGCGGCCCTTCGTTCGCAGAACGACGTGGACGCGATGCTCGCCGAGTTCGGTTTCTAGCCCGCCCCCCTCCCCCGTCCCGGTCCGTCAAATCGGACTGGTCATCGGACCGAAGATACACTACAAATAAGAAAGACCGACGGAACACACGCTCACCGCAGGCGGATGTGAGGGAGAAAGGGCGGCGGGTTCCAAACCATCGGGACAAGGGGGGGCACCATGGCAGAGAGCGTCTACAAGATCATCGAACTGGTGGGAACAAGCGAAGTGTCGTGGGAAGATGCAGCCAAGAAAGCCGTCGAAACGGCCGGTAAGACCCTGAGGGACCTTCGGATCGCCGAAATCACCAAGCTGGACATGAAAATCGAAAACGGTAAGGTGATGGCCTACCGCGCCCGCGTCAACGTCTCCTTCAAGTACCAGGGCGAGTAGAGGCCGCGCAGGAGTCGGTCTGAAAACGGAGTCAATCGACCGCCGCCCTTCCCCTTCATTCACGCATCATTCACGAGCGAAAACCACGGCACAAGTTCCGGGACCCGGGTGCGCGTGACGAGGAGACAGGCATGGCCGAGCGCAAAGTGAGAATCCTGATGGGTCGGTTCGGGCACGGCTACGAAGCTGCACTGATGCGCCTGGCGAGCGCTTTCAGCGAAGCGGGCTTTGAAGTGATCTACACCGAATCGGAAGATCCCGAAGCCATCGTGAGCGCCGCCATCCAGGAATCGGTGGATCACATCGGCATCACCACGCTTCCGGAAGCGCGGCTGGAACATTTCGAAGAAATGTTCCGCCTCCTCCGCCGCGAGGGCATGGAACAGATCACCGTAACCGCCGGCGGCTTCCTCGAAGAAGACGACATCCCGCGGCTCAAAGCCATGGGAGTGGTTGAGTTTTTCCCGAAAGGGACGACTCACAAGGAACTGATCCAATGGGCGAAGGAACACATTCGGCCCATTGAAAACTGAGGCGCCGGGAAACCCTATTCGTGTGAGGCCGAAGGAGCCCGTGCAGGCCGAGGTGGGGGAAAACTTGCAAAGGTTCCGAAGCTTTGTTATTTTCTTCGCGGGGGATTTGGAGCAGGGCAGATGGTCGCCGGCCCCGGCTGGTCCGGGGCGGGAGGAAAGTCCGGGCTCCATAGGGCAGGGTGCTGGGTAACGCCCAGTCTCGGCGACGAGCAGGAAAGTGCCACAGAAAGCAAACCGCCGAGCGCTAAACCGGGCTCTGGATGCCGCCCGCATCGGACAGGGTTCGGGAAAGGACTCGGTAAGGGTGAAACGGTGAGGTAAGAGCTCACCAGTCCCGATGGCGACATCGGGAGCTAGGCAAACCCCACCCGGAGCAAGGCCAAGTAGGAGAGCGTTTGAGAGTGGCCCGCTCGAAGCTCTCGGGTCGGCCGCTTGAGCCCGCCGGAAACGGCGGGCCTAGAGGAATGACCATCGCCTCCGCCACAGGCGGAGGAACAGAACCCGGCTTACAACTGCTCCAGATTCCCCTTTCCCACGCCCGAAGACGCCCTGGGCCTGCAGCGTTTCGGCCGCCCCATCGAGCGGCGTCGCGCGGGCGGTTCGTTTTTCGCCGCTACATCCTGTTCGCACCGGCAAGGAGTACGGGCCCTGAACGATTCCACCTGCTTTGAAAAGGCTTCGCACTCCCGCGATGCCTGGGCCGTGGTCCCGGCGGCGGGCCGCGGCGTCAGGATGGGGCTGAATCGACCGAAGCAGTTCGCAGACCTGGGCGGGAAGCCTCTGCTGGTCCACACCTTGGAAGCCCTGGCGAAGGCCGGGTTTCTTTCCCGGATTCTCGTGGTGGTTCCCCCGGAACTTCAAGGGCGGGTCCACCGCGATGTGCTTGCCTTCATGAACGCGCGGATTCCCATGGAGTGGGTGGCCGGGGGCGCCGAACGCCAGGAAAGTGTTTTTAACGCGCTGGAAAGAATCCCAGAAGAGGTGACATGGGTGCTGGTCCACGACGGGGTCCGGCCCTTTCCGACGGTCCCGCTCATGTACCGCGTCTGGGAAGCGGCAAGAGCTTTCGGAGCGGCCGTCTGCGGCATTCCCGCGACCGATACGGTCAAGCGCGCAACATCGGGGTTGGTCCGGGAGACTCTTCCGCGGGACGAAATCTGGCTGATCCAGACCCCACAGATCTTTCGGCGCGACGTGCTGGTCCGCGCCTTCCGCAAGGCGGTTCGGGAAGGATTCCAAGCCACCGACGACGCAGCTTTGGTGGAACGGCTCGGTCACCCCGTGGCCGTGGTTCCCGGGGACCCGCACAACATCAAGATCACCCGGCCGGAAGACCTGCAATGGGCCCGCAACCACCTGGCACGGAAACCGGTGGCGATAGCATGAGAATCGGGTTCGGTTACGACGTGCACTCCCTTGTCGAAGGGCGCCCACTGATCCTTGGGGGAGTCACCATCGAGTGGCCCCGCGGACTCCTCGGCCATTCGGACGCGGACGTCCTGGTCCACGCCGCCTGCGACGCGCTTCTCGGAGCGGCGGCCCTGGGCGATATCGGACGCCACTTTCCGGATACGGACCCGCGCTACCAGGGAATCTCAAGCCTGGCGCTCCTCAGGGAAACCGCCCGGTTGGTTCGCGATCGGCACTACGAAATCGGAAACCTGGACGCCACGGTGGTGTGCGAAAGACCCAGGCTCGCTCCCCATATCCCTCAAATGATCCAAAACCTGGCCGCCGCATCGGATGTCGACCCGGGCCGGATCAACATCAAGGCGACCAGCACGGAAAGACTGGGTTTTGCCGGCAGGGAAGAAGGCATTGCGGCCTACGCCGTGGTTCTGCTTATCAAGGCGGCTCTTTCCTCCGTTGAGAACGATTGAAAGGAGACAGACCCCCCCATGGCGCTTCTCGTCTACAACACGCTCACGCGGCGCAAGGAACCTTTCACCCCCCTGGAACCCGGCACGGTGAAACTCTACGTCTGCGGCGTCACCGTCTACGACCTCTGCCATATCGGACACGCCCGGTCGGCCATCGTGTTCGATGTCATCTACCGGTATCTCAAACATCTGGGCTACCAGGTCACCTACGTCCGCAACTTCACTGACATCGACGACAAGATCATCCGCCGAGCCGGCCAGGAAGGCGTAGATTACCGAACCATCGCCGACCGTTACATCGCTGCCTTCCACGAAGACATGGACGCCCTGGATCTGCTGCGGCCGGACATCGAACCCCTGGCCACGGACAACATCCCCCACATGATCGACATCATCCGGAAGCTCGAGGCGAAGGGGTTCGCCTACAAGGCGGGAGCCGATGTCTACTTCTCGGTGGAACGGTTTCCCGAATATGGGAAGCTCTCCGGCCGGAGCCTGGAAGACATGCTGGCGGGAGCCCGCGTGGAGGTGGACGAACACAAGCGGAACCCCCTGGATTTCGTGCTGTGGAAAGCCAGCAAGCCCGGCGAACCTTCATGGGACAGCCCCTGGGGGCCGGGGCGTCCGGGATGGCACATCGAATGTTCCGCCATGGGCTCCCGCTACCTCGGCCCCACCTTCGATATTCACGGAGGAGGCAAGGACCTTATCTTCCCCCACCACGAAAATGAAATCGCCCAGAGCGAGGCCGCTCACGGGGTGCCTTTCGTCCGCTACTGGATCCACAATGGGTTCGTGAACATCAACAACGAGAAGATGTCCAAATCGTTGGGAAATTTCTTCACGATCCGCGACATCCTGAAGAAGGTTCACCCGGAAACCCTGAGGCTCTTCGTGATCGCCAAACATTACCGGAGCCCCGTGGACTTTTCCGACGAGACGATCCTGGAAGCGGAACGCGCTCTGGAAAGGCTTTACGGAACTCTGGAAGCCGTAAAGGACCGGGTGCCTCCGGCGGCGGGACTCAAGGCCGACGACAAGACGCTTTCAGGCCTGGACCGGGATCTCTTCGAAAAAACGCTGGAAGTCCCCGCGCTCTTCAGAGAAGCCATGGACAACGACTTCAATACCGCCCAGGCGCTCGGCCACCTCTTCGAACTCCAGCGGCACCTACAGCGCTTCCTGGACGGTTTCGGCAAGAAGAAGCTGAAAGGACCCGCGATCGTCCTGGCCGGCAAGGCCGCGGATACATTGAAGGAACACGCCGGCATTCTGGGGCTCCTGCAGCGGGACCCGCAGGAATTTTTCCTGGAACAGCGCCGCCTCAAGGTGGTTCACACCGGCTTGGATGAAGCGATCATCGAATCCCTCATCGCCCGGCGCGAAGAAGCGAGAAAGGCAAAACATTTCGAGGAATCGGACCGCATCCGCGAGGAACTGGCGGCAAAGGGCGTGCAGCTGGAAGACACGCCGTACGGAACCCGCTGGAAGGTCAAGAACTGAAGCGGCCCGGAGGGGCTTGCGACCCCCTCCGGCCGGTTCCCGCCTTTAGAACTTGCCCCAAAACAAGCTCATAAAAATCGGGCCTTGATGAGGTTTCCTTTTCCTGTAGGAGCGGCGCCCTCGCCGCGATTTGGATCGCCGGCAAGCCGGCTCCTACAGGCGATCGGTCCGGTTTTCCGCTATCGGTAGGAGCGGGCTTGCCCGCGACCCGTAAAACCGGTAATGCCCCATTGACCCTGGTCGCCGGCAAGTAGGGGCGCAGCGGCGCTGCGCCCCTACAGGGGATTGGCCCGGTTTTTCATAAAGGCGCCTGCCCGGTGTTCCGTTATCGGTAGGAGCGGGCTTGCCCGCGATGCAAACTCGGGCCCGCCCGCCTTGCAAAACGGCGGTGAAACCACCTATAATGACCACTAAACGCAAACCACGCCGACGGCGCGCGGAAAACCGATGACCCGGGAGGGCTGCTCATGGAATACGCGGAATTTGTGCAAGCGAACGAAGTTTATATCAAGAGCGATCGAACCCAGGGAAACATGGTGGTTCTCAAGGAATCGGAAGAATCGAGCCGGTATTTTCTCATGTTCGTGGGAGAAAGCGAGATCACCGCCATCGCCAAGGAAAAAGGGCTGGTCGAACCCAAGCGGCCCCTCACCCACGACCTCTACCTGTCGATGTTGAAACGCGCCGGCGTAGTCATCCAGCGGATCGAAATCCACGACATGATCGAAAACACCTATTACGCCAGGGTGATCGCCGAAATCGGCGGCGAGGAGGTGGTGTTCGACAGTCGTCCCAGTGACGCCGTAGCCCTGGCACTTCACGAAAAATGCCCGATCCTGGTCAACCAGCGGCTGCTCCGGCGCGAACTCACCCCCGAAGAAATCAAAGAATACGAAGAAATCGTGAAAACCATCAAGTTCTGATGTCGGCGCCGCGCCGAACTTTCAGCACCTCCATGATGGTCAGATGTTCGACCAGCGTCTCCCGGATTTCCTTGTTGGTCCTACGTGAAAAGGACAGAAATTGGGTCCGCACCACTGGATCGTAGATCTTTTCCGCCGTTTCGCTGATGAACGGGTTGTCCAGAATGTAGGCGATCCCAATAGGATGACGATCCTTCGCATGAGGACCGCGTAGGCCTCTTCATCGCGAAGCAAGTTGGGAGGCACGTTGCGGAGCCAATGAAGTAGATTCGAGATATACGGGCATCGATCCCTCAGTCGTCACACCGAAAGGATACGACGTTCGACATGGACGTAACCTTGACCGTGGCCCTGGCCCAAGTGGAAGGAAGCAGCGACCCGGCCCGGAACCTCGAAACCGCCCGAAACCACGCTCAAACCGCCGCCCGAAACGGCGCCCGCCTCCTCGTTTTTCCTGAAATGTTCATGGGCCTTCCAGCCCCCGACCGTCCCCCCGTCCATATCATCCGAAACGCCCGGGTAGACTTCTTCGCCGAACTGGCCGCCATCGCCCGAACGGCGGAGATCGCCGTCGCCGCCGGCGGCTGGGAACCGTCTCCGGACCCAAGTCGGGTCTTCAATACCGCCGTCGTCTTGAGCCCCCGGGGCGATGTGCTCGCCCGGTACCGCAAGCTCCACCTCTTCGACGCCCTCAGCCTCCGCGAATCCGACACCATGGCCCCGGGTGACGATCTTCCTCCCGTTCTGTCCATCGACGGCCTCCGCGTGGGGGTGGCCATCTGCTACGACCTGCGCTTTCCCGAAATCTTCCGCTGCCTCGCCGACCGCGGCGCGGAACTCGCCCTCGTCCCCTCCGCCTGGCACCAGGGCTCCATGAAGGAAGACCACTGGCTCACGCTGCTTCGAGCCCGCGCCATCGAAAACACCTTCTACGTGGCGGGGTGCAACCTCATCGGGCGTGCGTTCTGCGGGCGGACCACCATCTTCGACCCCTTCGGAATCCCTGTGGCCTCCGCCACCGAAGGCGAAGATGTTCTCATCGTCCGCATCTCGGCCGAACGCGTCCGCTCCGTCCGCGAAAAACTCCCGTCGCTTCAAAACCGCCGAAAGGACCTCCTCTGACCCCGCATCGCCCTTACCCCTCCGTACCCATGCCGCCGGGACACCCGCTCCTTGTACGATTGCCCTGCCCTGTAATCACTTACATGTTGACAAACACCGAAATCGTTGACATGGTTACCGACATCAAAACGGGGAGGGTTTTTCTGGACCATTTGATCCAGAAGCACCTGGATCATGCCGACATTGTGGAGGAGACTGAGATGGATTTTGAGCTTCCCGAGGAATTGCGTATTCTGAGACAGGAAGTGCGTAAGTTCGCGCTGCGAGAGATGGCCCCCATAGCCCAGGAATGTGACAGAGAAGAGCATTATCCCAGGGAAGTATGGAAGAAGGCCTGTGAACAGGGCCTGGTAGGAGCATGGATTCCCGAAGCGTATGGCGGCCCTGGAGGAGGTTTCCTCGCCAATGCCCTCATTGCGGAGGAAATGTGCCGGATCGATATGGGTCTGGCTCTGTGCATCGGGGCCGCTACATTCGGCTCAGAGAATATTTTACTTTATGGGTCCGAAGAGCAAAAGCAAACATATCTGCCACGCTTGGTGAATGGGGAAATTATATTCGCCGGTGCTTACACGGAGCCCAATGCAGGTACCGATGTGGCCGGCATCAAAACCAGAGCGGTGCTAGATGGTGATCATTTTGTGCTCAATGGCAGCAAAATGTTCATCACCAATGGAACCATCTGCGACTATATGGTTGTTTTTTGTGTAACCAATCCTGACGCTCCTCGGCACGAACGATTCAGCCTGCTTATTGTGGATGCCGGTACTCCTGGTATAACCCGTACCAAAATCAAGGGTAAGATGGGAATACGGGCGAGCGACACGGCGGAATTGGCCTTCGAGGATGTGCGGGTCCCGGTGGAAAACCTTGTTGGAAAACAAGGCAGGGGCTTTTATCAGCTCATGGATTTTTTCAATACCACCCGCACCATGGTGGCGGCCCAGGGCGTAGGGCTGGCGCAAGGAGCGTTGGACAAGGCAGTTCAGTATGTTCAGGAGCGCCATGCGTTTGGACAACCTCTTGCCGGCTTTCAGGCGGTACAGACACAGTTGGCTGAGATGGCCACGCGCATTGAGCTGACGAGGCACCTCACCTATAAAGCCGCATGGCAGGTAGACCTTGGCAAAATCGATCCGAAATTAAGCGCCATGGCGAAATATTATTCAGGAGAAATGGCCGTTTGGGTTGTCGACAAGGCGGTTCAGCTCCACGGAGGCTATGGCTATATAGACGAGTATGATGTACAGCGGTTTTACCGAGATGCCAAGATACTTGAGATCTACGAAGGGACTAAGGAAGCAGAGAAATTAACTATCGCCAAGGGACTGCTCAAAGAGTACGCCAGGCAGACTTGATCTCGGCGAACGTTGAACAGATGACAGTGGCATATGAAGATCCTATTCTGAAGAAGGTATCTAAAATATGCCAGTGTGAGTCGTAGTGACTTCTTCAATGAAAGGAAAGACTGTAAGTTCTACCGTCCTGCAGTTTGGGCACGAGTTAAGTGCTTGGTGGGTGATAAAGGGAGCCCCAAACAGGAGATGCACATAGTCAAACCCTTAGGGCCTGTCCGAAAACAACCTCGGGAAAGTCGGACCGTGATGAGGTTCTTTGTTCCTGCAGGAGCGGCCTTGGCCGTGATCGGGGTCGCTGGCAAGTAGGGGCGCAGTGCCGCTGCGCCCCTACAGCGCATGAGTCGCTCCTAAAGTGCCGTTCGCAAACCCGCCCCTACGCGAAAGAATGGACACCCAATCCCCAGAACGGTGAAGGGTATTCTCAGACAACCTATTGATATGTCATATGAATTTTGCCGAAGATCGGGTTTGACCGAACGGGAAAAGCCGAGGGCTTCCGGGCATATCATCGTATCGACAAGGGTGCAGATCTTTTGAAACGAAAGTGTGAAGGAGTCAGCAGGAAATCGAGCTGATGCGCCTGCTGTTTCAAGGCCATCTGGATGTACCTTGGATGTCGTTCTCAAAGATCTGCGCCCTATCGACAATGCAGAAGTTGCCGAAAATATCGGTCGTTATGACCGATTGATAAGAATGGAGAGGACCTGCTAACGATAATCTTTCTTGTCCAGGCCGTACAGTCTCATTTTTCTGTATAGTGTCCTTGGGTTTAGACCCGAATGCTTCACAACATCGCTTATTCTCCCACGATAGGTTTTCAGTGCGCGATCGATGTAATCCCGCTCCAGTGCCGCAACCTGCTCAGGGAGAGGAGGATTGAGAGACAGTTCAGGGTAGCTGAGAGGTTTCTCACTCTCAGGAACAGGGTCGATATGAAACTTTTGTATCAGGGTGCCTGGAGTCATGATGAGAGTTCGCTCTACGGTGTTGACCAACTCCCTTACATTACCGGGCCAGTCGTGAGAGGACAGCTGCCTCATTGCTTCAGAACTGATTTCCACGGGGGGGCGTTGCATTTGGTTTGCGTAATAGTCCAGATAGTGACGAACGAGTAACGGGATGTCTTCTCTTCTTTCCCTTAGCGGCGGTAGGTGAATGGGCACTACATTCAAACGGTAATACAGATCCCGGCGAAACCTGCCTTCACTCACCAGCGTGAGCAGGCCCTCGTTGCATGCTGCGATAATCCGCACGTCCACCACGATCGGGGCCTCCCCTCCCAGACGCTGCACGGTCTTCTCCTGAATCGCCCGCAGCAGCTTTTTCTGCATCGATGGAGACGCATTGGTGATTTCATCGAGAAAAACCGTTCCCCCGTCCGCCAGTTCAAAGCAGCCCCTCTTGGCGGCATACGCTCCAGTAAAAGCCCCCTTTTCGTGACCGAAGAGCTCGGATTCAAGCAATGTCTCAGAAAACAGGCCACAGTCAATGGTGAGCAACGGCCTGCTATTACGAGCGCTTCTTGCATGGATCGCTCTGGCCACCAACTCCTTGCCGGTACCGGTTTCGCCGTGCAGGAGAATGGTGGATTCCAAGGGAGCAACCGTCTCTATCATCCTAAAAATGTGTTGCATTGCTGCGCTCTTACCCAGTAGCGCATCAAAACGGTACCCTTTCTCGATCCCTTTCGACAGGCAGACTATACGCTCCTGCAGGGAACGATTCTCATCTCGCAGGGATAACTGCTCGCTGATTCTGTGCAGTATCAGCCGGACATGTTCAAAATCGAGAGGTTTGACCAGGAAATCGTGAGCGCCCGCTTTCATTGCTTCAATCGCAGTCTGTACACTGGCATAGCCCGTGATAACCACTACTTTGATGTGCGGATAGTCCGCGGAGATCTTTTCTACAATCTCCTGGCCGGAGAGCCCGGGCATTCTCAGATCGGTTATCACTACGTGGCAGTCTTGTTGCGCCAGCATCTGCAATCCGACTGATCCTTCGGCGGCAAGCAATACCTCGTAACCCCATTTTGCGAGCCGCAATTTGAATGTTTGCAGGATCGTCCTTTCGTCGTCAATGACAAGCACCTTCAGCTTCATCTCTGCTTACCCATAAATCTTCGAAGAGGCTTAGCGATTACCGACCCAGAGTCGATAAGAAACGCAAAATATCCTTGCGGCTGAAAGGCTTCCGAATAACAGGCACCGTAGCAGCCGTGGAGGTGGCCGTGATATCCAGTTCCGAAACGCCCGACATGAATGCAAAACGAGAAAGCATTTCAGGATATTTTGCCTTGATCCTTTGGTACAACTCAATACCGTCCATGGACGGCATTCTGACATCGACCAACATTACATCATAGGCTTTATTCTCGATCTTTTCCATCGCCTGTCGGCCATTGGATGCGATGTCCACCTCGCATCCGAGACTCTTGAGGTATTTGGAGAGAATACGGCAAAGATTCTGTTCATCATCGACCACAAGTACTGTTGATGGAATCCATGCAAGCTCATGGCAAGATGTATCCGGGAAACTGCTTGAATGCGCCGTCGGAAGCCGCGCGATGAACCGAGCTCCCCCAACTGTTGCGGTATCCAGCCATACGCTTCCACCGTGCCTTTGTATAATTCCATAGGTGATCGACAGCCCAAGGCCGGTTCCCTTGCCTGGCGGCTTGGTTGTAAAGAATGGATCGAATATTCTGGATTGATGCTCTTCTTTGATGCCGGGTCCGTTATCATTGACTTCCATGACCACCCATTCATCTTCCCTCATGGTTCGAAACGAAATGCAGTCTCCGGTCCCCGATTGAACGATGGCATCCGCGGCATTCTGAATGAAGTTCACAACGACTTGTTTCATCAGTGTTTCACCGATACTTATTTGCGGAATGTCCGGCTCCAGTTCGATGATGACGCGAACACCCATGGTTTTCAGCTCATTGATGCGAAGCCCCACGATACTTCTGATTATGTTGTTCAAATCACAGCAGTCCTCACTTATGGGGGAATTTTGGGTTACCTCCAGCAAGTTACGTATGATATCGCGGGCTCTTCCGGCCTCTTCTACAATGATGTGAGAGATTTCCCGCAAGTCGCCGTCGAGCTGCACGTCCTGTGTGAGATACTCGGCACAGCCGAGCACGCTGGTCAGCGGATTGTTTATTTCATGAGCCACGCCGGAAATAAGAAGACTCATTGTGTTGATCTTTTCCGCCTGTATCCTTGTACTCAGGAGCTCCGACTCCAATCGCACCTTTTCCGTTACATCATTGAAGGTCAGAACCCTCCCCTTGATGTGCATGTCCGGCGACTTGAGCGGACCGGACAGTACCTCGAAAAAGAACTTCTTCCCGGTGTCATTGCGGAGAATCATTCTCGATTGGCCGAAGACCGCTTCTCGCTGGTAGTCTGCAGACGCGTCTTCCCACAAGGCATTTGCCGGGTGCATGCCGAGCTCCATAAGGGTCTTGCCGATAACGCATTTCTTGTCGACTCCGGCACCTTCTAGGTAGTACTGCATCTTGGGATTCACGAAAAGTATCCTGTTATCTGCATCAAGATAAATGATCCCCATCGGAACTGAATCGATGACACTTTTGTTGAATTGCTCGGTTCTCTTTAAAAGCTCCCTGATCCTGTTGACTTCTCGCTCGAGTCGCGCTGAGTATTCCTGCTCTCTGACAAGCATCAGCTCCCTGAGTTTTACCTGCTCAGAGATGTCCATGATTTCCATTACCAGCAATACAACGGTGCCGGAATCATCCTTGATCGGGTTAATGTTGACGAAGTAGGTCCCGGAAACCTCCTGGCTGAAGGATAGGTCGATCTCGATGCCGCACCCACGACCGTCCTTTGCGTTCCTGATGGAATCGCGAAGCAGATTTCTTCCCTTTCGTTGCTTTCCGAAATGGCTTATGTCGCAGATAAACCGGCCTCGGACTTCGTCCATGTTCAAGTTGGCGGCTTTCAGGAAAGCCCGGTTACACGAGATGATCCTTCCATCCGGATCGCTCTTGATAACCATGGCGGCCATGGAATCGATCCACATCTGGGTTTCGAGGCGCTCTTTCTTCAGCTCAAGCTCGATGCCCTTGAGGTCGGAAATGATCTTCCCTTCAGGAATCAGCGCAACAATCTTTCCTGACGGGTCGTAGAGCGGAGAAATGGAGAAGAGCACCGGCACCGGATTCCCCTCAGCTCCCCGTATGAAATCTTCGACGACCGATGATTCTCCACGCAGCCCCCTGGCGATCATGTCCCGTGTGGTTTGTTTTGCGTCTTCCGTGGCGCTCCTCCACGGTGATCGTTCGAAAAGCTCTCCCTGGATCTCATCGAGGGTTGTACCGACTTGCCTGAGCGCCTCTCGATTGGCATAGACAATCTCTCCCTCCGTGTCGATCACCCAGGCCATGGTGTTCAGTTGATCGAAGGCCAATCCGAGCATGGCCAAGAGATCGGGAAGGTGTTTTCTGCGCTCGATCAAGGCGTAATCGTTCGATCCCATAGGTGCCTCCACAACAAAGGATCCAGCATCTTCTTTTGTGCGCGCCGAACCGCGCGACCGTGAGCAGGAGCCAACGACATTCCTCTCAAAAAAAGGAGACGGCCTCCTTTCGGCGCGATACATTAATTCATTTTTACCTGCCAAGTAGCACTTTGGTCAACCGTCTATCCAAGATGGAGTGCACTATGCGGTATGTGCCTCTCCACGATACCGATGCCGAATACCCATTTCTGTCTGCTCCCATCCAACCCAATGGCCGGCATTTACGGGACGAATTGTGTCTGCGTCATGCGTCGCCCCATTCACTGGGATTATAATAGTCCCCAGAAACTGGACAGAGTAATACTCATCTTTTGATACACTTTTCCTGCAATAACAGCATGATACGGGTACACAAATAGAGCGTGACACTACCAGATATCGCTTTAGCGATTAGGGATCCCTGATGGTGGCTGGCATGGCAACGCCGACACCCTGAAAAACCTGTCCGCCCATGATGATTGGATCCTCATTTTATGATAAATTATTTTATAGTATGGAGGGTGCGAAAGGAAGTGAGTGGTGATGGATGAAGATTACAGGAGCTCTCATTGGATGATCACGGGCAGGGGGGTTGGTGATGCCCGTGTGGTCTCGGAGTGGAGGGGAACGTAGCGACTCGGAACGGAGAGACCCCACGGGGGTGCAGCTAGCGGCAGTCTCTAGGCCTGATCCGGACGTTCCGGCGAAAACGCAACGAAGGGTATTCTCAGCGCAGTACAAGAAGAAGATCCTGTGGAGCAGGCGGAGGCTTGCAAGGAGAGACCTGGCGCTGTGGGGGCCTCGTTGAGACGTGAGGGATTGTGCGCCTCGCATCTTGCCAGTTGGCGCAGGCGACGTGAAAAGGCTGAACGGGATGGCCTGGCGCCTAAGCGGCGCGGTATGAAGGCCAAGCCGGTCAATCCTCTTGCAAGGAAACTCAGGGAGCTGGAGACCGAAGACAGACGTCTAAAAAGGCGGTTGGAAAGGGCTGAGACGATCATCGCGTTTCAAAAAAACTCTCAGAGATGCTGGGGATCCCGCTGGATCAAAGGGAATACGACGGCAGCATCGACATGCTGACCCCCGAGGTGGTCCATTACGGGCTGGCAGAGCAGGTCATCGAAGCCCGCCAGAGCGTGCTTGATCCGGCTTATAAGGTTGAACCCCCCAACCTTACGATTCAAGGAGGCATGATGATTTCTGGGGTCAATACTGAAGAGCTTCAATTTGCGGATCTAAGCGACTATGTCAAGCACACTGCGGAACGCTGCTTTGGCATAGATCTCATGGAATTACCTCTGGGAGTATTGCTGATTGACTGTGAGGGAAAGTTTCGGCTGGTTAATCATCCGGCAGCCAGAATCCTGGGCAAGGACCCTCAACAACTGGTTGGCAGCAGCATTGTGCCCTATCTGCCGAAAAATCACGTGGACGCCGTCTTAAATAAGGGGGCGCCGCGCTATGATCTGCTGTTGGAAATAAGAACGGCTACCATCCGAGTGAGCAGTTTTCCCGTCTACCGGCACGGCAGAACGGCGGGCGTGTTGGAGATTTGGCTGGAAACAACTGAGATAATGGAGCTAAGCAGTAAATTGCAGAAGGCAATGGACCGCATCAACCTTCTGGAAAATATCCTGGATACGACCTTTGAAGAGCTTGGGGTTGCAGATGTCGAGGGCCGATTGGTTTACGTAAACAAGAAATCGGCAGACCGGATTGGATTGCCCCGGGAGGAGCTGGAGGGAAAGGATGTCGACAGTGTCCTTAGGGGATGTCTGCTCAACAAGGTGGCGAGCACCGGACATTCCGAGTTCGCCGCTGTTCCGAGAAGAGGAAAAGCCGAGAGCATCCCCGTGGAAGTGACGCCGCTTTACCGGGACGGGAGCCTCTCGGGGGCCGTCTGCAAAAGCGTCTTCAATGATATGTCACATGCCGAAGTATTCCTTCAGAGGTTCCCAATACTTAGAATCAAGAGCGGAACGAAAACCGCCCGCTCGGCGGTTGATTCAAGCCGCACCCCATTCACCTTTGCCGATATCATCGGTCAATCTCCGGCTCTTGAGCGGGTCATCGAAAAAGCCAGGAGGGCCGCTTCATCTTCGGTCAGGGTGTTGATTACGGGAGAAAGTGGTACCGGCAAAGAGCTGTTTGCCCATGCCATCCACACCGCCAGCGATCGCTCAGCATCGCCTTTTGTGCGGCTGAATTGCGCGGGAATTCCGGAAACTCTGCTGGAATCGGAATTGTTCGGCTATGAGGAGGGTGCTTTCAGTGGTGCCCGCAAGGGAGGAAAGCCCGGTAAATTCGAATTGGCTGACCGAGGCACCCTGCTGTTAGATGAGGTGGGGGACATGAGCATCGGAATGCAGTCGAAGCTGCTTCGCATTTTGCAGGAGGGAGAGTACCAACGGGTAGGGGGAGTTGAAACGCTGTTTGCCGATGTGCGCATCATTGCGGCGACGAATAGAGATCTTGCACAATTGGTGCGGAAAGGACTTTTCCGAGAGGATCTTTTCTATAGGCTGGATGTTGTTGCACTAAGCCTTCCGGCTCTTCGCGAGCGGGAAGGCGATGTACCTATGTTAGCAAACGCATTCTTACAGGAATTTTCATCGCTTTTGGGCAAACCTGGAATACGGCTTGATGAAAACGTGCTGGAGATTCTGAGCAGCTATCCCTGGCCGGGAAATGTGAGGGAGCTGAGGAACGCGCTGGAGTCAGCGTGTTGCCTATGTAAGAACCAGACCATCTCGGTTATCGATCTCCCGTACAAAATCCAGGCCTGGGCCACCGGTAGATCGCAGCGGGTTGCTGACCTGGCGGATTGTTCCATACGACGCATTGAAAAAAGGGCTATCGAAGAGACCCTCCAACTCTGCAGCGGAAACAAGCGCAAAGCCGCTTCCCTGTTGGGTATTTCACGTTCGTCGCTCTATCGCAGACTTCGAGAATATGAGACCCAGGGGAGGATCAGCCAGGCAGGCTCCTGGCCCTCTTAGCCGAGTCCGACCATCTCAGAAAGGAACATGTCCCAAGATGGTACACCCGTCTTGGGTTTTTTTTGGCAAACGACAAATCCAGGCGATGTGCTCGTGTGCCCTTGGCAAAACGTTTCAAAATGACACATCACCCCCCTCGCTCCTTACCGGGAGACCTCTAAATCAGCGTCCATCGCACCTCTCCAAGCGCTGGCATAGCATTTGCTCCAAAGAACTACACTTCACGTGCTAGCAGCTTTTCCAAAAACAAACTCATGAAAGTCGGGCACTGACGCTCTTTGTTCCTGTAGGAGGCGCCTTGGCCGTGATCGGAATCCGTCGGCAAGCCGGCTCCTACAAAAGAGCCGTGAAACCGGCTCTAGAATACGCTCCAAGACGATAACTTTAAACCGCCCGAGGAGGAAGCGGCATGGATTTGAACTTCATGGAAGAAGAGCATTACTTGTTGCGAGAATCCGTACGAAAGTTTGCCGACAATGAAATTGCACCCCTTGCCGAGGAAATCGATCGCGCTGATGAAATGCCTGAGGATCTGTTCGCCAAGATGGGCCGGCTTGGAATCCTGGGCATCACCATACCTGAGGAATTCGGAGGAGCGGGGTTCGATTTGCTGGCGGGGGTCATTGCAGGCGAAGAGCTGGCGCGGGTCAGTCCGGCCGTTTCTCTGTCATATGGGGCCCACAGCAACCTCTGTGCACACAATCTGTATCGTAATGGAACGGCTGAACAGCGCAGCAAATACCTCCCCTCCCTATGCACCGGTGAACACATTGGAGCGCTGGCACTCACCGAGCCGGATGCCGGCTCCGACGCTGTTTCTATCAGGACCCGTGCCGTTAAAAAGGGTAACGAGTACATATTGAACGGATCCAAAACCTTCATTACCAACGGGCCAATCGCCAATACTCTGATCGTCTACGCAAAAACCGATCCCCAGGGCGGAGCGAAGGGGATCAGCGCATTCATTGTTGAAAGAGATTTTCCCGGTTTTGCCGTAGCGCGAAAGTTAGAAAAGATGGGCATGCGCGGCTCACCAACGGGAGAGTTGTTCTTCGAAGATTGCAGGGTGCCGGCGGAAAACCTTCTGGGCAAGGAACACCTGGGCATCGATGTAATGATGTCTGGTCTTGATATGGAACGAGCGTTCTTCTCTGGACTTGCCTTGGGTCTTGCACAGGCCGCCTTCGAGCATTCCGTAAAATACGCCAAGGAACGCGTTCAATTTGGTCGTCCCATTGCCAGCTTTCAGCTGATTCAGGCCAAACTGGCCGATATGTACACCCAGATCGAGGCAGCGCGTCTTTACTGCTATCAGGTGGCACGCGCGGCCCAATCTGCCGAGCGCGGCGGTAAGGGAACCACGATCCACAAAAGGGCGGCCTCTGCCCTGCTGTTTACCGCTGAAATGTGTAACTGGGTAGCCTCTGAGGCGGTTCAAATCCATGGCGGCTACGGCTATATGTTGGAATACCCCGTGCAGCGCCTGATGCGGGATGCCAAGCTGATGACCATCGGCGCCGGCACCTCGGAGATCCGAAGACTCGTCATTGCTCGTGAAATTTTGAGCCAGGCCTAGCGACTCTTGCAGTCATAACGCGTTTATCCTCGTGCGGAGTTTTGTATTGCATCAACTGAGCCTCACTAAGCCCCAAAGCCAGCCCCGAATGCTTCCAGACCGGCCTGCGCCGCAATCATTAGCGGATTCGGCGCTTATCAGAAAACACCCTCTAACGCGCCGGCTGTTGGAGATGAATACTCAAATACACGCCCTCAGGCAACTCACCTATCATATAGCCAGGCTCTTGAACAAAGGCTTGTATGCTACCAGAGAGATTACAATGGAGAACCCATATGCAAGTCGATTGGCCAGAGAGATACCTGATGCCTGTTTGCAGCTGTTCGGCGGGATTGGATATATAGCCGAATCTCCAATAACACAATATTATATGGATTTGCACATACTTCCCACAGGCGCCGGAGCTGATGAGGTTATGGTTGACTATCTGGCTGAAACGGAAGGCTGTTAAGAAATAAAAAAGGGGGCGTGATATGTCCATTGTCTTGGGGAAGTATTTTGAAGAATTTAGAGAAGGCCAAGACTTTCACACACTTGGAAGAACGGTGACTGAGGCTGATATTGTCAACTTCAGTTGTTTTAGTGGTGACTTCAACCCGTTGCATACTGACGCTGAATTTGCTGCAAAACAGCCATTCGGTGGGAGAATCGCCCATGGTATGTGCGGACTTTCCATAGCTTCCGGGCTCTTTGTCAGGTTGAATCTATTGGAGGGGTCGATCGTGGCTTTCATGGGCATTAAAGACTGGCATTTTAAGGCTCCAATCATGCTCGGAGATACCATACATGTCCATGCTCGAGTCGCGAAGAAAATCCAAACCAGTAAACCGGACAGGGGCATTGTTGAATTTTATCTAGCTGTTTTAAATCAAAAGGATATTGTAGTTATGGATGGCAACTTTGAAATCATGATGCTCAAAAAGCAAAAATGAGGAGTGATTTATGGCAAAAACAATAGTAACAGCAGCAATTACCGGTTCTATTCATACACCGAGTATGAGCCCCTATCTTCCCATTACTCCGGATCAAATTGCCGATGATGCGGTCAGGGCTTATGAAGCCGGGGCTGCAATGGTTCATATCCATGTGCGTGATCCAAAGACCGGTCGGCCCAGTCAAGATTTAAATGTTATAGGCGAGGTATTACGCAAGATAAAAAGCAGATGCAATGTGGTTGTAAATACTACTACCGGAGCCGGTCTGGGGATGACCGCCGAGGAAAGGTTAAGGGCGATACCTACTTTTAAGCCCGAACTGGCGTCATTCAATGCCGGCTCCGTGAACTTCGCCCTTTTCGACATACCCGATAGGATGGGGATACGGGAATGGAAATATGACTGGGAAAAGCCGTATCTGGAATCGACCAGAGATTTCATTTTTGCTAACACATTCAAGACGATGGAAGAATTTGCTCGAACATTTGAGGAAAATGGCACCAAACCCGAAATGGAAATATATGATTCAGCCATGATCAACAATGCCGCCTACCTGGTAAGTAAAGGACTTATTAAGAAACCGGTTTACTTGCAATTTGTAATGGGGATAATGGGCGGTATACCGCCTTCTGCAAAAAACCTAATATTCTTGTATGAAACAGCCAGGCAGAATTTCGGCAACGACTTTATTTGGTCGGTGTGCGCCGCCGGGCGACATCAGCTTCCTATGTGCGCCGTTGCACTTAGCATGGGAGGCAATGTGAGGGTGGGCATGGAAGACAGCCTGTATGCCGGCAAGGGGGTAATGGCGAAGAGCAATGCGGACCAAGTGGAGAAAATTGTGCGCATTGCTAAGGAATTGAGCATTGATATCGCTACTCCGGATGATGCCAGGCAGATACTTGGCCTAAAAGGGATCGATAAGGTAACTTACTAAAGTAAAGAAGGAGAAATATTTATGAACAAAAAGGTAGCCATAGTTGAGGTGGCAATGACTTGCGGCGCTGAATCCCCGGAGAACTACCTGACCCAGGTCTACTCGGTCTGCAGGGAGGTCATAGAAAAGGCGGGATTAAAAAGGAACCAGGTGGGTACCGTAGTGAGTGCCTCCTCGGATGTGTTCCACGGGGGAATATCTTGTGCAAATGCGTATTACTGGGATTCAGGGGCGGCATTTTTAAAGAACGGCTCAAGACAAGACGCTGAGTCCCTGTTTGCCTTTCACTATGGAGTCATGCGTATACTTTCCGGGCATTACAATACCGCCCTTGTCCTCGGGGTATGCAAGGGTTCTGAAAACCCAGAAAACGACACGATTACTCACTTTTTCACCGACCCTTTCTACCAGAGGCAGTTGGGTCTTAATGAAACCTACGCTGCAGCCCTGCAGATGAGGGCTTACATGGATGCCCACGGTGTGACAGAGGAGCAGTGCGCGAAAGTTGCAGCCAAAAATCTCAACAACGGGCTGAGCAATCCCTATGCCCATCGCAGAAAAAAAGTGTCTGTAGAGGACGTAATGAATTCAGATCCTGTAATGGACCCTCTAAAGGAGATGGAATGCGCGCCGAAGTCGGAAGGCATGATAGCGCTGCTCCTGGCTGAAGAAGATACAGCCAAGAAGCTCACGAGCAAGCCGGTCTGGTTCAAAGGATACGGATCTGCGATGGACACGTTTTATCTGGGGGACAGGGATCTTCTGAACGGTACGCTGGAAAAGGCGGCCAAGGCGGCCTACAAAATGGCTGGCATATCTGATCCCAGGAAAGATCTGGATGTGGTGGAACTCTGTGAGCCGTACGCATTCCAGGAGCTTCTCTGGTATGAAGGCCTGGGATTGTGCGGCAGAGGCGAAGGTGCAAGGCTTCTGGAAAGCGGGTATACGGACTTTAACGGCCCTCTGCCGGTCAACCCTTCGGGAGGTGTCCTATCCATGAATCCTTATGTATCAAGAGGTCTCTACCGGTTAGCTGAGGTAGTCCTTCAGATAAAAGGGGCGGCAGGAGAAAGGCAGCTGGACAAGAAAGTCAACACCGGCCTGGCTCACGGTACCCACGGCTTTGCGGGTCAGTGCCATGCTGTAGCCATTCTTGGAAATTAAGGAGGTAAACAATGTCCGCTAAGGTAGGTATTGTTGGATCCGGTCAGACCAAGCACGGCAACAGGTCTGAAATCTCCTATCCTGATCTAATTCGGGAGGCGGTTTCCGCGGCATTTGAAAACATCGGCATAGACCCAGCCGATATAGACGGGGTTGTATACGGAACCATGCCTTCCATGATGGAAGGCGTGGCCCTGACGCATCTTTATTTCGCAGATGCCCTGAGGGCCGTGAACAAGCCGATTCTAAAAACCGAGACCTGCGGCTCCACAGGAATATCACTTGCGTTTACAGGCTACTACTGGATAGCCTCTGGAATGGCTGATCTTATTCTCGTAGTCGGTTCGGAAAAAATGCACGAAGGAGACAGTCAGGCTACAATGAGCACGGTGGCTGAGCCTTTTTACCAGCGCTATTTCATTTCAGGCGCAGCGGGAATATTTTCCTTGCAGGGGCAACAGTGGGCCTACAGATATGGAATTTCCGAGGAAAAGGCCAGGGAAGCTGCAGCCAAAATTTCCATGGATCATCATAAGGACGCGCTTGACAATCCGTATGCCCATGTGAAAAAGCGGCTGACAATGGAGGAGATTAAAAACGCCAGGATTGTTGTATACCCGACACGGCTCTGGGATATATGCCCTAATTCCGACGGGGCCTGTGCGGTTTTGTTTGCATCCGAAAAAATGGCCAAGAAGCTCAACCGGAAAACCGCGTGGGTCAAGGGCGTTGGATACAGCGGAGACGAATACTGGTTTGGGGACAGCGACAAGGTTGTATGGCAATGCGCCATACAGGCTGCCAGGCAAGCCTATGATATGGCAGGCATAAAGAACCCCCTTAAGGAACTGGATGTGGCGGAAATCTATAACCCGTTCACCTACCAGGAGCTCATATACTACGAATGCTTCGGATTCTGTGAACCCGGCCAGGCGGCTGACTATACTCTGAAAGGCACTTTTGCCAGGGACGGCGAGCTTCCCTGCGACCCCTCAGGAGGCACCCTATGCACCAATCCCATAGGGGCCACGGGTCTTATACGCACGGCAGAGGCCGCGCTGCAGGTGACCGGCCAGGCCGGGGCGCACCAGATAGAAGGCGCGAAATTGGCCCTGAGCCATGCCATGGGAGGAACGGATCAGTTCAACGGGGTAATGATCCTTGGCAGCGAGGATTGAAAGGAGTACAGAAAATGGAGAAGCATTTCAAGACAATCGATTCCATTGTTTGGCTTCCCCACAGGTATGCTGTAGGCCAGACATTCTACAAATTCTACGAAGGGCTCAGGGAGAAAAAAATACTCGGAAACGTGTGCCCGGAATGCGGAAAAAGGTGGGTTCCCCCCAGGTCATTCTGCCCGGTTTGCAATACGGACATAAAGGACTGGATGGAAGTTTCCCAGCAGGGGCATATAGAATCCTGGACTCGTGCCAGGCGGGAATTCTACGGTCAGCCGGTCAGGCCGCCCTTCCTTGCAGCCCTGATCCAGCTTGACGGAACAGACTGCAGGTTCCTGCACCTGGTACACAAACCAGGGCTTGACCTAGAAATGGAGAAGGATGTTTCAGGGGCTGTTTCCAAAGGACAAAGAGTGCAGGCTGTTTGGAAGGAAGAACGACAGGGACACCTGCTGGATATCAACTACTTTGAAATATTGGATTGAGTCCATCAAACAAGGAGACAGGTAATGCTTACAACAGACAAAAAGGGCAACCCTATCATAGAGGACGAGGTCATAATAGAATACAGTCTGGCTGTCGGCCCCACATGGAACCGCTTCTTTGAGGGGCTGAGCATGCAAAAAATCTTCGGCACGAGGTGCCCTGCCTGCGGCAGGGTCCTGGTTCCTGCCAGGGCCTTCTGCCCAAGGTGCTTTGAAGAAATGAACGAGTGGGTCGAGCTTTCACAGGAAGGAACAGTTGAGGGGTGGATTTTCGTCAACTACGAGTATTTCGGAATGCCTGTGAAACCGCCCTTTGTATGCGGCAATATCCGGTTGGATGGCGCTGACTGCGGTTTTGTTCACCTGATAGGAGGTTTTGAGTATGAAAAAATCGAAGATGTTAGAAAACATGTACACAACGGCATCAGGGTAAGAGCAGAGTGGAATCCGCAGAAGCCAGGCAATATTTTTGACATAAAGCATTTTAAGCCGATTCCCTGAACCAGGCTAGAAATCCTTGATAATAAAGAGCCTCTTGCAAAAGGCTATGTACCAGGCAGAAACAGGCGAAGGTAGGTGCTTCACCGGCCGATCTAGTGCAGATCGAAAAGTATGTATTGCACAAGGCATCCAATCATGGAGGTGAGGATGAATGAGGTTGGAACAGTCTTCAGTCGGGAACAGGAAGATAACATGAACCATTGGTTGAATGAAGAGAGGCAGATTTATGCTCTGTGGGAAAGGGCATACAACCCCGGGGGGCAAAAACAGATCGAGCGCCTTGCAAAGCAGGGGAAAAAGCCGGTCAGGGAGCTGGTAAAGCAGCTTATCGACCCGGACAGCGAATTCCTTGAGTTGAGCAGAGGAGCGGGGTTCGGCATCAACTATGAAACGGCCATGGACGTTCCCTCGGCGGGGCTGGTTACCGGCATCGGGAAAGTTCACGGCAATTGGGTAATGGTTATTGCCAACGACAGCCGGGTTAAGGCTGGCGCCTACTATCCCATCAGCTGTAAGAAACATTTGCGCGCACAGAATATCGCCGAGCAATGCGGCCTGCCCTGTATATACATCGGCGACTCGGCCGGGGGGTTCCTGCCCATGCAGGATCGCGTGTTCCCGGGGCAGGGTCAGTTTGGCCGCTTTTTTTTCAACATGTGCCGGATGTCCGCCAAGGGCCTCAAGCAATACACCTTGAGCACCGGAGGCAACACTGCCGGAGGCGCCTACACGGTTTACCTGGCTGATGAGTCGATCATGATCGACAAGCTGGCCTACTCTTTTTTGGGAGGCCCCCCGATGGTCAAGTCCGCCATCGGCGAAGATGTGACCATGGAAGAGCTCGGCGGCGCCAAGGTGCATACCTCCATATCCGGCGGGGCCGACCATTTTGTCCATACTCAGGACGAAGGCATCGAAAAGCTTCGGGAGCTGCTGAGCTACGATCCGCCGCAGAAACTTTTCATAGACAGGCGCCCCACCATGCCTCCCAAGGTTGACGCCGACCATATTTACAGGGTCCTTCCGAAAGATCCCTATCGTGGCGTGAAAGTCCGCGAGATCATCGCCTGCATCGCGGACGATTCCGAATTCAGTGAATACAAGGAAAAGTATAATCCGGGTCGTGCAGACAACATTGTCTGCGGCAAGATCCACCTGAAGGGTATCCCGGTTGGAATCGTGGCCGCCAACGGGATCGGTGTGATCTTCGTGGATGCGGCCAGAAAAGCGACCGAATGGGTCATCCGGTGCTGCTCCCAGCGGATTCCCATTCTCTACATCCAGGCCTCGCCGGGCTACATGGTGGGGACTCAGGAGGAGTACGCGGGCATTGGAAAGTATGGCTCCGATATGGTCAGAGCGGCGGCATGCGCCGCTGTGCCCAAGATCCAGTGGGTCATCGGCCCCGATCACGGCGCCGCGAATTATGGCATGTGCGGCAGGGCTTACGATCCGCATTTCATATTCAACACCATGCGGGGTCGCACGTCGGTGATGTCGGGGCGAACGGCAGGCTACATTCTGACCTCCCTGGAAAGAGCGAACGCCCGAAAACAAGGCAGGGAGATGAATGAATCGGAACTGCGGGAGTTTGAAAAAATGATGGTGGAAAAATACTCCAGGGAGGCCCATCCATTTTACACGGAGGCACGCCTTTACCATGACGGCACCATACCCTTGAGGGACTGCCGCGATACCCTTGCAACGGCATTCGAGGTTTCCCTGTTGAAGCCGATTGGAGAGTCGTCTTTCGGCAACTTCAAGTTCTAGCCTCTGGATGAACCGGACACCGGCGAATCAAGGGGTACTGGCCCCATATAGATGAACAGGATTCGAGGGGAGGATTTATTGATGTCCGATACCATCCTGCAAGAAAAGACGGCAGACGGCAAGCTGATCCTGACATTGAACAGACCTGCGGCAATGAACTGCATGAATTTTGAGCTGATTACAACGCTGGGGCAAATCATGGAGGAGGTCAATTTCGATCCCTCGGTGCGGGTAGTCCTTATTACCGGTGCGCCTCCTCCGGATGGGAAAAAACCCTCCTTTTCGGCCGGCGCCGATCTTATCGAAAGGAGAAGCTTCACCGAGCAGCAGGTACGAAGCTTTATCGCCACGGTTCGCAAGACCTTGATCGCCGTGGAAAATGCAAAAGTTCCAGTAATAGCTGTACTCAACGGCTACGCCTTCGGCGGCGGGACAGAGCTTGCCCTCGCCTGTGACATAAGGATTGCTTCTTCCAATGTTCTGATGGGGTTGACCGAGACCAGCCTGGCGGTGATCCCCGGAGGCGGGGGCACTCAGCGGCTGCCGCGTATCGTTGGACTGGCAAAGGCAAAAGAGCTGATCTACACGGCCAGGAGGATCGATGCCGAAAGCGCGCTCCGCATCGGCCTGGTGAATCAGGTCGTTGCACCGGAGCGGCTGATGGATGCGGCTTTAGCTCTGGCCGAGGAAATCACCTGCAACGGTCCGATCGCTGTGCAACAGGCGAAATTTGCCCTGAACAAAGGCACCGAATGCAGTCTGGACGTGGCGCTATCGCTGGAATCAAAAGCATACGAAATAACCATACCAACCCGAGACCGGTTAGAAGCGTTGCAGGCGTTCGCCGAAAAACGCAAGCCGGTTTTCAAGGGAGAGTAGTCGGGTTAGCCAAAAGGGGCTTAACCGCCAACGAAATGAAAGGAGTCAGCAGATGGATGGGCAATTTGAGCTGAACTACCCCAAGCGGATTCGCGTTGCAGACGTATCGGTTCGGGAAGGATTGCAACATGAAGAGCACTTCATCCCTACCGATGCAAAGGTGTACTACGTCGAAGAGGCGATCATGGCGGGCTTCAAGCGACTGGAGATTTCCAACTTCGCCAACCCGGCCAGCTTGCCGCAGTTCAGGGACATTGAACAGCTATTCAAACGGGTTCGCGACAGTAAACGGCTGTCGCGAGCAGGGATTAATTTTGACGATATCGAGCTTACCGCCGTCGCCATTCGGGAGACCGGAGTGGACCGGGCTGTGGCCGCCAGAAAAGAGGGATGGGGTCCGGACCGCATCGGCATGATGGTCTCTACCGATGAAGAGCATCATTTCGCCAATTCCGGGACCACGCTGCCCGAGTACTGGCGGGAAGCAAAGCGCTGCATAGAGAAATGCCATGAGGTGGGGATTCGCGTTTTCGGGACCGTGAGCACCATATGGGGCAGTCCCATTTCCGGACCAACGCGCTTGGAGGATGCCCTGGAATTTACCAAAAGATGGCTCAGTATCGGTGCGGATGACATCGAGCACGCCGATCATGACGGATCTGCGCCGCCCAATCAGGTCTATCGCTATTTTTCAATGATAATGGATGCCATTCCCAACAAGGACCTGCACGTGGCACACTTTCACGTAACCAGGGGATGGGGTCTGGCGAATGTCCTCGCCGCGCTGCAGGCCGGGGTCGAGATTCATGAAGGAGTGATGGGCGGTATAGGCGGGCAGCCTGCAAACTTCATCGACGGGATTCCAGTGCGCGGCACCGGGGAGTATTACTACCGGGATCCGAACGTCGTGGGGCTGGTCAGCCTTGAAGACATGCTGGTGATGGTGGATGAGATGGGGATCGATACCGGCATCGATATCGACCGTGTGTTGGCTCTGGGCGTCAAATGGGAAAAGACGATCGGACGGCGGCTGCGCTCCGAGGCCATCCTGAATGGTAGAATTCCCAAGCAGCCACGAGAGGAGTTCAAGCGCAAAGGACTCAGGGAGAGAAAGGTGAGGCTTGGCGAGGAGCCGGGACAGCGCTACCCCGCGGACTGGCCCGAGACCGTTACGATCGATCCCGCCATCTTGGCTGGAAAAAAGGTATAGCTTTCGGCTGTACGATGCCGAGAGAGAAGACCGCAATCTGAAAACAATCTTAGCAGACGGGAGAGACAACCAATGAGGAAGGAAATCCTGGCGCCCATGCCCGGCGTCATAGTGAAGGTCCTGGTAAATGTCGGCGACACAGTGCGTGAGGGTGACGATGTGGTCATTCTGGAATCCATGAAAATGGAAAACCAGATCAGTGCGCAAGTGAGTGGAACCGTAAAGGAGATTCTGGTGGCGGCGGAGGATCGTGTCGCCGATCAACAGACACTGATCATCCTGGCATGAGCGATACGTTGGGCGGTTTAAGGGAGGGTTGCACGTGCAGTATGAGAGAGGTAAAAAGTATGAAGAACTGACAATCGGTGAGAAAGCCTCATTCAGTAAAACGATTTCAGAAACCGATGTTTATCTGTTTGCCGGCATCAGCGGGGATTTCAACCCGATGCATGTCAACGAAGCCTATGCTCGGCAGACGCAGTTTGGCGCCCGTGTCGCGCATGGACCGTTAACGCAAAGCTTGATCGCGCCGGTTTTGGGAACCAAGCTACCTGGGCTGGGCACGGTGGCGTTGGAATTGTTCTGCAGGTTCAGGGCCCCTGTTTATATCGGAGATACAGTGACGGCTATCGCCGAGGTTTCGGAAAAACTGGCAAAGAAAAGGTGGGTTCGCCTCAAGCTGACCTGGTTCAATCAGAAACAGGAACTGGTGGCCGAGGGGGAAGCCCTGGTTATGCCTCCAGGGTGAAGCGGGCTGAGCCGTGCCCCTCCACTGGGAAGGCGCACGGCGATGAAAGCAGTCTGGTGCGCAACCTGGAACTCAAATGCAATGAGAATTTTATTCTGTGATACGAGCTTTGAACATGCGCGCAGACTTCTGCGAAAGCACCTGCCCCATGACCGTATTTGGTGTTGTCCCAGATCAGAGATCGGCGAGCATCTTGCTGAGGCGGAAGTGGCCATTCCGTTGATGTCAACACTCGATGCGCCGTTGCTCAAACGTGGAAAGCGGTTGCGTTTGATCCAGCAATTCGGCGTTGGTCTTGAAGGTATAGACCTTGAGGCGGCGTGGACAATGGGGATCGAGGTGGCCAACGTTCCCAGCGAGCAGACCGGAAATACAGTGTCGGTAACCGAATGGGTTTTGCTGCTGATGTTGGCTCTGGCCCGCGATAACCAGGCCAGGCAAACTCTATTGAACAGAGACGGCTAGGCATTCCGGTTGGAAAAACGTCCTATGGTAAACCGGCGGCGATTGTCGGTTTGGGAAATTTGGGTGCGGCCATTGCTGAAAGACTGAAAGCGCTAAGGGCTTATCGGGTGGGTGGAACTTGTGCGGATGAAGCCAAGTGCATTTCTTGTCAATGTTGCGCGGGGCCCTGTGGTCTCTTAGGCTTTCTTTTAGAGGCGAAATCGGCACTAAAGTCCATTTCCTGATGATCACAATTAATCCCTGGCTTTATTGACAGTCATGATCGCAAAGATGAAAGCTGAGACAGCGATGCCGGCAAGAATAAGATAGTCGCGAATCTCCGGCGCCTTTCCAAACGATGATGCCCGAATCGCATCGGCGGCATGGGTCAAGGGAAGCAGATAAAGCATCTTCTGTGCCCAATGCGGAAGATGTTCGATGGGGAAGAACGTGCCGCCGAGAAATGCCATCGGGGTAATGACAAAGCTGTTGACCATGGCCTGGTCCGCGTGGGACTTGACCAGCATGGCAAAGCCCACCGCGAGGGAGGCGAAGATAAAGCTCTTCAACAGGAAGGCCAGCCATAAACAGCCGTTGTAAGAAAGAGCGACGCCGAGGTGATGAGATAGAGCAGCGGAGACACAGACCAGGCGCCGATCAACCTGGACAGGCGCCGTCGCAGGATCACCATTTCCCGGAAATACACCGCCCACCAACCGTGTATCATTGGATCTTTTTCCCTGTCAGGGCAAGAAAGGCATCCTCCAGGTTCACCCGCCGCAGGGTAAACCTGTTTTGCTGCGTGGCAGCCCATTGCCTGGCCTCTTCTTGGGTCTGAAAGTAAAAAGAGTGCATATAGTTTGACAGGAGTTTCAGGCTTCTCAGCCTCCAAAGTGGCACAGTAGGAGTCAAATCAATGAGTTGCTCTTAGAGTTTTTGTAAGACCCCACCGGTTATCTTGTAGACAAATGCGCCGAGGATCTGCCCCTGAAGTTCGGTTCCTCTCGTTCCCTAGCTCCAGCTTGGGAACGCCCTGCCCGGGAAGCTCCAGCTTCCCTCCTGCTACAGCTAAAACGCGCTGTCTTTCTAGGGAGCTCGCCAGGATCTCGAAGTGATCTTTCCCTTCGTTCCCAATCTCTGGCTTGGGAACGGGCTCACCGAAGCTGGAGCTTCTGCACAGTTGTGTTCCCAATCTGGAGCTTGGGAACAAGAAGCAAAAGATCTGCACACTTCGAAGATTGTTCCATTTCGATTATCTTCATCAGTGCACCTGCCGGGTGAAGATCTGACAGGAGATCCTATAGCATAAAAGCGAAGTAACTTCACTAGGATATCTGATGTATGATAGTTCTATGTATACACGCGATCTCACAGATTAAGGCCCATGTCCTTGGAGGCCCTTATCGATTGCTTCTTTGGGGGACGGACGTTCTTTTGTTCGGGGGGTGTGCCCCCCGGACTACTCCTTCGGCTGCCATGGTCAGCGGCCTCCGATTTCCACCTGGAGGACCATTATGTGACGAAGTAGGGGGTGTTTGGGTTCTCTGCCATGGATTTTGTAGCGGGTTCGCATGGGTCGCGGCCTCATGGGAACCGAAGCTGGAGCTTCTGCACACTTGTGTTCCCAAGCTGGAGCTTGGGAACAAGCGGAAAATCTCACAATGAACACTGTATTCTGGGGAACTGTACTTAGCAGGTCACCGCCGCCCTGCATGGCTTCAATGGTTCCATTTTCAGTAAATGACGGACCCCTTTCGGATCTGGTCCTTCCGTATTTCGTATTCTTCCTTGGTGATCTTTCCGCTCTTGTAGTCCTCTTCTAATTGGTCCATCTGGCGCTTGCTCTGAATCTCATAGGCGGCACCCGTTCCGAGGGCTCCAGTTGCGCCGCCGCCCCAGAAGTCCTTGTTGCAACCCGATAAACCGAGAGCCACAGCCAGCAAAACGGCCATCAGACAACGCATCACCATTTTTTCCTCCTTGTCGACGTTCGTTCCACCACCTCGGGTGAAACGCAAGAACACACGGTCCACCCGGAAGCCCACACATTTATCGATAACATACGACAGGTTGAGCGAGTGTAAAGAAGAAAAGGCCCGAGGGGATGATCCCCTGGGCCCTTGACTGTCCTGGTGCCGAAGCGGGGACTCGAACCCCGACAGGCATATTGCCCACTAGATCCTGAATCTAGCGCGTCTACCAAATTCCGCCACTTCGGCTCGGATAAGGAAAATCATTGCATTCAAAGCGGTCGAACTTTATGATAAGAATCTTTGGGTGTCAAGTTCAATTTTCGATGCACGGAGGCGCCAAGGCGGACCATGGAACTCATCAAGAATATAACCAACCTGTCCAAATCACTCAATAATCCAGCTGTAACCATCGGAAATTTCGACGGCGTCCACCAGGGCCACCAGGCCCTTTTCGCCCGCGTCAGGGAATGGGCCCGAAAACTTCGGGGTCAGTCAGTAGTGATCACCTTCGACCCTCACCCCATGCAGGTCCTGTCACCGCAGAACAGCCCCCGTTTCATCACCACGGCCCCGCGGAAACTCGAACTCATCGCCGCCAGCGGGATCGACGTTGCCGTGGTGATTCCGTTCAGCAGGGAGTTCGCCCGGATCTCGGCCCACGGTTTTGTGAAGGACTTGTTAGTGGACCGCATCGGCACCCGCATGATCGTGGTGGGCTATGACTACCGGTTCGGCAGGAACCGTGAAGGCGACATCGCACTCCTGAAAGAGCTGGGAACGCGCTACGGTTTCGGTGTGGACACGGTGTCCGCCATCCATCTGGGCGGCAGGCTGGTGAGCAGCACCGCCATCCGGAACCTCATCCAGGACGGCCGGATCCACGAAGCGGGAACCCTCCTGGGGCGCCCCTACGAGATCACCGGAACCGTGGTGCAAGGTCGTGCACGGGGCGGACGGCTTCTCGGCTTTCCCACCGCCAACATCAAGATCGTCGACCAAGTTCCGCCGAAACCGGGCGTCTACGCGGTGGAAGTGGAACTGGAAGGGCAGATCTTCGGAGGCGCCGCCAATTTCGGGTACAACCCCACCTTCGGAGATTCCGAACCTTCCCTGGAGGTCCACATCCTTGACTTCACAGGCGACCTGTACGGGAGCACCCTCACCGTGCGCTTCATCGAACGGCTTCGCGACGAGATGAAATTCACGGGGCCGGAACCGCTCATGGCGCAGATCCGGAAGGATATATCTAGAGCGCGCGAGATCCTGTCCGGGAAAGACGTCAGGATGGCCGCTTCGGGTTAGGGCTTGTTCAAAAACAAGCTCATGAAAGTCGGGCCGTGAGATTCCTTGTTCCTGGAGGAGCGGCCTTGGCCGCGACGCGGACCGCCGGCAAGCCGGCTCCTACAGGGCATGAGTTGCTCCTTGAGTGCCGTTCGCGATCCCTCCCCTACGCGAAAAAACGGACACTCAATCCTCAGAAGGGTGAAGGCATTCAGCCTCTTGGAGGCCCCCTGAAAGCCGGCAGCCGCTCTCTACAGGACTAAGGATTCGCCTGCTGCCACATCTTCCGGCGCCGCCCCGCCTTCCTCCGCGGAATCCTCCGCTGCGGCCTCGGGAGCCTCCTCGATCACCAGCCGCTCCACCCGGTCCTCCAAGGCCGAAATGAGGGGCCGCAACGTTTCGGTGGAAAGCGCCGAGATAGGGACACCGCCGAATCTTCTGACCGCCCGCGTCACTTCTTCGTCGCTCAGCCGGTCCATCTTGTTGAGGGCGAGCAGGATGGGCTTCCGCTGAAGCCCCAGCTGTTCCAAGACGTCTTCCACGGACCGGATGTGCTCTTCGCACTGAGGGCTGCTCACATCCACCACGTGGAGCAGCAGATCGGCGTCGTGGAGTTCTTCCAGCGTGGCGGCGAAGGCTTCCAGAAGATCCGAAGGGAGATCGCGGATGAACCCGACGGTGTCGGTCACGATCACTTCCAGATCCCGCGGAAACCGCAGTCGCCGACTGGTGGGGTCCAGCGTAGCGAAAAGCTGATCCTCCACAAACACCCGGCTTTGGGTGAGCGTGTTCAGGAGCGTCGATTTGCCGGCGTTGGTGTAGCCCACGATGGAAATGATGGGCAGCTCGTTCCGGAGCCGCCTCGAACGCCGCTGCGATCGGTTTTTCCGGACCGCGGTCAATTCCCTGTCCAGGTGGGCGATCCGGTCCTTGATGCGCCGCCGGTTGATCTCGAGCTTCGTTTCCCCGGGGCCCCGCACCCCGATCCCGCCGCGGAGCCTCGAAAGGGCGTCGTCTTTCACCCCGAGGCGCGGCAACAGGTACTTGAGCTGCGCCATTTCCACCTGGATCTTCCCTTCTCGGCTCTGAGCCCTCTGCGCAAAAATGTCCAGAATGAGCTGAGTGCGGTCGATGACGCGAAGTTCCGTCGTATCGGTGATGGCGCGCACCTGGGATGGGTTCAGTTCCTGGTCGAAGATAAGGAGGTCCACCCCGTGCTGGAGCGCCGCCACCATGATTTCGCCCAGTTTCCCTTTGCCGATCAGGTACTTAGGGTTGACCTGCCGTTGCCGCTGGATGATGGTTTCCGCCACCGTGATGCCGGCGGCCTGCGCTAATTCTTCCAGCTCCTTCACGGACGCCCGGACATCCCGGCGCTCGGAACCGGCGACGCTCACCAGAATCGCCCGGTCTTTGCGGGTTTCCACGGACTCCGCCCGGCGGTTCTTTTCCAGTTCGTCTTCCAGGGAACCGATGAGTTGCAGGAAATCGGTCCGCGGGGCCGCGCAGGGTTCCGGAGGCAGGATTTCCCACCCGGAGTGCTCCCCGTGGCACCCCGGAAAGATGTGCGCGATTTCCACTTCCTTGGCGCCGCCGCGTTCATCCACCCGAACGGCCGCGATACAGTCCAGCCGCAGGAAGATGAGGTCCATCAGGTCGTCCTGGTTCAGGGGTTCTTCCTTGAGGTGGGTGTGGACGAAGCGCAGGCCGCGCAACCGGCCCCGCCCGCCGCGGCTCTTGGGAAGGTCCGGGATGTAAATCGAGTTCGGCTCCCCCACAAGGACCATCTCCACCGTCCCATCACGGGCCACCATCAGCCCGATCTGGCGTCCCGCCTCAAATGAAAAACGCGCCATGTCTCTCGCCACTTCCGGCGAGACGACAGTTTCGGGAGCGATCCGGCGACGATAGAGATTATCGATGCGTTTCCTAACCTGGCTCTTGATGCCGTTGATCTGACCGTATACCTTGCCGATAAGCTGTAACCTCCTTATCGTGTTGAAGTCCACGGGCAAAGCGACCCCCTTTTTCGGGTCTTCCGCCCTTTTTTTTATTTTATATCAAACCCATGGAAAAAAGTAGGGACATCGGTCACGTGTTGTAGGGATTGCGATGATCCACCAGGCGGACGGCCTTGCCGTCGTTTCGAGGAAGCGACTGGGGTTCCACCAGTTCCACCCGAGGCGTTACTAGAAGCTCGCTTTTCAATTCCCGGGTGATTTTATTCTGGATCCGCTGCAAGTGGCGCATGTCTTCCACGAAAATCCGGTCGGTCACTTCCACCTGGACGGTCATGGTGTCGATGTTGTTTTCGCGATCCAGCACGATCCGGTAGTTGGACCCCACTTCGGGGATACTCATGAGCACTTGTTCCACCTGGACCGGAAAGATATTCACGCCCTTGATGATGAACATGTCGTCGGAACGACCCTGGATGCGGTCCAGGCGCCGGTGGACCCGGCCGCACGGGCAGTCGCCGGGAAGGATGCGGGTGAGGTCCTTGGTGCGGTATCGCAGCAACGGCATGCCTTCGCGGTCCAGGGTTGTGAGAACCAGTTCGCCCAGCATGCCGTCCGGAACCGGTTCCAGGGTCGCCGGATCCACGATTTCCACCAGGTACGCGTCTTCCCAGATGTGGAGCCCGTTCCGGGCGGGGCATTCAAAGGCCACCCCCGGGCCGTTCATTTCCGAAAGGCCGTAGCTGTTGTACACCTCGACCCCGAAAAACGCCTCCACCCGACACCGCACCTCCTCCGAATAGGGTTCCGCCCCCATGCAGGCGATTTTCAACTGGAGGTCCCGCCGGGGGTCCACACCCATTTCCGTCATCACGTCCATGAGGCGCAGCGCGAAGCTGGGAATGATGTGAATGACCGTCGTGGCGAAGTCGCGCATGAGCTGGATCTGGCGCTTGCTGTTTCCGGCTCCGGCGGGGATGGTGAGGAGCCCCAGCCGTTCTGCGCCGTAGTGGAAGCCCAAGCCGCCGGTAAACAGGCCGTAGCCGGAAAGGTTTTGGAAGGTGTCCCCGGGGCGCGCACCGGTCATGTAAAGGCACCGAGCCATGAGGTCCGCCCAGCGGTCGATGTCTCTCTGGGTATAAAAAACGGCGGTGGCCTGCCCGGTGGTCCCGGAAGAAATGTGCAGCCGCACCAGATGTTGGCGTTCCACGCAAAGAAACCCGTAGGGATAGGCGTCGCGCAGGTCCTGCTTGGTCGTGAAGGGCAGCTTCCGGATATCTTCCAAGCTTTTGATCCGCTCTCCATCAATCCCGTATTGCCGCGCCCTTGCCCCATAGAAGGGGGATCGGGCCGCCCGCCGGACCGTACGGCGGAGTCTTTCCAGCTGCAGGGCTTCCAGATCGCTTCGCCCCAGGAGCTCCACGCCGGGGTCCAAGTAGGCTTCCACCAGGGAAGCGGCCCGTTCCCCCGCCTGCGGATGGTTCACCCGCTTCAAGGCTTCTTGTCCTTTCAGGCGACAGCCCGTGCCAGGTTTTCGAACTTGGTGTAGCTGTCGATGTACGCCAGTCTAACGTCGCCCGTCGGGCCGTTTCGCTGCTTGCGAATCAGCACCTCCGCGGTTCCCTTGTCCTTGGAATCCTTGTTGTACACTTCGTCGCGATAGATGAAGGCGATCACATCCGCGTCCTGTTCGATGGCGCCCGATTCCCGGAGGTCCGAAAGGAGCGGCCGCTTGTCGTGGCGTTCTTCCACTTTTCGATTGAGCTGGGAAAGGGCCACCACCGGGACGTTGAGTTCCTTGGCCAGGGCCTTGAGCGACCGCGAGATTTCCGAAATCTCCAGTTCCCGCCGTTCCGCGTTGTCTCGGACCCTCATGAGCTGCAGGTAATCCACAATCACGAGCCCCAGCCCCTGGTCCGATTTGAGGCGCCGCGCCTTGGCCCGAAGTTCCAGGGGCGTGATGGCCGGGGTGTCGTCGATGAATATGGGCGCGCTCATGAAACGGCCCGCCGAAGTGATGAGCTTGGCACATTCCTGCTGGCTCAAAAAGCCGCTCCGGATTTTCTGTGAATCCACCCGGGCTTCGGCGCAAAGGAGCCGCATGGCGAGCTGTTCCTTGCTCATTTCCAGGGAAAAGACGGCCACCGGAACACTGCTTTCGAGGGCCGCGTTGCGGGCGATGTTAAGCGCCAGGGCGGTCTTTCCCATGCTGGGCCGAGCAGCGATGATGACGAGATCGGACGGCTGGAAGCCCGAAGTCAGCTTGTCCAGGTCCGTAAAATGCGTGGGAACACCGGTCACCATTTCCCGGGTTCCCTGGAGGGATTCGATGACCCGGATGGTCTCCTTCACCACGTCCTTGATGGGAAAATAACTACTTCGAACCCGCTGCTCGGTGATGGCGAAGATGGCGGCCTCGGCCTTGTCCAGCACCTCGTCACCGCTCAGCCCGCTCCCGTAGCACCAGGAAATGATTTCCCCCGCCACCTGGATCAGCCGCCGCAGGATCGCCTTTTCGCTGATGATCTTGGCATAGGTGGAAACGTTGGCCGCCGAAGGAACGATCTCCATCAAAGCGGCCAGGTAAGCCGCTCCCCCCACCGCCTCCAGCTGCTCCCGTTCCTTCAAAAGCCCGGTCACCGTGATCAAATCGACCGGTTCGTTCCGTTCAAAGAGATCCTGTATGGCTCGAAAGATCGTCCGATGGGCGTCCCGGTAGAACTCATGACCCTTGAGCACCTCCAGGGCCGCGGCCAACCCGCTGTTGTCTAGCAGGATGCCGCCGAGAAGCGACTGCTCCGCTTCGTTCTGATGGGGCGGTACCTTTCTGAGTTCGTCGGGAAGGGCGTTCATAGGCTACGCCTCGGCTTCGACACACACCTTCACCGTAGCGGAAAGCCCCACCTCCAGCCGGACGGCGACGGGAAATTCGCCCAGTTTCTTGATAGGCTGATCCAGCGTCACCGCCTTCCGGTCCAGGTCGAAGCCCTTGTCTTCCAGCGCCTTCAGAATGTCCGCGGCGCTCACGGAACCGTAAAGCTTGTCTTCTTCCACCACCTTGCGGTGAAACACCAGCTTGACACCGTTCAGCTTCTCCGCGACGGAGCGCATTTCCAGGAGGTATTTTTCCCGCTTCTGAGCCAGGATCCGCTTGTGGTGTTCCAGTTCCCGGACGTTCCTTCCGGAAGCCTCCAGGGCCAGCCCCTTGGGGAACAGGTAGTTCCTGGCATAGCCCGGTTTGACCTTGACGATGTCGCCGATGCGTCCGAGCGACGGCATGTTTTCTGTAAGAATCACCTGCATGACGTGTTCTCCTTATTCACTTCACTACATTACTTCCCGGCCGGAGCGTCTAGGGGCCCGAAGCTGCGGTCTCCCGGCATTTCTCAACCGCCCGCAGGCCGCAGGCGCAACCCCGCCACTCGGCAGGCCTCACGCTCCCTCCGAAGCCTTGGGGCCCGAAAGACGTCTGAAATCAAACCACGTATCGAAAAGACCCAGCAGCACCACCGCCAGGCTCACCACCTGCTGCAGGAACACCACGGCGTAGACGATGCCCCTTAAAAGGGCCGGCACCCGCCATCGGTCGCAATAAAAAACCACGACGGCGAAGCCGTGGAGCAGATACACCGCTCCCAAGGCGATCAGCAGGTTCGCGGCCCAGATCCTTCCGGTGGATGAAGGAAGCATCAGGGCGAACCCCGAACCGATCACCGCCCAGACCAGCACCTCGGGCGATTTCCACTGGGACCACGGCTTCCACGCTGGAAGCGCCACACCGCGGGTTCTGCAGAACCGACGGGCCAGGAGCAGGTTGAACCACGAAATCATCACCGTGGCGGCGAAGACCGTCCCCGGCAGCATGGCCACCAGCGTCGCAATCACCGACACCAGTTCTTCCCGGCTCACCCCGGCGCCCGCATCCAGTTCTTCCAAGATTTCCCTTATCGCCGGAATCAGCTTCTGTTCCAAAAGATCCCCGAACGAGGCGCCTCCGCGAAGGTGCATGAGCCAGAAGACCACGGCGCCAACCGCGAAGATCTTGAGGCTCGCTTCCCCCACGATGCGCCCGACGTTCCGCTTCCGCTGCATGCCGCCGGCCAGAAACACTCCGAGCAGCAGCAGTTCGCCCAGGTACACGCACGCCCGGGGAAAACCCAGGACCAGGAGCACGGTGAACCCGATGAGCGCCGCTGCGGCGGGAATCAGGTAACCGGCCGGGCGCCCCCACCGGTAGACTCCCACGAGCGTCGGCAGCGGGGTGATGACCGTCAGGAAAATGCCCATGAGGGGCATCCAAAACCCGCTCAGATAAAGGGCAAGGGTCGATCCCACTCCGACCGCAAGGTCCCTGGGAGTCATGGCGCTTCGGAATTCACGTCCTCCGTCCTGCCCGGTAGTCACATCCATCCTGATTCATCAATCTCGCCCGGCCCCGAACCGGTTCCCATGAGGCTGTCCAGCCACGAGCCGATCACCTTTCCCAACCGTAGCGCAGCCATTCAACACTCTGCGCAACACTACGCATCCTGTTCATGACCCTGCGAAGAGGAACGGTTTTCCGTCGCTTGCACGAGCCGACTTACCGGCGACCGGGGCCAACGGGGCATTGCCGGTTTTACGGGTCGCTGGCAAGCCCGCTCCTATTTCAGACCCTAGACGGGTGCGGATCTTTTAGAACCACATCCAGGGTGACCCTCTGAGGTAGATCCAGATGGCCTTGAAGCAGCAAGCGCATCAGCTCCGTTTCCCCTCGTTCCCAAGCTCCAGCTTGGGAGCAAGGTGGAAGATACAGCTTGGGAACAAGGTCAAAAAATCCCCCTCTCCCTTGATGGGAGAGGGTTGGGGTGAGGGTGAGAAAATTAACGTTTGTCAATCAGTTACATTCCCCTCCCCTTAATCCCCTCCCACAAGGGGAGGGGAAATAGAATTCCCCTCGTTCCCAAGCTCCAGCTTAGGAACAAGGTGGAAGATACAGCTTGGGAACAAGGTCAAAAAATCCCCCTCTCCCTTGATGGGAGAGGGTTGGGGTGAGGGTGAGAAAATTAACGTATGTCAATCAGTTACATTCCCCTCCCCTTAATCCCCTCCCACAAGGGGAGGGGAAATAGAATTCCCCTCGTTCCCAAGCTCCAGCTTAGGAACAAGGTCAAAAAATCCCCCTCTCCCTTGATGGGAGAGGGTTGGGGTGAGGGTGAGAAAATTAACGTTTGTCAATCAGTTACATTCCCCTCCCCTTAATCCCCTCCCACAAGGGGAGGGGAAATAGAATTCCCCTCGTTCCCAAGCTCCAGCTTGGGAACTGCCTCACCGAAGCTGGAGCTTCTGCACAGTTGTGTTCCCAAGCTGGAGCTTGGGAACAAGAAGCAAAAGATCTGCACCCACGCTAGACCCTGACCCTAGACTGTAAATTCTGATGTCTGATGTCTAAAGTCTGATGTCTATGGTTTCATTGTCGGGCACGCTCCTAGACCTGGTGCCCCACCGTATAAGGCAGCAGGGCGATCTGGCGGGCCCGCTTGATGGCGAGCGTCAGTTCGCGCTGGTGCTTGGCGCAGTTGTCCGAAATCCGCCTGGGGATGATTTTCCCCCGTTCGGTCATGAAATAGCGGAGGCTCCGGGGGTCCTTATAATCGATCTTCAGACTGCTGTCGGCACAGAAACGGCAAACCCGCCGGCGCCGGAACACTCGTCGTCTTCTACGCTTCACGGCCATTCTACGATTCCTCCCTCAGCTCAAACACGGGGTCGGACTCAGCGCTGGAGCCTCCCCCCAAAAGTGAACACATGAAGAAAAAGGCTCACTCCTCTTCCTCTTCCTCTTCTTCCTCGCCCTCGTAGGCCTCCCCTTCTTCGGATTCCTCCCGGGAAGCCTCTTCCTCTTCATCGCTCGGAGCCGGGGCGCTCTTCGGAGCGCTCACTTCCTTTTCAGGATCCCATTTTTCGTCCACCTTCACGGTGATGAACTTGAGCACGCGTTCGTCGAGGCGCATGTTCCGTTCCAGTTCCATGACCAGCGCGGGATCGGAAGCGAATTCCATGAGCACGTAATGGCCGTAATGGCGCTTCTTGACCGGATAGGCCAGCTTCTTCTTCCCCCAGGGGACGTAGCTCACCACCGTCCCGCCGTTGGTTTCCACGACGCCCTTGAGCTTGTCGCCGACACCGGCCATGTTTTCTTCGGAAAGCTCCGGTTCCAGGATAAAAAAACACTCGTACTTTCGCTTGAACATTCAGCAGGTCCTCCTTTCGGGTCTGCAGCCCCTTTCCACATGGGGATTGGAGCAAGGAGTATGATTTTTGGAAACGCCATCGCTATCACAGTCTTGGGAAAAGGGTCAAGGATTTTCCCGGTTTCTGACTTCTCCGGCGCCATCGACAAAGAAAAAGACCAGTTCGTCGTCGGCGACCCATCCCAGTTCCTCCCGCACCATCTTTTCCTGGAAGGCCGGATCGTTTCGAAGTCGTTGGATCTTATGAAAGAGTCGCCGGTTTTCGCCGGCCAGGGCGGCGTGGAGGGCTTCCAGTTCAGCGACTTGGCTTCGCTTGTTCCGGTAACCCCGGATGCCCGAAGGGGAAAACACGATGGCATACGCCAGCCCCAGGTTCACCGCCACCAGGAGCCACACGAGGATCTGGATTCCTCGAAGGCCCGGAAAAGGATACCGGCGCCCCGATTTCGAAATCCCGTCACGGCCCCCCACGCGGCCACTCCTCCCTCAAAGCGCCACGGCCCAGGGCTCTTTCAGGAATCTTCACCGAAGGGAACAGCCGCGGGTCCGTGTGAGGCAGAAACGTCGCGCCCCGAAATTCGTTCATGAGTTCCATGTTGACGTTAAGTTCAATGTACGTGATCCGGGTCCTGAGCTTTTCGACGACTTCCAGGAGTTCCCGGTCCAGCAGGAGCATCGCGGCACCTTCTCCGGCGGTGTTTCCGACCCCCTGGTAGGTATCGAGGGGGAGGTCGGGCAGCATGCCGATCCGGATGGCCATGGCCGGATCGATGTGGTTGCCGAAAGTCCCGGCGATGAAGATGTGCTTCACGTCCTGCAGGCTCACCCCCACCTTCCGGGTGATCACGTTCAGGATCGTGTACATGGCGGCCTTGGACTTGAGCAGAATCCCGATGTCCACCTCGGAAACCGCCAGATCCATCCCGTCCGCGGTCTCGTCGGCGAAGGCCACGATGTAGGCCGGCCCGTCGGGAAGTTCCACGATCCGGGGGGATCGGAGCTGCGTGTTGATCTTGCCCTGGATGGTGAGGATCCCGGCCATGAACATTTCGGCCACCAGGTCGATGAGGCCCGACCCGCAGATCCCGACCGGCTTTCCGCCGCCTATGACCCGGTACGTGGGCTCCAGCGAACCGGGATCGATCCGGATCCAGTCGATGGCTCCCGGCGCCGCCATCATGCCGCGTTCCACCACGCCGCCTTCCAGCGCGGGGCCCGCCGCCCCGGCGCAGGCGATGAGCCAATCCCGGTTCCCGAGAACCACTTCCGCGTTGGTCCCCACATCCACCAGCATGGAAAGATCTTCCCGGTGATGCAATCCGCAGGCGACGATCCCGGCGATCAAGTCCCCGCCGAAATAGGCACCCACATTGGGAAACACGTAGACCAGGGCTCGGGGATGAATGGCGAGACCTAAATCCGCCGCGCGATAGAAGGGAAAATGGTTGGCGACCGGGATGTAAGGCTCCCTGCAGAGGTTCGCCGGGTCGAGCCCTAGGAAGAAATGGCTCATGGTCGTGTTTCCCGCCACCGTGAAGGCGTAAACGTCGGACGGCGACCGGCCCTGTTCGGAAAGCAGGGCCGCCGTGGTTTCATTGCAGGCATTGATCAGGCACCGCTGCAGGGCTTCCAGCCCGTCCCGCCGGCGGGCTTTGACAATCCGGCTGAGGATGTCTTCCCCGAAGGGGATTTGCGGATTGGGGACGGAGCGTTCCGCCAGGCGCTTTCCTGAGGCGAGATCCACCAGGTAAAACGCGAGGCGGCTGGTGCCGCAATCCAGGGCGAACCCCAAGACGTCTCCGGGCGACGCCCCCGGAACCACATCGATCAGCGCCCACCCGTCCCCCTCTCGGCCCACCACCGGGCAGACTTCGAAATCGCCTTCGCGAACCTTTCCCGCCATCTCGCCCAAGGTCCGGGGATCGAACCTCAAAGGTGTTATACCTCGCTGAGCCAGCGCCCGTTCCAGCCGGTCCAGGTCCGCGGTGTTGTCGTCCAAGTTCGGCCTGGGGAGCCTCAGAAACGGGGCTTCCACCAGAGGCCTTAATCCCCTGCTCCTCGAAGCCTCCCGGGGGATCTCCCACTGAATCCCGTCTTTTTTCATGACTCCGCTTCTTGAATCTTTGCAAACCGCATGTGGTTCACCACGAATTCCAGAAAACCGCACACCAGCCGGTCGGACAGTTGCAGCCCCAAGACCCCGCTCAACGTCTCCAACGCGTCCCAGACCCGTTCACCCGGCTCCAGATTGATCTGAAGCGCCTCCTCGCTTTCCAGCATCGAAGGTCCGCAAAGGTAAGGCGCCGAAAGGCTGAAGTGCATGCGGCACGCGATCGGGCGGTAAAGGTACACCCGGCACAGGTCCCCTTCCAAGAACGGACAGGGCTCTCCATGCCGGCAGTAGTGGAAAAGATAGGCTTCCTGTTCCGCGCCCGGCCCGCCGTGCGCAGCTTCGCCCACATCCCGCCACCGGCAGACTTCCGCCCAGAGCTCCTCGCGTTCCAGCGCCCTGCGGAAAAAACGATCGTGGAGTCCTGTCTGCTGGAGCCCGAAGTAAAGGTAGAGAATCTCGACACCTTCCACGCCCAGCGGAATCTGGCGGCAGCAGTGCGAACAACCCATCGCGCAGGCCACATTGTAGCCGGAACGCCTCAAATGCCCAAGGATAAAGCGGGTGGATTCGTCGAAGAGTTGCAACGCCTTTTCATAGTTCCGAAAGAACTGGGCGGGGAGCACCCGTTCCTCCCGCCACTTGCCTACATCCACCAGCCGGGCGTTTTCCGCGAGGGCTTCCGCCATCGCCCGCTGATAACCGCGAACCCCTTCCTGCAGATCTTCGGGAGGCTCCCGGAGCAGCTCGGGCAATGGAATGGATTGCCTTCCTCTGACCATCTTTCCCAAAGCTTCCTTCCGCAGCCGCGCGGTGCCGCCGAACCGCCACGGCGGACCCGTTCACAGCGCAGCCCGAACCTAACACAGGTCACGGGCGATGTTAAGGCGCCATCGTCCATGGACAGGCGGCTCACCTGCGTGCACGCGCTCCGAGACGCCCCGCGATCGAAGCGCTCAACCCACGTCCTTCACCGGCGCCACTCCCGTTTAAGAGCTTGTGCGAAAATCGCCATATATGACATTTGCACGTCATGTAGCAATGCGAGATCAACTTGACATGTCCATATGCTTGTGATAATCAATTTTTAATTCACGATGAGCGTATGGAGTACATTGTCATGGCTCGTTTTAAGACGTTTGAAAAGTAAGGCAGACTGAAAAGCATGAAAACATTCCACGACTGCCTGCCTTGTTTCGTGGCCCAGGCCGTTTCCGCCCTGGAACGCTGCGGGCTTGACGAAGCGGCCTTTCAGGAAACGATGCGCGCCGTGTTGGGGGAATTGGCTCGGGTCGATTTCGCCGTCCCACCTCCAGCGGTGGTGCGAAACCTCTATCGCCTGATCCGGCAAGCCACCGGTACAAGAGATCCCTACGCGGCGGAGAAACAACACTCCAATCGCCTCGCCCATGCCATGGCGGAAAAGTTCAGGAAGAAAATCGAAGCTTCCGAAGACGGTTTCATCGCCCGGCTCAAGCTGGCGCTGGCGGCCAACAGCATCGACTACGGAAGATACGGCCGGTTGCAGGAAGACGATGTTCTGGAAGCGATGGAAACGGCCTTGGCGGCGCCGGTGGACCCGGATGCCGCCGCCGCACTGCGCCAGGCGGTGGCCGAAGCGGACCGGATTCTCTATCTTTGCGACAATGCGGGGGAGATTGTCTTCGACCGCCTGCTGATAGAAGTTTTGCCCCGCGACAAAATAACTGCGGTGGTGCGCGGCATGCCGGTGATCAACGACGCCACCCTGGAAGATGCCCGGGCGGCGGGGCTTACCGAGATGGTCCGGGTGATGGACAACGGCTCCGATGCCCCGGGGACCTTGTTGGAAACCTGTTCGCCGGCGTTCCGGGACTGTTTTGCCGCGGCGGACCTGATCATTGCCAAGGGTCAGGGCAATTTCGAAACCCTGAGCGAAACGCGCGGCAAACAGATCTTCTTTCTGCTCAAGGTCAAATGCCCCCTCATCGCCCGGGACATAGGCCAGCCCACCGGTCGCCTGGTGGTGAAGCCGCACCTTCTCCCGGCAGGCGATGCAAAGCCCTGAAATCTCGTCTGTGACCTCGCCTCACTGATCGGGCAAGCGTCGGGGTATGCTTCAGCCGATGCCTGCCGTGACACAAGTGCCGGACTGGCTTTCGGCGGAAACGTCCCATAAGCGCTAAGTTATTGGTAGCATAGAAGATAATAGACCTAATATTTGATGCCAAATTCTGTTTCCCCTCCCCTTGTGGGAGGGGAATGTAACTGATTGACATACGTTGATTTTCTCACCCTCACCCCAACCCTCTCCCATCAAGGGAGAGGGGGGATTTTTTGACCTTCGTTAACCTTTTTGCTTAAGGTTTCCACTTTAGAACGCTACCAAGCTATTTTGTAAACATTCACGGGTTGCATTTATGCCATTGGGTTGTTTTTAAAGATGAACATCGGACATCGAACATTGAACGTTCAACATCGAATGAAAAAACGTGGTACACGCTGAATAAGCTTTAACCATCGGGTGCAGATCTTTTGCTTCTTGTTCCCAAGCTCCAGCTTGGGAACACAACTGTGCAGAAGCTCCAGCTTCGGTGAGCCCGTTCCCAAGCCAGAGCTTGGGAACGAAGGGAAACATCACTTCGAGATCCTGGCGAGCTCCCTAGAAAGACAGCGCGTTTCAGCTGTAGCAGGAGGGAAGCTGGAGCTTCCCTGGCAGGGCGTTCCCAAGCTGGAGCTTGGGAACGAGGGGAAACGGAGCTGATGCGCTTGCTGCTTTAAGGCCATCTGGATCTACCTCAGACGGTCACCCTGGATGTAGTTCTAAAAGATCCGCACCCTTAACCATCTTTGGGTTTCCCTAGGTTCCTTTAATAAGAAATGAGATACGAAGCTTATGGATAAAGTCCTTTGGGGACTCGGCTGCCTGGGGTTTACCATGGTTTGGATAAGGTGAAGTCCCCGATCTTAACAATTGGCCCGCAACATGGTTGCCTGTTCTGGTATTTGGAAGCTGTTCGACGATCTTTATAATTCGCACCGAATACTCAAGCAGCCTTTCATCATCTTTTCCTATTCACCATTCGATGTTCGATGTTCGATGTTCGATGTTCGATGTTCGATGTTCGATGTTCGATGTTCGATGTTCGATGTTCGATGTTCGATGTTCGATGTTCGATGTTCGATGTTCGATGTTCGATGTTCGATGTTCGATGTTCGATGTTCGATGTTCGATGTTCGATGTTTATTTTTCCCCACTCGATACCGGGCAAAAACAACTTAGCGCTTATGCGGAAACGTCCGTCTCTGCGCGGGCGCGGTAATATACGACCCCCCCGCTGCGGGTGGATTCCACCAACCCCTGGGTGACAAGCTCTTCCAGGTACTTGGCTACCGCGTTCAGGTGCATCTGCAGGCCGTCGGCGATGCCGCCGGCCGTGCAGGGGCGCCGGCGCAGCAAGTCGAGCATCTCCTGGCGGCCGGCGGCGAACTCGCCTAGCTGGTGCACGCCGCGAAAATCGGCTATCACTTCGGCTTCGGGCTCAAACCGCCGGGCCAGCTCGGCCAGGCGCTCCAGGGAGACCCCGTTGGCAAAGTCCTCCGCCGGCGGACGGCACACCGTATTAAGCTGGACCCGCTCCGGGGCGACCGCCTTGACGTGCCGGACCAATTTCTCCAGTTGCACCGGATCGGATGTAAACCCCTCCAGGATGAACACCTCGAGCCAGAAATGGCCGCTGAACTCCCGGCGCATGGCGACCAGACCGGCTACCATGGTATCGAAATCGATGGATGGATGGGGACGGTTGACAGCGGCGAACACCTGCGGGTCGCCGGCGTCCAGGGACGGAATCAACAGATCCGCCCCGGCCAGTTCGCGGCGCACCTGGGGATCTGAGAGCAGCGAACCGTTGGTCAGCACTGCCACCGGGGTGTCGGTGAGGCGCTTGATGCCGGCGATCAGCTCGCCGAGCCTCGAATAGAGGGTCGGCTCTCCGGAGCCGCTCAAGGTAACGTAGTCCGGGCGCCGGGCAAGACCGGCCTGTAGGTCGGCCAGCACCGCCTCCAGGGGTACGTACTCGCGGCGCTGGACCGTCAGGTCGGTGGTTCGCCCCAACTGGCAGTAGATGCAGTCGTAGCTGCATGTCTTAAACGGGACGAGATCAATGCCCAGGCTGCGCCCGAGCCGTCGGGAGGGGACTGGACCGAAAACATAACGGCGGAGGCGGCTCAATGCCCACCTCCCCATCTCGACCGGTCGCACGGTTCGCTGCGGCCGCAGCAGGTCCGCCCGGTGCGCTCAAAGGCGCACCCGCCGGCGCCTCGTCCCCTGCCGCCGCGACCGCCCCCCTGCCCATAGCCCTTCATGATGAAACCGCCACCGCCTCCGATAAGCCGCTCAACGGGCCCGCCGCAGTCCGGACAAACGACCACCGACGCGTCGCCCATGCTCTGAAAACGCTGAAAGATCTGCCCGCAGGCGTGACAACGATACGTATACGTTGGCATAATCCTTTCCTCCGCGCTTCGGGCGCCGGCATTTTGTGCAGCCGCCCGAAGGATGATTGGGTTGATCCATCGACGGAATGCCTAGGCTTCCCGACCTGCCGGCTTTTCCATGGATGCCAGACGCTGCTGAATATCATCCATCTGCCGCTGCAGGAAAGATGCCTGGTCCTGCAAGTCGCGGCGTTCGACTTCGGGATCCAGAGGGCCGACGTAAGGATACGGATAAACGGCCGGTGCCCACGCGCCCCAACCGCGTCCATACCCCCAAAAACGACGCCCCCGGAAACCGCCGCCGAAACGGCCGCCCCAACCCCGTCCCCAGCCGCCGTAACCAACCGTGAAACCGGGAGCGGCGTTTCCGGTGCAGTATCCCAATCCGCGTCCCGTACGGGGTCCTTGGCCCAGCGGGCCTGTTCTGTCTCCACCCGGCATGGTAAACCTCCTTAGCTTCTGATTGAACAATTGGTTTCAATGGCAGCCGTGGCCATGCCGGCGGTGGCGCCGGCGACATCCGGGCATCCGGTGGCAGGCAGCAGTGCGCCCACGGGCCAGAAAACCCGCCAACACCGCCTCCACCGGGCCGCAGACCTCCGCCCAAACGCGGATTCCGGCCGCGGCCAAGGCCGCCTCCATGGTTCTGGATATCGCCCCGCAGATCAGTACGTCGATTCCCAACGCCTTGACCTGCGCCACCCGGTCCAGGGGATCGTGTCCGGTGACAACGACATCGCTGCGTCCGATCTCCCGACCTTCTTCCGCCTCCACTACCAGGAGCCGGCCGCAGACATCGAACACGGGCGACACCCACTCTTGCCAATGCGGAATGGCGATCTTCATACCCATTAGCATAGCAAACCACATGCCGGCATTTCAAACCTGTCAACAAAATATTTTTGTGTGTGTTTCCGATTAGATATAAATTTTTGACAACTAATCCCAAAATTGATATCGTGCATATTGCAATTATGCGTCTATGATTGTGTTGCAATTTAAAATATTAGCGATCACAGCTCACCATCATCCGTGCCGGATCCACCATGATGACTGAACTCAGTCCCCATCCCATCCTAGACGCCATCAACGAAGGCGTATTTACCGTCGACCTCGACCGGCGGATCACCGGATTCAACCGGGCCGCTGAACGCATCACCGGCGTCCGCCGCGCCGAGGCGATGGGCCGCCGCTGCTTCGAGGTCTTCCGCGCCGACATCTGCGAAACCGACTGTGCCGTGGCACGAACCCTGGAAACCGGCCAGCCGGTGATCAACGCCGCCGCACGCATCTATGCCGCCGGCGGCCGGCAGGTGCCCATCCGCGTCTCCACCGCCCTATTGCGCGAGGCCGACGGCCAGATCATCGGCGCCGTTGAAACATTCCAGGATCTCAGCCGCATCGAGCAACTGCAAAAGGAGCTGGAAGCCCGCTACAGCTTCGAGGACCTCATCGGCCGCAGCCCGGCCATGCAGACTCTCTTCGAAATTCTGCCACGGGTGGCGGCCAGCCAAAGCACCGTCCTGATCTCCGGGGAATCCGGGACCGGCAAAGAGTTGGTGGCCAGGGCCGTCCACAACCTTTCGCCCCGCCGCCAAGGCCCCTTTGTAGCCCTCAACTGCGGCGCCCTCCCCGACACTTTGCTGGAATCGGAGTTGTTCGGCTACAAGGCGGGAGCCTTCACCGACGCCCGCAAGGACAAGATCGGCCGCTTTGTGGCGGCCCAGGGCGGCACGCTGTTTCTCGACGAAATCGGCGACGTGTCGGCCGCCATGCAGGTTCGCCTGCTCCGCGCCGTGCAGGAGCGCACCGTGGAGCCGCTGGGTGCCGTCCATCCCACGCCGGTGGACGTCCGCCTGGTCGCGGCCACCAACAAGGACCTGGCGGACCTGGTGCGCCAGGGCCGCTTTCGGGAGGACCTTTATTACCGGATCCGGGTGGTGGAGCTGCGCCTGCCGCCCCTGAGGGAGCGCCGCGAGGACATCCCGCTGCTGGTGGACCATTTCATCGCCCGACTGAACCGGCTCCAAGGCAAGGATGTGACCGGCGTTTCCAACGCAGTGCTCATGCGCCTGATGGAACACAATTACCCGGGCAACGTGCGGGAGCTGAAAAACATCCTTGAGCACGCTTTCGTGCTCTGCCAGCAGGGACGTATCGACATCGGGCACTTGCCGCCGGAACTGCGGCCCGCCGGTCCCGCCGAGGTCGGCCACGCCGGCCCCATGACCCTTCAGGCCATGGAGCGACTCATGATCACCGAAGCCCTGCGCCGCCACGCCGGCCACCGGCAGCAGGCCGCCGCCGAGCTGGGGATCGACCCCAGCACGCTCTACCGCAAGATCCGCGCCTTGAAGATCCCGTCGCCCTCCGTGGACGGCCGCGGGCGGCGTTTCAAACAAGCTTAGAATAGCTGCCGCACGCTCATTCCCTTCCAGTGGAAGCTCCCTTCGCCACACGGCTTGAACCCCGGCCGGATCCCTCCTGGGCGGTACCGAGCGCACGGTCAAACTTTCAGGAAAAGACGGTCGAAACGCAGAACTCTTTAGAATATACTCATGTCAGCCAAATGGAGTCGTTTGCCCCGGATCACTCAACCCTCATCGGTAAAAATCTCAGATTCGGCCTCGATCCGGCCCACCACAGCGATAGTGGTCGCCACTGAGCAGTACTTTTCGATCGACGGGGTAATGGCTTGGGATACCGCCTTTTCAGTCAACGCATGCCCCCTTACCCGATAGTAGGTCCGAATCGTATGGTAGGCCCATGGCGGCCGCGGGATGCGGTGCCTGTCCACCGACACTTCGAAGAAAGGTCAGTTGGCGGATTCTTCGCGGAGCTCACCGGGTTGCGGTGCGTCGGCGCACCAGGGGCTCTTTTCCACTCCATCCGTATACCGCCGCAGAACGCAGCTAGCGGCGAACGCCGGCCGAACCATGTAGCACGCAGGACGGCGTCTCGGTACCGTTGCACCATCTCCCGCATCATCTCGTCCTTGCCGTCCGCTTCAATAAAGGAGGACCTCGTGGAGCATCCGCACGGACTCCAGCCGGAAGTCCCAGAACATAGCCCGGATTCTCTCCAAGAGGTCCCGTTTGGTATGGTCGGAAAAGTTCACCCCCGAACCCACCTTCGGAGTCAGAGATGACCCTCCGGGTTTGCGAAAACCAAACCCTTCAATGCCCGGTTTTCAAGGCTTTACAGCAACTCCGGGAATTGCGGTTATTTGACCTCCATGAGATTTTCCACATAGTCCACTACCTGACCTGTAATGGAGTAGTAGGTCATTGATATCTTCTTTGCATCAGCTTCAAACATACAGTAACCGGCTTGTGAAGACAGATACACTGGTTGCCAGGGTGTTTCCTCACGTGAGTAATAAGGAGCTCCTCCGGTACCGGCTGTGATTTGCCATGTCGGATGGTCGAACTCGGGATTAGAAGAAAATGTATCCAACACCCCATCATTGTTGGTATCATCTTCTGGGTAGACGCCAACCGGGGTGGTTTTGTCGACCAAAAGCCGATGGTATTCATGTTCATCACCTGCCAGCACCGCGGCCACTTTACTGGATTTGGCAATGGCTTCCCAGAAACGGTTACGCGCTTCAATCATGCCCTGTCTTTCCGGAACCACTGTCTCTCCATCATATGAGGTGGCTGCCCTGATATTGTTGTTCCCATTGTACCACATGGCATCTTTAACATGGCCCCCGCAGGGGAATACAGGTTCTTGCGCAAAAAGGATAATATACCGAATATCCCTGTCTTTCTCGGCTTGATTTAACACATTCTCAACCCATTCAAGCTGATCTCCCATCATATAACCCTCAGGGCTCCCCCCGTAATTTTGGACTTTGTCATTGGTAGTCCACCAGTAATTGTTATTGAACGCGATCAGGAGCACCGGGCCATACCGGAAATGGTAGACATTTTCTTTGTAGGTAGGCCGACGAGGATCTGAAGCTTCCGGGCCATTTGTGGGGTTATAGAACTCATGTGCAAAGATCGCCTCGGCGCTCTGGGTCTGATAGGGCCATTTATCCAAGCATATTCCGTCCTCAGACCCATCACCATAACAATTGAGCAGTGTCTCGTGATTTCCCATTGCGGGATACACCGGTTTGGTGCGCCAGAATCCAGCCAGCGACTGTTTCCACCCCCGGAGCTGAAGACGAAAGTCCTCCGGTTCAGTGGTGTATCCATTGACAAGATCTCCTCCGAACAGGAAGAAATCAGCTCCCCGCCGGTGAGCATCCAGGGCGATTTTGCTTAAGATGGCGAAATTATGGCCCATATAGGTTTGTTCACCGCCTCCCACACCTTCTCGACTGTCACTGACAAACGCAAACCTGATTTTCTTTCCAAAACCAGGGGTGGTACGACCAGGCGCGGTACGAAATGCATATACGCGAGACTCAGTCTTTTGCCCTGCTTCATTGCTGCACAGCACGTAATATTCATAGTCACTGGATGGTTGCAGGCCGGTCACCAGCGCTTCATGTCGCTGGGTGTTTTCAGACACTGCAACAAGCTTCCATTCGGTCGCAGTCCGTTTTCTAGGCGGGTCGTATACATACCTGGCGTACACATAACCTGTGCATTCTTGATCTGTCTCCCATGCGATTGCCAACGATGTGGGGTCGTCGCTTCTCACCAGACATACAAAGGGGCCTTCCGTAATGGTGAGATTTCTTTCGAACACATCGCCCTGTTTGAGAAAGCTGACCACGCTATCATAGAATCCTAAATGCGTCGGGATACCATCTTCTCCCATACGGAAAAGATCCAACCTGTATCCCAGAGACATGTCAGCTGCAGGCCAATCGTTGGCATTGTACTTGTCTCGAAACAAAGGAGAAATAGGTAAGGTTCCCACCCCATCAACTAAATCACTTTTCAAACGATAACGAGCGTAATCATAATCGGATTCGTTGGCCTCAAAGGGATATGGCCCGGTGTAGATCACGCCCGAATAAGATGTATCTCCTAAATCCAACATAAGCCCCTGTCCATCAGGATCCGGGCCGATAATGTTATGAATTTGCTCAAAGGTGAGAGGGTTGCGGACCCCACTAGGTATGAGTGGATATCCAGGAACAACCACTGGCAACTCAGAGTCTGCCACCGCTGACCCCGCCACAACCAGAGACAAGGCCACACACACGGTGAGAAGAACACTACACAGCCTCATTCTGTTTTTTGAGCATAGACCAGCCATACCAAATACCTCCTTACGTCGTTACTTTTCGACTAGCGGACAAACCTGCGGCAAGCCGCAGGGTATCCATCAAACAAATTCAGTTGCCTCAATTCTTCTATAGGTTCACCCTGTCTCTCTATGTAATTCTCTACCGCTTTGCCGTCAGCTCTCTCCCCACACTCGCTACATAATATCCATCCGCCCAAAACTCTCCTCCGCTAAAAGTTTATACTTTATCACCCCCTTTCCGAGGACCCTATTAGATAGTCCATTTCTCCGGCTTTCCAGATGCCTTTTCTCGTGAAAGAATCAAAGAGAAGCCGGTTAAACACATGCTGACCATCAAACGACTATTTAAGAGCTTGTCCGAGAGTGGCGATTTTCGCGGTTCTGGATACGCTAACTATGCGAGATTCCATTGTCTGAAAGGGTTGATTTTGAATTCTAGGACAGGCTCGTAATAGGACCTCTGTACCTTTCCGTTCCTACGTTACGTAATCTGTTCTAAGATCAACTATCTTTGAGCAAAATATTTTGACGTTTTTGTGATGGGTCTATGTCATTTATATTACAACCTTAATCCGCGAGATCGCGTCTATACATAAAACTGTCATATCGCAGATATCATGGTGAATCTCATCCGCTTTTATGCTATAGGGTCTCCTGTCAAATATTCACCGGGCAGGTACACTCATGAAGAGAATCCAAATTTAACAATAGCAGGAAACCTTGCGACAGCGCTTCGACAGGCAAGCGAAAGCTTTCGAACGGCTTGCGGAAGCCGGTAGCATCGAACTGCTCAAGAGGACACAGGTTCCCGTAACGGCTCTTCCCACGGGGCATGTGCCTTTGGACCTGTATGTTTTCTGAATTCCGACACAAAGAAAGAAGGGGTGTCACCGATACGCGCCCATCGGGACCTACCTCGGCCAGGATGGATGGTGTCTGGGCATTGAGCTTCCCCCAGGGTCTCAGCATTCCCAGAACGGATTTGTGGACTTTTTGCGCAAGGTGTTGGTATATGCCCAGAAGATCACCCGCAAGCGCCTCTTGGTGCGGACGGACTCGGCTCACGATGCTCTGGAAACGCTTGTGGAGCTTCGCCGACACCTCAAAGTGAGCTTCATCATCCAATGGAATCAGCGCAAGGCGGACGTCCTTTCCTGGTGTGATCGGGCCTTCTAAGAGTTAAAGCCTGGTATGCTGTATTGATCCATCAGCACTGGGATACTACTGATGCCCGACACGGAAGAAGCGGGCTTGCGGACATTCCGCAAGGGCGCTTCTTTTTGCCGTATTCCGGATTTGGATCAGTTCAGGCGGACGACACGTGGGGAGGCGAGGGGCTCAGGCAGGTCCACCGCTCCACCGAGGCGCTCTTTGATGTAGACCTCGAGAATCTCCTGCTCGCCGATGGCGGTGGTCTCGATCTTGGTCGCAGCGGCGATGGATGCGTAACCGTCACCGCCCGTGGAAAGGAAGTCGTTTGTGGCGAGAATGAATGTCCTGGCCGGGTCCCCCTGGAGGGCGAAATTATTCACGAGCGTGTCTGTCGTCCCATCATGATGCGTGATAATGAGCGTTTTAATCCTGGATGGCGTTGTGAGACTCGCCTGCCCCTCGATCCCCGGGCGGCTCGCGTCGTATTCGAGGAACATCCCGGCTATTTGGGGAAACCGTCCGTCAAGGGAAGGGACACGGCTCACGGCGTTTTCCATCATGGCGACCATCTGGTCCCCGGTGAGTTCGAGAACCGCGAGCTTGTTGTCGAAGGCGAGGGCCGCCTCGACGGTGAGACGAATGATGCTCGGGCCGAGGATGCTGTCGCGGATTCCTCCACCGTTCTTGAGCGCCACATCCACGCCGGTAAGCGGGAACTGCTCTCTGGTAAACCAAAGGGTGGAGTCGGCGGCGAGGCGTCCGAGGTTGGTTTCCCTGCTCCTCACATCCGCCCTGTTCCCGTTCAGCGGCGAGGTGGTGGTACCGATGACCGCGAAAGCATCCTGTATGGTCGGGGTTTCCTCGAGCGCGGAAAAGATTTTTTCGACTCTGGCGGGTGTCCTTATGGGGCGGCCGAGAAGATCACCGAGGGCATCCACGGCCTCGGCGGTTGTGGCAACCGGTCCGCTGCGGTCATCCACGGAAACGATGCGTCCCTCCCTATCGAACTCGACGATGAGGTTACCGATGTAGCGGTACTGCTGATCACTGTTCACGACGAGAACCTGGTTGCCAACGCTGTCGGTGCGGACCGTCGGGTAGTCCGCCCCGGGGACGTCTCCCTCCCTGAGAAGATTGAACGGGCCGTCCGCTTCTGCCTTCGCCATGAAGCCGGTGCTCCCGGCCGCTACGATCACGTCGATCCCACGAAGGGTGCTAGCGGACAGCGGATCCCCGGTGAAGTCCTGCGCATGATCAATAAGGATGATGCGCTTGACCCCCTTTCCTTCCAGCAGATCAACCTGTTCGAGGACCTGGCCGACCGCCGACACGAGGGGCTGGTTGGTAACCGGGTCCCTGCCTCCCACGAAGTCAAGGCCCGGCAGGGTATTGGTCGGATCCTTTATGACGTTGAAGAAATCGGCGGGAGCCCGTCCGATCAGCCCCACCTTTTCGCCCCCCACATTCAGCCAGCAGCTTTTTACGACCTTTCCGCGGCTGAGGGAGCAGGCCATGCCGTCACGCCCGATCCGGATCTGGGGAGTGCCGTCCTCCAGTTCCACTGCGCTGAAATCCAGGTTCACGGCGATGAAGGGGTAATGGGCCCTATCAAGCATCCTCGCAAAATCGTTTATACCGCCGTCGAATTCGTGGTTGCCCATGCCGTTGGCATCAAGTCCCATGGCGTTGTAGAGCGCTATGTCGCCAAGACCGGGGGCGCCGAGCCAGGAGACCTCGGATGCGCACTGGTAGAACGGTCCGGGTATGGTGTGGTCCCCGGCCGTTATGTGTATCGAGGGTATGCACTCACGCCTTGCGAGCTTTCTGAGGCCATCCTCGAGGGTTGCATAGTTTAGAATCTTTTTCTCGAGGGTGTTCGGATCCTGGAACGAGGATTCGTTGTCCGAACTGTGAAGGATCTGCAGTTTCGAGTGGAAGGAGTGTGGGCATGGAGCGCCTGCGGGCTGATGCTGACTGTCGTCGCACGTTGCCGGGACCCACGAAAAATAATCCGCTGATTCCGTATTGACAGAAAATAAAACAGTCAGCGCAACAGCCGGAAAAAAACACAGACATTTTTTAAATATATTCATTTATCGTCTCCTTACATTACTTTTCGACTATTTTATCCCCACACTAATTTTCTAACTAATAATCACTCGCTGCTTTTTACATGTCCTTCATCCTTTCGAAGGTAGCGCGCATTTCAACTGCCTGATTGGTTATTCCCTGATCTTCTTCCGATTCCTCGGCGCGAATAATCCCATATATGGTATGACAATCTCCGGTCCGGTCCCAGGCGATTCCTTGTCCGCGAATCATGACATCTTCGATGGTGACAGGAGAATCATTATGCCGCAAATTAATGACGTCAACCAATTCAGGGGTAGCACCGAATGTTGGCAGTTTGGATTTGTAGAGTTCAGGCGAATCATGACCGGTTAGCTACAGATACCCGTCTGGTCCCCACGATCCTCCCGAAATACTCATGCTTCCGGTGCGCTCCGGAATAAGAATTTCGTCGGGAAGAACCCAGCCTTCCAACCGGACGAAATCCCTGTTCATTTTTACTAAAGCGGTTCGTCTTTTGTATCCATAGACATCTTTAACCGATATGCGTTGATCCTCGTTCCCGGGAAGGACATCGTAGCCGTCCGGATTTGCTGGGTCCGGACGATCTTTAAAACGGTTATAGTTTGCAAACACTGCCCACCAGTATCCATCATACCAGTCAATCCAGGTTAATGAGCCCCAGCGTTCACCGAAACTATGAGTTCCAATATGTTCCATGGTTTCAGTGTCGAATATCTCGACGGAACTGGTCATGGGCCACTCATCCCAATTTGAGTGAGCTACATACAGCTTGTCTCCTATGACAACACCGCCATCCATGTGAATCACGAGAATCCGGCCTGAATTTCCCGTCCACTCCCAACGCGCAACCTCAACACCATTGTCCCTACGGTGTTTGGTAATAACGCGATTATCGATAGCATAAAAATGGTCTCTGTCCACTGCTATGCCCTGATTGGCCGTGGGCACTGAAAAACGCTGAACTTCTACTATGGAAACCACCGTTGCCCCGGCAGGAACTGAACCAGTACATTTTTTATCCCAATGCCATGAAATGTTATTGTTTCCGTGGTGCGCGCTGGGCGCCTCGTCATCGTGGTGTGATTCAGCATGTGAAACAGATGAACTGCAAAGCAGTCCCGCCAAAATCGCAAGTATAAAATAAAGTCCTTTTTTCATGATAAACATCCTCAAATTCTTCTCGTTTTTAGCTGTTATGTTCTTGAATATCCCAACTGTCTCACCAGCTGCTACTTTCGCATTAGCACTGCAAGGTATGTGGATATGCTCTTTATCCATCCCCAACGCCTCAAACTCTATTGCTTATCTCTCCTCTATCCCTCATGCCGTTCTTTATTATACACGCCACTTCCTCTTCCAATAAGAATTTATACGTTATCACCTCCTTTCCGACAACCCTATTAGATAGTGCATTTCTCCGGCTTTCCAGATACTTTTTCTCGTGAAAGAATCAAAGAGAAGCCGGTTAAACACATGCTGAGCATCAAACGACTATCTAAGAGCTTGTCCGAGAGTGGCGATTTTCGCGGTTCTGGGTACGCTAACTATGCGAGATTCCATTGTCTGAAAGAGTTGATTTTGAATTTTAGGACAGGCTCCTAATAGGGCCTCTGTAGCTTTCCGTCCCTACGTTGCGCAATCTGTTCTAAGATCAACTATCTTTGAGCAAAATATTTTGACGTTTTTGTGATGGGTCCATGTGATTTACATGGCAGCAGCATTTCCCGGAGCGGATGGTCCTTGGGTGAAAAGCGGGCATGAAAGGAGAGTCTTCGAGTGTTCAGCGGGCAGTTTGGGGTGATCGAGGGTCCGAACGTCCCGTTGAGGGATGCCACCTGGAGCGTGAGGGGCTCAGATGCCCGGTTTGAAGGCGCACCTCCGCGTCGGTTTTTCGGGTGAAAGGCTCAGGTTCTGCATGGGGTAATTCCTTTCTCCGCCCTACGAGGTGTTATAGGCGATGATCGGGGTCAGCCTTTTGTATCCGTAAAGAAGGGCCTCGTAGAGCATCCGGATGGACTCCAGGCGGAAGTCCCAGAACATGGCCAGGATCCTCTCCCAGAGGTCCCGTTTGGTTTGGAGCTTTCGCCATACGGCCTGAAACAGCGGGCAACACAGTTGGAGGCTCTGGTCCACGCAGAAGGCCAACATCATGAGGGTGACGAAGACGGCGCTAAGGTGTTTTCGGCCCAGGCCGTAGTTGTGTTCGAGGTGGTAGCCCTGGTTTTTCAAGGTGTTGAAGGTTTCGTTTTCGATGCGCCGGCGTGCCCGGCCGATCCGCATCAAGGTGACGGCGTTTTCCCGGCGGATGAGGATATCGGTGACCCAGGAAAACCGCAGAAACCCCTTGGGGGTCACCTGCCGCTATTCGAGGAGGTTCATTCGAAGGTCGGAATGGGACTTGGTGAGGGGAAGGTCGTTCAGGAAGCGGAAGTAATGGAGCGTTTCGGGGTTGTCTTCCGCTGCGTGCCAGAACTCCACAGCCCGGCCCTCGGCGATGGCCTCGTCGGCTTTTTCGAAGAGGAAGACGTGATCGGTGGGTTTAACCCCTCGATACAACGGCCGGCGGCGTTGCGTTCGCAGTCGTTTTTGGTGTCGCCGTCTTCTCTTCGGATCACTTCGGGGAGACAGGAGATCACGGCCTTGTGGTCCGGGTGGACGAAGGCGCCTCCCATCATTTGAAGGGAATAGGTGGTCTTGCCGATGCGGGAGGTTTTTCGAAGGCAGGCGTCGGAAAAGACCTTTTCCGACGAAAAACAGCCCGTGCCGTCCAGGGCCAGGATGTAGCGGCCGTCCAGCACGGTCATCTGAGCCAGGGCCTTGCCGCGCTGAAGCCGCGAGAAGATCTCCCGGAAGGCGGATCCGAACGCATGGGGCGAAACCTCGTCGAGAATTTCGCGCATGGTGCTGTCGGAACAGACCTTTTTGATGTGGTAGAGCGCGTGCAGGTTGTGATCCCGAGCCGACCAGCGTTTCTCAAAGGCCGGAAGAGAGGCATCCTTCAAAGAAAACATGGCGAAAAGGCGCTCATAGCCGTATCCGCAAACAAGATCCCCGGCCTGCCTTTGCGGGGATCCGGGATCTTTTCGAACTCACGGCGCGCCGCCCTCACCAGGGCGTCCGCATTCAGATGCTTGAGAGGTCGGATCTTGGAGGAAGACGCGTCTTTGCCGGGCTTCATGGCAAGGTAGCCCAGCAGAGACGCGGACCGGTGTCCAGCATAAAAAAAACAAAATGGTTGAAAAAGTTCACCTCCGAAACCCCCTTCGGAACCCGAAATGACCCCCGAGTTCGCGAAAACCAAACCCTCCGAGGCCCGGTTTTCAAGGCTTTACACGGGCTCCGGAAATTGCTGAACTTTTTTCAACCATTTCCAGTTCGTTTATCTTATAATTTATCAACAGCAAAGCTTTTGTGCAACTAACAAATGTTCACTTTATCTTTGCTACGTCCCTTATCGGCGGACAAACCGGAATGCCGGCCTGGCTATGGGACCGTCGGAGTACTTGTCGCCGGGGAAGACTCGGCAGCCGAGCTCCACCGGTTTACCGATCAGTTCCATGTCAGCCAGTACCGGGTCCATGTCGTATAGGTTTCCCATGATCCATGGGCCTTCCTCGAGCTCCACCAGCACGACAAGATAGGGCGCCTCTGTCTCGCGACCCTCGGGGGCAACGTAGATGGTGGTAAAACTGGTGATTTTGCCCCTGCCGGATAGCTGGGTGACTTCCAGGTCGTATGAGGCACAGTTTCTGCAGCTCATCTGCGGCGGGCAGGTGACGGTGCCGCACTGGTTGCACTTGAGCCCCAGGAGCCGGTTTTGGACCAACCCCTTGTGATATTCACGGAAGGGAAGTTTGTATTCCATGGCCTTTCTCCTCGGATTTGTCGATCATTGCTGCATGCTTCGGGTTATAGCACCGAGTGCGGCGACTGTCTATTACCAGCCGGCTTGCAGGACCAGGTTGGCGATGATGCCGTCGCCGCCCAGGGTATCGACCAAGCCGATCCTGGCGCCTTCCACCTGCCTACCGCTATCGGCCAGGTCCCCCCGCAGTTGCCGGACGATCTCGCATGTCTGGGATGCGCCGGTGGCGCCGATGGGATGCCCCTTGGCCTTGAGCCCACCGGAGATGTTGATGGGTATTTTGCCGCCGATCTTGGTCTCGCCCTTTTCCCAGAGTTCCCCGCCTTTTCCGTTTTCCGCAAAACCAAGGTTTTCAGCGGCGATGATCGAGGCGATGCTGAAGCAGTCGTGCAGCTCGCAGATATCGACGTCCGAGGGGCCGATACCGGCCATGTCGTATGCCTGCTTGACCGATATTTCTCTTGCGCGGATACGAGGCACGTAGGGCGCCTGGGCGCTTAGGCGGGGAGAGGAGGCCTGGCCCACGCCTGTGATGTAAACCGGCTTGTCCGTGAGTTTCTTGGCCGCTTCCTCGGAAGCGAGCACCAGCGCGGCCGCCCCGTCGGAAAACGGGCAGCAGTCGAGGAGGCGGAGCGGGGAGGCGACCAGGAATCCGCTGGAGACCTGCTCAACCGTGACTTGCTTATGTTTGAACTGTGCGTGCGGGTTTTTGGTTCCGTAGAAATGGGACTGAACGGAAACCAGCGACATCTGCTCCCTGAGGCGCTCCATGGGAACCTTATACCTGTCGGCATAGAGGTGGGCCAGCAGGGCGAAAAAGCCAGGAAAGGTGAGGCCGGCGGCAGATTCGTACTTGGCGTCCGTCCCCATGGCAAAGGTCCTCGTGGCAAGAGGTGTGCCCATGGCCGTGGCCTTTTCCGTGCCGCCTACCAGCACGATGTCGTAAAACCCGGACGCCACCCACACGAAGGCGTCCCGAATAGCCAGGGTGGCGGATGCACATGCACCTTCGAACCGGGTGGCCGGCACGTGGTGGAGGCCTAGTTCGTTTGCGATATAGGACTGGATCATTCCCTGCCCCTCGGCAAAGTCTCCGAAAACGTTGCCGCAGTATAAGGCCTGGATACGCTCCGGGCCGATGCCGCATTCGCCCATGGCCTCGGCGGCCGCCTCGCAGAACATCTCGATTTCGGTTTTCGGGGACCCGGAAACGAAATCCGTATGCCCGGTCCCTACAATAGCGACTTTCCTCATGATCGATTCCCCCGTTGGATAAGTTACGGCTGTTACCTTGCCTGCATCCGCATGGCCGAATCCAGCCGGATGGTCTCGCCGTTTAACACCGGGATGGAAAGGATGCACTTGACCATCATGGCGAACTCGGCCGGCCGGCCGAAGCGGGACGGAAACGGCAGCTGAGCTTTCAGCGACTCCCGGGCCTTCTCGGGAAGGGACGCAAACATCGGGGTTTCAAAGAGCCCGGGCGCGATGGTGACGACGCGGATGCCGTGATCGGCAAACTCTCTTGCAATGGGCAGCGTCATGCCCACGATGCCCGCCTTGGATGCCGAGTAGGCCGCCTGGCCTATCTGCCCCTCAAAGGCGGCCACAGAGGCGGTGTTAATCACCACGCCCCGCTCGCCTTCCTCGTTGGGTGCATTTTCGATCATCCGCACCGCGGCCAGCCTCGTGACGTTAAAGGTCCCCACCAGGTTGACCGAGATGACTTTGCTGAACTGGTCAAGCGGCATGGGGCCTTTTTTACCCACCACCTTCGCCGCAATACCGATGCCCGCGCAGTTGACCACCGAGTGGACGGCCCCGAAGGCTTCAACGGTTTTCGCCACACCGTCTTCGGCCGATTTCTCGTCGGCCACGTCCACATGGCAATAGATGGCGGCATCGCCGAGTTCCTTGGCCAATTCGGCTCCCCGTTGGTCGGCCAAATCGAAGATAGCGGCCTTGCCCCCCGCTTCGACGATGGCGCGGACAGTGGCTTCCCCGAGCCCGGAGGCGCCGCCGGTGACGATGGATACATGGTCCTTGATTTTCATGACGCTTCCTCCTACCGGTTTGGATCGGATGGGTCTTTGGAAGAGATTTCACATATACGGCATCCCCTTCCTTCTCCGTTTATGCCTCTGCTTGCTTCCCATGTAAATCTTTTTGCATCGCTCTCGGATGACCTTCTTGTCAATCTTGATGCACTCCCAAAATGTTCGATGTCGCGAAGTGCCCCCTCAATCACCACCTTTTCCCGATATGGGACGATGGCCTCCGGCGCCGCCACCTGGAAAACTTCACCCTCCTTTTCCTGGTGATTCGTCACCAGCAGCCAGAATCCGTTTTGGTGTGTGCCCAGCGCCTTTTCGATCCCGCAGCACCGTACCACTTGAAGTGCGGTGTTTCCTTTTTGCTAATATTACCCAGCTCAAGTTCGAAGGTAAGCTCTCAGCTCTGCCAAGAGGACACCCCCAACACACAACTTTTTCGTAACGCCTTAGACCATCTGGAAGACGGTGTCAAGGCCATTTGCCTTTACCGCCATGGTCCTCTTGGGCCGGGTTCATTTCGAAGCCGCCGAAGAACTTTTCCCTCCGTAAAGATTACCCGCGCTGCGGGATCCGTTGCGTTCTAGAGGGGACTTTATTGGCGCGCAAGCCGGAATGCCGGCCGGGCTATGGGACCGTCGGAGTACTTGTCGCCGGGAAAGACTCGGCAGCCGAGTTCCACCGGTTTGCCGATCAGTTCCATGTCGGCCCGCACCGGGTCCATGTCGTATAGGTTTCCCATGATCCATGGGCCTTCCTGGATCTCCACCAGCACGACAAGATAAGGCACCTCGGTTTAGCGACCCTAACGGCATTGAACTTGTCCCGCGCGCTCCACACGTCGGGCACCCTATCCGAGTCCGGCAGCAACAGGCCCCGCTCGCGCGCCTGCCGACGCCAAAGGTACAGAGTCGCCTCGATGATGCCTTCCTCCCTGGCCGGCTCGATGATCGACGGGTTGTGTGGCGGTATTATTTTTTTCAGAACAGCTTCTTTACCCTCTTCGGAACATTGCATCATCCGATCCTCCATCGCCCCCGAAACACTTGATCATAAATGATTTTACATTATGCGATAACTATCCCGCCGCAGGGGGATTCCTACATTTCGGTAGAAAGAGTGCTTCACTTCTTACATTATTGTAGCATCCGATCCAACGCTATCTTCACAAAGGAAACCGCACGAGCAATGCTTTTGCAAATACTCTTAACTAGTTAGAACACTTTACCGCACGCCCCCCACCACCGCGGCACATTTCTTGGATTATCAGTGTCTCAAACAAAAGCATGGTTCCAACTGGCTTTATAGGGCAACAGTTCATACAGCCTGCAAAAGGCTGTCGGCTGTCAGAAGGAACGGATAATTATCCATAAGGAGACGCACAATGAGAAAGATCGGCATTTATGGGAAAGGCGGCATCGGCAAGTCAACCACAACCCAGAATATGGCCGCGGCCATGGCCGTGTGTTTTGGGAAAAAGGTGATGATCCATGGTTGTGATCCCAAGGCGGATGCAACCCGAATGATTCTGGGTGTCATGTCTCAGGAAACTGTACTGGATACCCTGAGGGAATTCGGCCAGGAAAATGTGACTGTGGATAAGGTGGTGAAAGTAGGGTTCAGCGGAATTCGCGCTGTGGAATCAGGAGGACCCGAACCAGGAGTGGGTTGTGCAGGTAGAGGTATCATAACCGCTATTGACCTGATGGAGGAGCTGGGCGGCTATCCGGACGATCTGGAATTCCTGTTTTATGATGTGCTCGGTGATGTTGTGTGCGGTGGTTTTGCCATGCCCATGCGTCAAGGCAAGGCACAGGAGATATATATCGTTACTTCCGGGGAAATGATGGCCATCTATGCAGCCAACAACATCAGTAAAGGATTGGCAAAATATGCAAAGCGCAGCGGCGTCCGTTTGGGCGGAATCATCTGTAACAGCAGGAATGTAGATAAGGAACGAGAGTTGGTTGAGGAATTCTGTGACCGCATCGGCACCCAGATGATCTATTTTGTACCAAGGGACAACATAGTGCAAAGGGCGGAATTCAACAAGAAGACAGTGATGGAATTTGATCCTGACTCTAAACAGGCAGGTGAATACAAAAATCTTGCCCAGCGGATAATAGAAAATGAGAACTTTGTAATCCCTGAGCCTATTATGAGGATGGATGAGTTAGAAGAGCTGGTAATGAAATACGGGATCGTCTAGACCGCGGAAATTGGGAAAAAGGTTCACCGTTCAAGGTTCATAGGCTCAGAGGTTGTCAACCCTGAACATATCAATCTAGACCAGGAGAAAAATATGAAGATGATAAAGGGAATCGTTAGGCCCGAGAAGGTGGAAGAAGTCGTAGATGCCCTGGCTGAAGAAGGTTTTGTCGCGCTTACCAAGATAGATGTGGTTGGAAGGGGCAAACAAAAGGGACTGGATGTCGGCGGTATTCATTATGACGAATTGCCTAAGACGATGCTTATGATCGTAACAGACGATGATAAGGTGGATAAAATCGCAAATACCATTATAGAAAAGGGGCGAACAGGTCATTTTGGCGACGGAAAAATATTTATTACGCCGGTTGAAGAGGCCTATACGATCAGGACCGGCGCCAAGGGGATGTAGGGGGAGCAGATGAAGGAAATCTACGCGATTATCCGGGTAAACAAGGTCTACAGTACCAAAAAGGCCTTGGAAGAGATTGGCTTTCCATCAATTACCGTCTTTAACTACAGGGTGTTTGGCCGGGGAAAACAGAAAGGCATTGTCGATGAAGTAAGTTTTTCAGTAAGTCCGGAAGTCAGTCAAATGGCTAAACATGGTGGCATGAAATATATCCCTAAACGCCTTTTGTATCTGGTCGTGGATGATGAAGACATCACCAGGATAGTAGATACAATTATTCAGGCCAATCAGACCGGTCATTACGGCGATGGGCGCATCTTTGTCTGCCCGGTGGAAGAAGCGCTCCGGATCAGGACAGGAGAAAAGGGCGCTCAAGCTCTTGCGTGAAAGGAGAAACCATGTGGTTAGCACATCCCTGTTATGACCCGGAGGCGCATTTCCAGATTGGTCGGATTCACCTGCCGGTCGCTCCTACTTGCAATATTAGATGCGGTTATTGTGTGCGAAGTGTAGGCGCGCTTGAGAATCGTCCGGGTATCACCCAGGAAGTCATCAGGCCAAGCAAGGCATTAAGCCGCCTGAAACAGGCGCTTACCCTTGAACCTCGTATTCAGATTGCCGCCGTTGCCGGTCCGGGTGATCCTCTGGCCAACGAGGCCACATTCGAGACCTTTGCCCTCGTCAAAGAGTATTTCCCGGGTCTAACAAAGTGTCTGAGTACCAACGGACTACTGCTCGCAGATAAGCTTCCGCTTCTGAAAGAACTGGGCGTGAATTATCTTACGGTAACGCTCAATGCGGTAAATCCGGAAATAGGCGAGAGAATATATACAAGGGTCATGTGGAAGGGGCATGTCTATCACGGACTGGAAGGTGCCCGAATATTACTGGAACGTCAGATGGAAGGGATTTATCAGGCCAGCCGTATGGGATTTTTTGTAAAGGTAAATACTGTATTCATTCCGGGTATCAATTCTGACCACGTTGTTGAGATTGCCCGAGAGATGAGGGACGCAGGCGCCCATATCATGAACATTATGCCTTTGATCCCTTTGGGCATTTTTTCCGGGCTGCCTTCGCCTGCGCCAAACGAAATCAGCAGGGTCCGAGCGCAATGTCTCCCAATAATCAACCAATGGTATCTCTGCAAGCAATGCAGGGCCGATGCGGCAGGGGTACCCGGGGAGGAACCAGGAAGAGAGGTTCAGCAAGAGGCATGCCCTTATCCGTATACCACCGTCAATACTGCACCCTGTGCTCTGTGCAGTCACTGATTATCCTATTCTATATGGAGGCAAGAGATGGCTATTCCAGAAGAATACAAGTTAAAATGCGACATTACTATACCTGAGAGATATATGCATCATGCGCTCACAAACAGAAAAGAGCCCAATATCCCCGCAAACAATATCAAAACCATACCCGGGGATATGACTGAGCGCGGTTGCGCCTTTGCCGGATGCCGTGGAGTCATTGGCGGACCAATCGGCGACTGTATTCAGGTAGTCCATTCACCGGCCGGATGCGCCTGGTATCAGTGGGGCACCCGGAGGAATCTTTCGGCCATTTATTCCTGGGCAGGTCCCGGTGTGCTCTGCAATGATTCTCATAACCGCAGGCATGCTATCAGCACAGACTTGCAGGAAAAGGATGTGGTCTTTGGGGGCACGGAAAAGCTCGAAAAGGCATGCCTTGAGGCCTGGCGTCTTGTCCCGGGCGCTGGAGGCATCCTGATCTTTACCACGTGCACCAGCGGGCTTATCGGAGATGACTGCCATGCTGTGGCCCGAAGGGTTCAAAAAGAGATCGGCAAGCCTGTATTTGTTTTTGATTCTCCTGGCTTTTGCGGGGTTAGCCAGTCTATTGGGCATCACCATTTCAATATCCAGTTCTATGAACAGATAACGGAGTATAGAGAGAAACACCCGGAAGCCTGTATGAACGAAGAGGAAAAGGGGCCGTATGACATTGCCATTGTCGGCGACTTCAATATGGACTGGGATCTGGCTTATATCAAGCCTCTTTTTGAAAAGCTGGGGTGTCGTGTCGTATTGGTCTTTACCGGCGGCGAGCGCCTTGAAAATTTAATGAAATTGCCTGATGTCAAGCTGAATGTACTCCACTGCCAGCGGTCCTGCACCTATATCTCTAAGCTGCTAGTTGAAGGTTTTGAGGTCCCCTATGTGAACGTAAGTCTGTTCGGCCTGGAGCAGACAGCAGAGGCATTAAGAAAGGTTGCCGCATTCTTCGGCTCTGAAGATATGAAGCAGAAGGCAGAGCAGATCATTGAACAAGAACTCAAGGTCGTATCTCCGGCCATAGATTTCTACAGGGAAAAGTTGTCAGGCAAAAGAGTGGGCATTTATGTAGGCGGGCCACGGGTATGGCACTGGCAGAAGCTTATGCACGAATTAGGTATGAAGGTGGTCTTTGGCATGTGCACCTTTGCCCATGATGACGACTACGAAAAAATCAATGCCAGGGCGGAAGACGGTGTTTTCCTTGTGGACAGTCCCAATGAATTCGAGATCGAGGAGTGTCTGGAGAGGTTTAAGCCCGACCTGTTTCTCACCGGCTTAAAGGAAAAATATCTCTGCCGCAAGTTTGGGGTGCCGACAGTAAATTCACATTCCTATGAAAAGGGTCCCTATGCCTGCTTCAGGGGCATGGTGAACTTTGCCAGGGATATATATCAGGGGGTTTACGCGCCTGTCTGGAAATTCGTCAGGGACAACGATTTTATTTAGGAGGAATACCATGACTACATCTTTAAAACTGAATGGAAGGCTCACCATAGAAGAACTTAACGCCTTGCCCGAGATCCCTATTGAGGGCATTACATATGATCAAATGTATATAGAAAAGGAGCCTATCTGTCCTGAATATCAGGCGCCGGATCAGGATATCATTCCTTCATCAAATAGATCCTTTGTTATGGATCCAGGCCGCATCTGCATGCCGTTTGGGGCCTTGTGGGCGGGCGTGGGGGTCCATAAATGCATCCCATTTGTCCAGGGCGCACAGGGTTGCACCACCTATCCACGGTATACCTTCTCCCGTATCTTCAGGGAGCCTGTCTCTATCGCTACGGCCTCCTTTCATGAAGAGACGGCGGTATTCGGCGGGCGGAAGAACTTCATCGAGGGATTGCGCAATCTTATCATCCGTTACCACCCCGAGGTCATTGCCATTGTCACTGTGTGCTCAAGCGAGATCATCGGGGACGACATGGAAGGTTTTCTGGAGGAGGCCCGAGACAGTCTGGAAGAGGAATTCGGCCCCGATATCTTTGATGAGGTCAAGTTCATTATAATTCATACCCCCAGCTTTGTCGGTTCTCATGTGGAGGGATACAACCGGGCGTCCGCCGCATTTTTAAAGACTCTGGCCAAACGGAGCTCCCCGAACAACAAGGTAAATATCATCCCGGGCATGATCACCCCCGGGGATATCAGGGAGATAAAACACATCCTTAAGTTGATGGATATAGAGGGTACCATCCTGTTTGACATATCCGGAACGCTTGATTGCCCTCTGCGCCTGCCCCAATCCATGCCCTATTATCCCAAGGGAGGCACCAGGGTTGAAGAGATTGTCGATATGGGAAGCTCTCTGGCCACATTCGCCCTCTGTCATGATGCAGGAGAAGCCGGCGCAACCTACCTTGAGAAGCGGTTCAAGGTGCCGGCTATAATTGGCCCAATGCCCTTAGGTATACGCTACACCGATTCCTTCATAAAAAATCTTTCGGAGATAACAGGAAAGCCTATTACGGATGAGATAAAGGACGAACGCGGCATCCTGATTGACGCGATGGCTGACACCTTTCACTATACCATGGGCGTGCGCGTGGCTATATACGGAGATCCTGACATCGCCGCAGCGGCCTCAAGGTTTTCCTGCGAACTGGGCATGGTACCGGTAATCGTTGGAAGCGGGACGGAAAGCAAACAGTTTGTCAAAGATGTATGGGAGACAGTACATGAATATGATTTCGAGCCGGTCATCTTAAACGGCAGCGACATGTTTGAATGGGAGGAATATATCAAAAAGAACAAGATCGATCTGATCCTGAGCAACTCCAAGGCTGCAAATATTTCAAAAGAAGCGAATGCGCCGCTGGTGCGTATCGGATTTCCAATATACGACCGCGTCGGCTACCAGCGCCGGGCCTACGTGGGCTACCGGGGAGGCGAGTACCTGCTTGACCTCATAGTGAATACGCTCCTGGACAGCAAATTCCCGGATGATCGCATACACCAATAGATCTCTATCCGAATAAAGGCGTGAATAAAATGAACGATTGCCTAAATTGCAATATCGGGACCCATTTGGTCCAAAAAAGGAAAAACGGCGCCGATCTTCCCCTCTGCAGCCGTCCATCTACCCCGGGGAAAATCACACAGCGCAGTTGTGCATTTTACGGGGCGCGCTGGATGCTCGCCCCATTGGAAGACGCTATCCATATAGTGCACGGGCCTGTGGGTTGCGCCTACTATGGCGGCACCGTGAGAGGCAGGCCCTTTCGTGTGTTTTCCACTGCCTTGAAAGAAAAGGATATCGTCTTCGGCGGCGGTAAACGACTTATAAGGACACTTAAAGAGGCAAGGGCCGTCATGCCTCATGCAAAGTATTGCTTTGTTTATGCCACATGCAGCGCGGCCATTATTGGTGATGACATAGCCGGTATTTGCAAAGAGATGGAAAAGGAATTCGGCTTTCCGGTCATCTTTGTCAACTGCCCGGGTTTTAAAGGAGACAGTCAGGCAAGCGGTCATAGGATCGCCTTTGAATCCCTTTTAGACCACCTGGTCGGCCAGGGTGAACGAACGGAAGCGGGGTTGCACGACGTAAACATCATCGGCGACTACAACATCAATGGCGAGAGCATGGTCTTGAAATCCCTTTTGGAACAGATGGGCATAAGGGTTCGCTGCGTCTTTACTGGTCATGCGGATTATGAGGGAATCACTGCTGCGCATAGGGTAAAACTCAATCTGCTTATATGCCAGAATTCAGCGCGCTTTTTGACGGAGGGCCTTCAGAAGAGGTATGGAATACCCTATTTGGAGGTCACTTTCCTGGGACTTTCCCAGACCATAGCCAGCCTGCGCAGGATCGGACAATACTTCGGTCTGGAATCGCAGGCTGAAAAGGTCATTGCCACAGAATATAAAGCCATAAAACCTGGGCTCGAGCGTCTTTTACCTAGACTCAAAGGCAAGAAAGCAGCCCTTTTTTTTGGAGCTGCGCGCATGGCCTCTCTTGTCAAGGCCCTGGATGACATGGGAATCGAGGTAACATTTACAGGCTCTCAATTCGGCGATTCGTCTACTTATAAGGATGCCTGGCGGAACGTTAACCCGGGCACCTATATAATAGACGATGCGTCAGAACAGGATCTGGAGCACCTGCTTGATGAATTGAGACCCGATGTCTTTATGGGAGGCATTAAAGAACAATTTCTTTCTCATAAATTCGGCATTGGGTTCTGCCTCTTTCCACAGCTCAAATGTGCCGGCCCATATGTGGGCTTCAAGGGGTTTCTGAATCTTGCCGCTAGTGTCCATAATGCCGTTCATGCCCCGGTATGGAAACTCGCAAGCCTAAACCTATAGCTTCCGGAGGATGATCAGCATGAAAAGCCTGATGGCGACATCTCTGGTATTGCTGGTTTCTCTTGTTTGTCCCATCGCACTCGCTCGTGGAAGATCCAGCGAAGATCCTGTCTCTGCCAAAACAAAGCCCATCAGCATAGCAGTAGAATTTACTACTCATTCTGCCTGTGCTCATATAGCCAGAAAAAAGGGCTGGTATAAAGAGGAAGGCTTAACCATTGCCAGGTATGAATACTATATAACCGGCATGGCTCTTGCCGTTGCTCTGGCGCAAGGTGATATTGATGCCGCTTACATCTGTTTGATTCCGGCTATAACTGCTAAGGCCAATGCCAATGTGCCGATAAAGATTGTAGCTGGAATCCATAAATACGGATATGGCTTTGTTGTTAATCCTCACAGAGTCAGGACTATCGGCGACCTGAAAAAGGAAGGCATTCGTATTGGATGCACTCGAGAAGGCAGTCCCGTTGATGCACTCCTGCATAAGATGATAGAAAAACACCGCTTAGACAAGAAGGAAATATTAAAAAAGGTCAGAAGGATGAATCCCCCTGAGCTCCTTCTTGCCCTGAAAATGGGCCAATTGGATGCGGCTTTTATTTCTGAGCAATTTCCCACCATGGCAGAAGAATTAGGGTTCAAAGTATTTTTGACGGCAGAAGATCTCTGGCTGAATATGCAGGGCAGTGTTTTGGTGGTAAGGGAAGAACTCATAAATGAGTATCCTGATATAGTCGAAAAATTGGTGAAGGTTACTGAGCGAGCAACACAATTTATCAATGGTCATCCTGAAGAGGCAGCAGAGATTGTTGCCGGAGAATTACAGGTTGCCGGGAAAAAGATATTTCCTGTCAAAGCCATTGATGCGGCTTCCAAAATCGTGATCACTCCCTTATCAATATTTAAATCATTAACGGTAAGATTGGTTAATACTACTGCTATTAATCCAATAGAAATCCAGAAAACGATAGAGGTATGCGTTGAATTAGAATACATAAAAGACTCATTTAGGGCGGAGGATTTTGTAAACAGGTGGATAGACTAAAGGTTGAAGGCAGAAGTTATCCAACAGCCTTCGCCCTAATCACCCGGCTAATTACGAGGAGCTTAAATGGAGAGGATAAAAGCTGCTTACAGCCTGTTCCCTGTATTTGTCTTTTTGTTTATCTGGGAAATGGCAGCCAGACTGGAGCTGATCCCGGGCCATTTCTTTTTCCCGCCCTTTAGTGCGGTCGTGCACGAATTTTATCATCTGACCGCCAATGGAGTTCTGCCGACCAACTTTTTGAAGAGCCTGACCAGAGTCCTGATCGGTTTTATCACCGGGTCTATTGCCGGTTTGTTAATGGGGATTTTGATGGGCTATAAGGAAAGTATAAATAAGACATTTCATCCGATTTTTAGCCTGCTTTATCCTATTCCTGCTGTGGGCTGGCTGCCCGTCCTGATGCTCTGGTTTGGAATAAGTGAGATGCTTCCCATCATGATCATATTTATCTGTTCGTTCTTTCCAGTACTTTATAACACCGTTACCGGTATCAAGACCGTTGATAAGGATCTTATCAAGGTCGCAAAGACCTTGGGGGCATCTGAAGGAGGAATCTTGAGCACCATACTTGTGCCCCTTGCCCTTCCTAATATATGTACTGGTTTGAGGCTCGAAGCAGGGATGGCCTGGCGGGTGATAATAGCCGCTGAGATGGTAGCCATTCCCACCGGTATCGGGGCATTGCTCATGAGGGCCGAAAGCCTCATCAGGATAGATATTGTCATAGTATGCCTGATAGTCCTGTCGGTGATGTGTCTATCCTTTGAGAGGTTCTTCATTTACATGGAACACAAGCTGACAGGCAAATGGAGATGATATGCCCGCCATTGAGCTGAGAAATATCAGCAACTTTATCTGTCGCAATATAAACCTAAAGATTGTGGACGGGGAGTTTATGGTGCTTTTGGGGCCGACGGGTGCAGGGAAGACAACCTTGCTGAATATCGTCAGCGGGTTGATCGAGTATGAGGGATCCATACTTTTCGATGGGGTGTCGATAGACAGGATACCGGTTAACCGGAGGCATGTCGGATACCTGCTCCAGGATTTAGCTCTATTTCCTCACCTTGATGTGGCCTCTAATATCACCTATGGGTTGAAAATGCAAAAGAGGTGCGTCCATGAGATTGAGACCAAACTGAATGAAATGCTCTATTTGATGAATATCGCGGATCTTGCGCGGAGATATCCTAGCAATTTGAGCGGAGGAGAAAGGCAGCGGGTGGCCTTGGCAAGGGCCCTTGCACCTTCTCCACAAGTGTTGCTTCTGGATGAGCCTATGAGCAACCTGGATCCCATGACCAAGGAGAAAATACTGGGTGAATTTAAAAATATCCAGCAAAAGAGAAGGATAACCACAATCTATGTCACCCACGACCAGGACGAGGCCATTTCTCTGGGTGACCGGGTTTCAGTGCTCAACGAAGGAAGGATAGAGCAAACGGATACCCCGGATGAATTGTTTTATAATCCCAGGACCGAGTTTCTGGCGCGTTTTCTAGGGGCCAAAAACCGGGTGCGAGCTCAACATCTTAAGATCAAGGTAAAGACGGCTTAATTAAATCAGGTCCAGCAGATCACAGTAATTTCCGGAGCCCCTGTAAAGCCTTGAAAACCGGGCCTTGAAGGATTTGGTTTTCGCGAACCCAGGGGGTGATTTCGGGCTCCGAAGGGGGTTTCGGAGGCGAATTTTTTCGACTATTTTGCTGTTTCATGCTGGACAGCCGCCCGCGTCTCTGGTAGGCTATTTTGCTATAAAGCCCAGAAAAGACGCTCATTCCTCCAAGATCCGATTTCGCAAGCATCTGAATGCGGATGGCCCTGGTGAGGGCGGTGCGCCGTGAGTTCGAAAAGTTTCCCGATCCCCGCAAAGGCAGGCCGCAGATCTCCTTTGCGGATGCGGCCATGAGCGCCTTCGCCATGTTTTCTTTGAAGGATCCCTCTCTTCCGGCCTTTGAGAAACGCTGGTCGGCTCGGGATCACAACCTGCACGCGCTCTACCACATCGAGAAGGTCTCTTCCGAGAGCACCATGCGGGAGATTCTCGATGAGGTTTCGCCCTATGTGTTCCGACCCGCCTTCCGCGAGATCTTCTCGCGGCTTCAGCGCGGCAAGGCGCTGGCTCAGATGACCGTGCTGGACGGCCGCTACATCCTGGCCCTGGACGGCACGGGCTGTTTTTCGTGGGAAAAGGTCTTTTCCGATGGGAGCTGACCCCGATCATCGCCTATAACACCTCGTAGGGCGGAGAAAGGAATCGCCCCCATGCAGAACCTGAGCCTTTCACCCAAAAAACCGATGCGGAGGTGCGCCTTCAAGCCAAGGATGTGAACCCTCACGCTCGAGGTGGCATCCCTGAACGGGACGTTCGCACCCTCGATCACCCCAAACGGTCCGCTGAACACTCGAAGACTCTCCTTTCACGCCCGCTTTCCATCCAAGGACCATCCGCTCCGGGAATTGCTGCCAAGTCTCCAGCAAAGATCATGGCTTATCTTGATCCACTGAAGACTGCTGCATACTGGCCAACGGCTTCGCCTTGCCGCCCAGGTCTTCCGCCATTTCTCGTATGGCGGTGAGGTCTCTCACCATCTCACTCCAGCCGTACCAGAGCGCGTAGTCCGGGTTGGCATGGAAGGTTCCTTGAAAAGTTCGCATGCGATGTTTGAGAAACATGAGGAAAAGTCGCTGCTCGATCACAGTGGGCGCATCGTGGAAGGTGAGGAGATCTGGGAAGGTGTAGTCGTAGGCTTTCGGCTTCTTCAGCACGCCGTCCTTGTACAGGCCGGAAACGATGCGGATGGCCTCGGCCATGAGCCGGTCCGCTTCACGGATCATACGGTCGCCTTTTTCGAGCTCGGCCCGGGCGAAATTCAGAGAATGGCACTGGCTGCAGGTCTGGAGCATTTCGTAGCGTTCGGCACGCCGGCGCGGTCCCGCGCCAACACAGAATCCGTCGAAGTCGAAGCCCCTTCGTGCAAATACTTACCGTACGGTCAAACTTCAGCTTGCGTTCCTCTTCAAAGCTCTGTATCGTACATTTGAGGTCCGATCAGAACGGTTCGCCGCGCAGCACGATCCGTCGAGAAGCCCCCGTGAAATCCACGCGTTACGCTCCGGATTCCCGAAGGCCCTCCGCCGGTCGACCGTGTCGGCAAAGCACGCTGATCGCTCCTTGCCATCGACGCCCCGCTTTGCAAAAGCGGGCCGCCGTTTTGATGGCGCCGCCATGGACCCCGTGACGCAGACCGGCACTGCCTCCGTCACACCATTGATCGAGCCATGAACAAGCCAGGATCGGAGAGAAATGGAAAACAAGCTTTACGTGGGCAACTTGTCGTACGATGCGACGGAGGAAGACTTGCGCAGCCTGTTCGCACAGGCCGGAACGGTCGCGTCGGTTACACTGATCAAAGACCGGGACACCGGCCGCTCCAAGGGTTTCGCCTTCGTGGAAATGGAAACCCAGGCCCAGGCTCAGAAAGCCATCAGTATGTTCAACGGAACTCAGCTCCATGACCGCACCCTCACCGTCAACCTGGCCCGGCCCAGGGAAGAAGGCGGCAGGGGCGGCGGGTTCGGCGGCCGCCGAAACGACCGTGAGGGCGGCCCGCCCCGCGGCAGGGGAGGTCGTTCCAGGTACTGAAATCCCCCAACGGCGCCGGGGAAACCTTCTCGATTCGCACGGCGTGGTTGACGGGGTTTCCTTCTGGTGAAGCAGTACTTCGAGGTATGTTCCAGGCGAAAGCCACCCAGCCTCAACGGCGGGGTGGCTTTTTTTGTTGAGGGAGGCATGGGGATGCGACTCGTTGTGATCGACAATTACGATTCCTTTACCTTCAACCTGGTGCATCTCTTCGGCGAATTCGACCTGGAGGTCCGCGTTTATCGCCACGACGTCTTAACCGTCGAAGGCGTCCGGGAACTGGATCCCGACTGGATCTGCATTTCGCCGGGGCCCAAGGATCCGGCTCACGCGGGGATCAGCAAGGAAGTGATCCGTCGATTGGGCTCTTCGATCCCCATTTTGGGAGTCTGCCTGGGCATGCAGGCCATCAACGAGGTATTCGGAGGGCGGACCACCCGGGCGCCACTGCCGGTGCATGGCAAGCGCTGCCTGGTTCATCACCGAGGTGAAGGGCTCCTTTCGGGAATCCCCTCCCCCTTCCAGGCTGCACGCTACCATTCCCTGCAGGCCGTCATCGGGTCCCGGGACATCGTCCCGCTGGCCTTCGCCGAAGACGCCGTGGTGATGGCCATCCGGCACCGCAGGCTCCCTATTATGGGGGTTCAGTTTCACCCGGAATCCTTTCTGAGCGAATACGGCCTGGAGCTGGTGGCCAACTTTCTCGCTCTGCATCCAGGCCGGGGAATCGTTCCGGCGGTACGCTCCTCAGACCCGGACCGCTTTCCCCGCTGGGCTGCGGGGACGGAAAAGGTTCCGGGTGTGGCCTGCAAAGAGGCCGCGTCATGATGTCTGGTTGCTTTGACGTGAAGGCGCCGTCGTGGAGCTGGGAGCGGCGATTTCCCATGAGCGACGACGCCTTCCTGGAGCAGGCCCTCACCGTCGCCGGCCGGCCTTACGCCACGGTGCTTTTGAGCGGCGGCGACTTGGACTGTGCGCGCTTTTCCATCGCCGCCTGCGATCCCTTCCTCGTCATCGAAAGCAAGGGCCGGGACCTCAAGGCGACGTACGCCGGGGGCACCTGGACGGGCCGCGGCGACCCTCTGTCCTTTTTGGACCGGGCCCTGGAAACCACGGCGCCCCGGGATCTGCCGGAGATCGAGCCCTTTTCCGGGGGAGCGGTGGGATATCTCGCCTACGAGCTGAAAAACTCCATCGAACGGCTTCCTCAAACCGCCCGTGACGATTTGGAGCTCCCGGACCTTTTTTTTGCGTTCCCGACGAAGATCCTGGTCCACGACCGCCGGGAAGGACTGGCGCATGAGATTCAGCTCGACCCCAACGGCGCCCCTCCGATCCGGGCACCGGCGCCTGAGGCGCAGGGACAAGCCCCGTTGGCCTCGCTCAGGACCGGCAGGCTTTCCAGCAACTTTACCCGGGAAGGGTACCTGGAAGCGGTCCGCCGGATCCGCCGATACATCCGAGCGGGTGACGTCTACCAGGTGAATCTTTCTCAACGTTTTTCTTTCCCGCTGGAAGGTCCGCCGATCCGACTCTGGAAGGCGCTTTTCGAGAAAAACCCCGCGCCGTTTTTCGCCTACGTGAACGCCGGAGATCACCAGGTGCTTTCCACGTCCATGGAGCGGTTCCTGTTTCGGCGCGGGAGCACCATCGAAACGCGGCCCATCAAGGGCACCCGCCGGAGGGGTTCGACGCCGGAAGAGGATGCGGCCCTGGCCCGGGAGCTGGCGGAAAGCGAAAAGGACGACGCGGAACTGTCCATGATCGTGGACCTGCTGCGTAACGACCTGGGCCGGGTCTGCAAGCCTCGAAGTATCCGGGTTCTGCAACATAAGCGGATCGAACGGTACCAAAACGTCTTCCACCTGGTCTCCATCGTTACGGGCACCCTGATTCCGGGGACGACCGCGGGCGATCTCCTTCGAGCGACCTTTCCGGGGGGATCCATCACGGGATGCCCCAAGATCAGGGCCATGGAAATCATCGACGAACTGGAACCCACCGTTCGCCACGTGTACACGGGATCCATCGGCTACGTGGGATGGCACGACAACCTGGATCTCAACGTCGCCATCCGGACCGCCGTCGTCACCCGCGGCCTCGGCCACGTGTCCGTTGGAGGCGGCGTGGTTTATGATTCCAACGAACAGGACGAATACGAGGAAACCCTTCACAAGGGACGGACCTTTTTCGAGGTCGTTCGATCCCTTGAGGGAAAGCAGGCCTGATGGTCAAGCCAACCCCTGAACCCTTCGTGTGGCTGAACGGACGGCGGCTGCCTCTCGGCCGCGCCCGCATTTCACCCCTGGACCGAGGTCTACTCTACGGTGACGGCCTCTTCGAAACGCTTCGAGCGGAACGCGGCACCATTTTCCACCTGCAGGAACACCTGGAACGGTTCAGGCGAAGCGCGGCCGCTCTGCGGCTTCCGCCACCGCCGGACCTGGACTGGCAAGCCGTCATGGTATCGCTGATCGAAGCCAACCGGCTGGTGGATGCCGTTTCGCGCATCAAGATCGTTCTCACGCGCGGAGAAAGCCCGGAGCTGGGGCTTCCCCGTTCCGGGCGGGGCAGCTGCCTTGTCACCGCCGCCCCTTATGAACCGCCGACAACGGCCCGGTACACCCGAGGCTGGAGGCTCCACGTGCACCGCGAAGGGTTCGCCCCTCCCCTTTCCCGCCACAAGACCCTGAATTACCTGTATTACTTGGCGGCTCGACAGGCCGCCCTGGACGCCGGCCAGGACGAGGCCGTGATCCTCGATGAGAAGGGGCATGTGGCCGAAACCGCCACTGGCGCCCTGCTTATCCAACGGAGCGGTTCATGGTGGATTCCGGAAAGCCCGTATCAGCTCCCGAGCGTCACCCTGGACAAGGTGACGGGGCTACTCGGAAAACGCGGTATCACCATCGGTCGAATCACCGTTTCGCCCGCAGACCTGGCCTCGGCCGACCGGATCTGGGTCCTCAATTCAATGATGGGCATCATGCCGGCGGCGGCCGTCGACGGAAAAGACCTGAAATGGAAAGGCGGCGCCCTGGACGCCTCGCTTCGAAACGAGCTGTTCGCATCAGTTCCATGTTGAACGGCGCCCTCATGACAGGCATGTGCTTGACTCAATTACGAAAATCGTGCTAGAGGGAGGAACCGGTCACTTTCGACCGCCCGGCGGGCGCCGCGGAACGAACAGCCCTATTTATCGCAGGCGAACAGGTTCGCATGGAACGAGTTCCTTTCAGTCTCGAAGAGATCGAGGTACTTCGAAACGCGATCGATATTTCGGAAGAATTGATCGGTGATCGTTACCGGATCTCCACTTCGGACTGGAAGCGATACCGCTACGACATCCAGTCGCTGTGCCAACTGGCGGTGGATGAGGTCACCGACTTCGCTTTTGCCCAGATTCTGCGCTATACGCGTCATCCCGACGAAAAACCGCTGGCCAGCCGTCACGGCGACTACTTCAAGATCTGCCTCCAGGATCATGTCATCCTGAACGTCCTGCGGCGAGACCCGAAGATCCGACTGCTTCCCCTGGCCGCCTATATCGTGGCCCACGAACTGATCCACGTCATCCGGTTCGCCACATTCGTCCAGCGCTACGATGCGGCGCTGCGGGAGCGGGAAGAGGAGGAACGGCGCGTGCATGCGCTCACCTACGAGCTGCTCAAGGATCGCAAGATCGAGGGCCTTAAGGAAGTGCTCGCCGCCTTCAGCGACTGCCGCGCGATGGAAACCTTCCTGACCCGTTCCTGAAGGGCCTGAGGGAACGCGAAGCGGAACTCACCCGGCGGAGATTCCCGTTGACGGTGGGTACGGGTTCCGTTAATAGAAGAGCGCCTTGTCGAGGTGCGCGAACCCGACGGCGCGGCCGGCCGATTGGAGTCCGGCTCTTTTTTTCGTTGGATGGGCTGACAGTGGGAGGATGGAAGGTGGCACGCCAGAAGAAGGTTGAACGACGACGGGAATTGGAGCGGCGCCGGCGGCGCCGCGAAAAGCGGAAAAAGCTTCGAGCCAAAGGACTCCTGCCTCAGGCGGCCGGGGAATCGAAGCGGAAGTGACCCCGGGTTCCGGCTTCCTTCCTGTCCGGGTGATTCCGGATCGGGGCTGCGGGAGACACCGCCGGCGCGCCCAAACGCCCTCGGCGGGTTACAATGAAACTCCCGCCCCCCAGGGGCGATCGGCGGTGACGGGCGGCACCCTAGTATCGCCGGCGCATCCTCCCGTCATCAGATCTTTTTAACCGAAAGCGGGAAAGCGTTCACTCATGACGATCCAATCGGCATCGGCTGCGTTCACGCGGTTTTTTGTCCCCGAACCCACGGTGGAGGACTTCTGGACTTTTGTCGACGAAAGCCTGAAGGCCGGGCGCTTCGACGACTTTCCTGAAGGAGCCGAATCGGCCGCCGGCTTTGCCTCTTGGGACGACCTTTTCGATTCGTCTTTCGAGTTCGCGAGCTATCACCGGGGAGAATACGCCGCGTTCCACTATCGAGTCGACCAGCGGAAGGTGTCCGCCATCGTTCTCAAACAGCACGTGAGGCAGGCGGTCCAGACCTATCGCAAGGAACATGAAGGGCGCGGGCCATCCCGGCTGGAGCGCCAGAAGATCCGGGAAGACGTCCGAAACGAACTCATCGCCCGGATGCTGCCGCAGCCCTCAGGCTGTGATGTGGTTTGGCATCCGAGCCGCCACTGGCTGCTTGTGGGGACCACCAGCCTCAAGATGATTGAAGGCTTCCTGGAGCATTTTGAACGCCATTTCCGGCTCTACCCCGTGCCGCTCTACCATGCCCAGTGGGCCATGCATCTGCTGCCCCTTTCAGCGGGGGAAAAGGACCACCTGGCATCCCTCGTCCCGCTGAAGTCGCCTCACGCCATGCATGAAGGGCGCTTTCTCGGCTACGAATTCCTCACCTGGCTCTGGTTTCTCACTGAAGCCGGAGGCGGTACGGCGGCCGTTGATGAAGGCCGGAGTGCGGAACTGACCTTGGGCGAACGGATCGTTTTGAGCCGCCAGGACGACGGCAGGGAACGGATCATCTGCACCACGCAGGCGGGCGCCCTACATGAAGCGCGGACCGCTCTGCAGCAGGGGAAACTGGTGGAAGAGATCCAGATGGCGGCCCGGGTCGGCGACAACGATTACCAGTGGGTGATGGACCGGGACCTGTGGGGCGTCAAGGGTCTGAAGATCCCCAGGCAGTCGTCCGAACACGAAGCAAACGACCCTGAGGGCCGTTTTCTGGAAACGATGTACTTCCTGGAAGAATTCCTCACGCTGATCGACGCGTTGTTCCTCCAGTTCCTGAAGCTTCGCTTGAATCCCGGTTGGGAATCGGACGCCCTTCCTCAGCTCAAACGGTGGATCGAAGGGAATGCGCCGGATTCCCCTCCGTTTTAGGCCCGTGGTGGCTCCAGGTAGATGCAACCCCCACTGACGATCGACGCCCTTTACGACTTCGCCTGGGCCCATTGGCTGAGTATCGGTCTCCTTTCGGCCACGATCCTGGTGTTCGCGGCCGTCGCTTTCTTCCGGTGGCGGCTCAAGCGCTCATGGCAGCGCCTCATCGAAGAAGGCGTCGAAGACCTGGACGCTTTCGGCGAATCGGCGGCCCTGGACGAACGGGACCGACGGGCGCTGCAGCTGGTAAAAGAGCTCCGGCGGGAAGTCTGGGACGTTTCACCGGCCGACCTGGACGTGGGATTCGAGGCCTTGTTCCAAAAAGCCGCAAGGGTCGTTTGTTCCGTCGCCGCCGTCTACCACCCGGACGCGCCGAAGCCGGAATACGAAGCGACGCTTCTGGAATCGCTCCTTCTCGCACGCCGCGTGAACACCCGTATCATTCGCCTGACGCGGTTCGGCCCGTTTCGGCTCCTTGCCGAAAGACGCCTCAACGAATATCAGAAGGCCTATGAAACCTACCGGAAATTCCAGGACAGTCCTCTGGTGCAGACCCTCAAAAAGCACCGGCACCTTTATCGTATGGTCCGATGGGCGATTCACCTCAAAAACATCCAGAACCCCGTCTACTGGGCCGGCCGGGAGTTGAGCCGGGAAGGCTCGGTGCTCCTGCTCCGGTGGTTTCACGCCCATTTCATTCAGCAGGTGGGAAGGGAAGCGATCCGGATCTACGGCCGGCGTCCTTTCTTGAAAGAGGAGGAACGGGAACTCACGCTCCTCCTGTATCGACTCTACCACCTCCACCGGCATTGGGGCGGTCCCTCGTCGGACGAATGGCGCCTGTGGGCGGCTTTCACCGCCCGGGCGCCGCTGTTGGACGCGGAAGCCAGGATGAGCGTGGTGGACAACGTGGCCAACGGCCGCCTGCCCGATGCGGTGGAAGCGTTCCTGCCGAAGACTCGTATGGGAATCCAATGGTATCGGAAGGGGATCCGGAAGATGCTCGAAGAGGACCCTCATGCTTCGGAGCGGAAAAGGATGGTGCTGGAACGGGAACTGGCCGGACTGAGCGGCGGTTCGGCGAAGAGCGCCACGGGCTGTCCCGCTGCGGGGGCGTCGGAAAAGGACCGGACCTCGCCGGCGGGATGCGGGAGTTGAAATTCCCCCGGTGCGCGAGCCGTGGTAAAATCTTAATATTGGCAAAAAGCGCGTCCCGGCGTAGAATTATTGGCCGTTTGGGGCGCGGGATCCCAAGAACCGGTACGTTTTCCAGCCGCCTGGAGACGCCTTCCAAGCATTCGCCGCCGCGCGGGCCGCGGGCGGACGTTCCGATCCGCCGCCTCGGCATCCTGCAATGAAGTGGGGTCGACGAACGGTCGTACCGGAAAATCTCAGGAGGACATAGGATTGAGCCCGTTTTACAAGAATCTGGCCTTGTGGCTGGTCATCAGCTTGATGGTGATTCTGCTTTTCAACATGTTCAACCAGCCGCAGCAGAGCCGCCTGGAAACCACGTACAGCCAATTTATCGCCTCGGTCCAAAAAGGGGAAGTGGCGCAGGTCACCATCCGGGGCAACGACATTCTGGGCGTCTACGTGGACGGAAAGCCCTTCAAGACCTTCGCGCCGCAGGATCCGGAACTGCTCGGCATCCTTCGGGACCACAACGTGGACATCCAGGCCAAACCCAGGGAAGAATCCCCCTGGTACATGACCATCCTCATCAGCTGGTTTCCCATGCTGCTGCTCATCGGGGTGTGGATCTTCTTCATGCGGCAGATGCAGGTCGGGGGCGGCAAGGCCATGACGTTCGGCAAGAGCCGGGCCCGGCTGCTCAGCGAAAACGCCCGGAAGGTGACGTTCAACGACGTGGCCGGCATTGAAGAGGCGAAGGAAGAGCTCCAGGAAATCGTCGAATTCTTGAAAGACCCGAAGAAGTTCACGCGACTGGGAGGCCGGATCCCCAAAGGAGTTCTGCTGGTCGGCGCGCCGGGGACGGGCAAGACGCTCCTTGCGCGGGCCATCGCCGGTGAAGCCGGCGTTCCCTTCTTCAGCATCAGCGGGTCCGATTTCGTGGAGATGTTCGTGGGCGTCGGCGCCTCCCGCGTGCGGGACCTTTTCATGCAGGGCAAGAAGCATGCGCCCTGCATCATTTTCATCGACGAAATCGACGCCGTCGGGCGCCACCGGGGCGCCGGCCTGGGGGGCGGCCACGATGAACGCGAACAGACCCTGAATCAGCTTCTCGTCGAAATGGACGGGTTCGAATCCAACGAAGGCGTGATCCTTATTTCAGCCACCAACCGGCCGGACGTGCTGGACCCCGCCCTGCTTCGCCCCGGCAGGTTCGATCGCCAGGTGGTGGTGCCTGTTCCGGACATCCGGGGTCGGGAAGGCATATTGAAGGTCCATCTTCGAGGCAAACCATTGTCGGAAGACGTGGAGGTGGAAACCCTTGCCCGGGGCACTCCCGGCTTTTCCGGGGCCGACTTGGAAAACCTGGTGAATGAAGCGGCGCTTCTGGCGGCGCGGCACAACAAGGACCGCATCCATATGGCTGACTTCGAGGAGGCGAAGGACAAGGTCATGATGGGCCTGGAGCGCAAGAGCATGATCTTGAGCGAAGAAGAAAAGCGCATCACGGCCTACCATGAAGGGGGTCACGCCCTGGTGGCGCGGCTGCTTCCGGGAACCGATCCAGTCCACAAGGTCACCATCATTCCGCGAGGGCGGGCGCTGGGCCTCACCCAGCAACTGCCGACGGACGAACGTCACACCTACCCCAAGGATTACCTCCTGAACACCATCGCCACCCTCATGGGCGGAAGGGCCGCGGAAGAACTGGTCTTCAAGCACCAGACCACAGGCGCTTCCAACGACATCGACCGGGCCACTGAGCTGGCGCGACGCATGGTCTGCGAATGGGGCATGAGCGAGAAGATGGGTCCCTTGAGCTTTGGAAAGCGCGACGACCAGGTTTTCCTGGGCCGGGAACTCACCCAGCATCACCGCGATTACAGTGAACGGACGGCCATCCAGATCGATCAGGAAGTGCGCCGGATCGTCGAGGAAAACTACCAGCGTGCCCTCGGGATTCTAAAAGAAAACCGGGAAATCCTGGATTCCGTCGCCTCGGCCCTGCTCGAACGGGAAACCTTGGAAACCCGGGATCTGGAGGCCATCATCGCCAAGTTCCGCCCCGATCTCGCCAAGCCCCCGGCGCCGCCGCGCGAATCCGCCCCGGGCCCGGCCGCTTCCCCGCCGCCGGCCGGAAGCGACCCGGGCCGGACCGACTTGGGTGAGACTCCGCAGAAAGAACCGGCCCCGGATCCCGCGGCTCCGGCCCCCACTCCATCCCGTGAGGCGGATCCCGGTGACGACCGCGATCGTTCTTCCGACGAAGGATCCGGAACCCGATGACCGTCCGCCGCCGCCCCGTTTATACCCTCCGCCTGCGATCCCGCCCGTGGGTCCTCGGCGACCGCACTCAGGTCATGGGGATCGTGAATGTCACTCCCGATTCCTTCTCGGACGGCGGCATCTGCTACGAACCGGACGCCGCTCTGCTTCACGCCCGCCGGCTCATCGAGGAAGGGGCCGACATCCTGGACATCGGCGGTGAATCGACCCGCCCCTTTTCCGATCCGGTGGCTCTGGAAGAGGAAATCGAGCGGGTGGTTCCTTTGATCCGGCGCATTCGCGAATTCAGCGACATCCCCATTTCCATCGACACCACCAAGGCGGAAACGGCTCGGCGCGCGCTGGAAGCCGGAGCCGACATAGTGAACGACGTGAGCGCCCTGGGCTTTGATCCCGAAATGGCGTCGGTGGCCGCCGAAACCCGGGTTCCGCTCATTGTCATGCACATGCTGGGAACACCGAAGACCATGCAGCAATCGCCCCGTTACGATTCCTTGTTTTCGGAAATCGTGGCGTTTCTGGAAGAACGCATCCGTTTCGCGGTGGAGCGTGGCGTGGAACGGTCGCAGATCATCGTGGACCCGGGGATCGGCTTTGGAAAGTCGGTCGACCACAACCTCCGGCTGGTGAGGGACCTGGACGTCTTTCACGTCTTGGAGCGCCCCGTCCTTTTCGGCGCATCCCGCAAGCGATTCATCGGGACGGTCCTGGATCGCCCGCCGCAAGAACGGGAAGTGGGAACGGCGGTTGTGAATACCTTCGCCGCGGCGGCCGGCGCTCACATCGTACGCGTCCACGATGTGGGATTTCACCGGCAGGCCGCCGCCATGGCCGACGCTGTTCGGGGTGCTTGGTCAACCCCGTGACCCCGGAGCGCCGGGGCCTTTGAGTCGGTTCTCGAAACGCGGCGGGCCTCATCGGAACGCGACAGGAGGAGGACGGATGGACAAGTTGTTCGGGACGGACGGCATTCGGGGGATCGCCAACGAATTCCCCATGACCACCGACCTCGCCATGAAAGTCGGAGCCGGCACGGCCCACCTTTTCAAAAATCACCACCGGCGCCCCAAGATCGTCATCGGAAAGGACACCCGCCTTTCGGGCTACATGATCGAAACCGCCATCACGGCGGGGATCTGCGCCATGGGCGTGGACGTGCTCTTGGTGGGGCCGCTTCCCACGCCCGGCATCGCCTTCATCACGTCCAGCATGAGAGCCGACGCCGGGATCGTCATTTCCGCGAGCCACAACCCTTACGAATACAACGGGATCAAGATCTTCTCCCCCACCGGCTACAAACTCCCCGATGAAATCGAGGCCCAGATCGAACGCCTGATCGTTTCGGGCGACGTCGAACGGCTGCCCCGACCGCCCGTTTCCGAAATAGGGCGGGCCAAGCGCATCGACGACGCCCAGGGCCGCTACATCGTGTACCTCAAGAACACGTTCCCCAGGGAACTCACCCTGGACGGGCTGAAGCTGGTGGTGGACTGCGCCCACGGCGCGGCCTACCGGGTCGCCCCGGCCGTCTTCGAAGAACTGGGCGCCCAGGTCGTGCTGGTGGGAGACCGCCCCAACGGCAAGAACATCAACGATCATTGCGGCGCCCTCTACCCGGAACAGATGGCACGGCTCGTTCGAGAATACCACGCGCACGCCGGCATCGCCTTCGACGGAGACGCCGACCGGGTGATCTTCGCCGACGAAACCGGGGAAATCCTCGACGGCGACCATCTCATGGCGATCTGCGGCGTTCATCTCATGAAAACCAACCGCCTGAACCGCCGTACCGTGGTGGCCACCGTCATGAGCAACATGGGCCTGGAAGCGGCGCTCAAACGCCACGGAGCCCAGCTGCTCCGGACAGCGGTCGGCGACCGGTACGTGGTCGAAAAGATGAATGAAGGCCGCTACAACCTGGGTGGAGAACAGTCGGGGCACATCGTTTTCATGGATCACGGCACAACGGGCGACGGCATCCTTTCGGCCCTTCAGCTCCTGGCCGTCATGCTCAAAGAAGACAAGCCGCTCTCGGAATTGAAAACCATCATGGAACGCTTTCCCCAGACCCTCGTGAACGTTCGCGTCAAACAGCGCCGCCCCATCGAAGACATCGACGAGCTGGTCCGGCTGAAGGACCGCATCGCTTCCGCCCTGGGCGAAAACGGGCGCCTGCTCATCCGCCCGTCCGGCACCGAACCCGTCATCCGCGTCATGATTGAAGGAAGAGACCGAAGCCGAATTCAGTCCCTGGCTGGAGAGATGGCGGAAGCCATCAGCCGGCATATGGATGCTTGAGGCGCCCCCCGGAACCGAAAACCACCGACCCCGATCGAGGAATCATCGATGCTTCTCGCCATGGACATTGGAAACACCAATACCGTCATGGGGCTCTTCGAAGGCGAAAAGATCGTTCAGGACTGGCGCATCCGAACCGAAGTGAACATGACCGTCGACGAATACGGCATCATCGTAAGGAGCCTCTTCGACTCCTCGCCGCTTCCGGCCGCTGAAGTCTCCCATGTGATCATCTCGTGCGTGGTTCCCCCCGTGCTCAACAACCTCGACGGGTTCTGCCGCAAATACTTCAGGTTGCAGCCCCTGGTGGTGGGGCCGGGCATCCGCACCGGAATGCCGATCCTCTACGACAATCCCAAGGAAGTGGGAGCGGACCGGATCGTGAACGCCGTCGCCGCCTACGAAACCTTCCGGCAGGCGGTGATCGTGGTCGATTTCGGCACCGCCACCACCTTCGATTACGTTTCGGACCGGGGCGAATACATGGGTGGCGTGATTTCCCCGGGCATCATGATTTCCTGTGAAGCGCTCTTTCACAAGGCGTCCAAGCTTCCCCGCGTCGAAATCTTCGCCCGGCCCCGCTCCATACTGGCCAAAAACACCATCGCCTCCATGAACGCCGGAATCGTCTTTGGATACGCGGGACTGGTGGAAGGCATCATTTCGAGGATGAAAAAGGAAATCCAGTCGGACATCAAGGTGGTGGCCACCGGGGGGCTGGCGTCGCTCATCGCCGCCGAATGTCCCGCCATCGACGAAGTGGACGACTACCTCACCCTGAAGGGTCTGAAGATCATTTTCGACCGAAACCGAAAAGATTGAAGAAGGGAGCATGGGAAGACGCACGGGTTTCAAGCCCTTCGCCCTGAAACAGGGCGACGGCATCGCCCTGATCGCCCCGGCGAGCACCTTCCCCGCCGGCGCCGTCGAAGCCCTGCGCCGAACCCTTGAGCGTGAAGGCTACCGCCCGTTGCCTGGCGTTCATATTGCCTCGGCGCATCGTTACCTTTCCGGGCGGGATCATCAGAGGGCCGAGGACCTTCTCCGAGCCTTCAGGGACCCCTCGGTCAAGGCCGTGTTCTGCCTTCGGGGCGGATACGGAAGCAGCCGCATCCTCTCCCGGATCCCCTTTTCGAGGCTCGGGACCGAGCCGAAACTCTTCCTGGGCTACAGCGACATCACCTTCCTTCATGCGAGCCTCTGGGCCGGGTCCGGATGGATCACGTTCCACGGCCCCAACGGCCTGGATCTCGTGGAAGACGACCAGGCGCTGCGGGATGTGATCGAGGCCCTGTCGGGCGCGGCGTCCTTTTCCCGGCCCATCGATCCCGAAATGGTGGTGCGCCCGGGAAGGGCGACGGGCATCTTGCTTGGCGGCAACCTCACCTGCCTCACACACCTTCTCGGTACGCCGTTCTGTCCTGATGTTTCCGACTGCCTCCTTTTCCTGGAAGACCGCGCCGAAGCCTCCTACCGCATCGACCGCATGCTCAACCACCTGAGGCTGGCTGGGCTCTGGGAACACCTTTCCGGCCTGCTCCTGGGCCGGTTCGCGGACTGCTGCCCTGCAGACGAACTTCGATCCATCGTCCTGGAAAGCGTCCAGGGATATGGCTTTCCGGTGGTGGCCGGCCTCCCTTTCGGCCATGGGAAACCCAACCCGGTTCTGCCGCTGGGGTTACCGTTTTCCCTGAACACTCACGACGGCACACTCGAACCCCTGGAAACCCCTTTCCGTGATTCCGATGCCTAACTCCCTGGACCGCCTCTTCGACGACGCCCTTCACCGCGGGCTCTTCTCCGCCGCGTCGCTTTTGGTGGCCGGTCCTTCCGGCATAGCGTTCGAGAGGACTTGGGGTACGACCCGCCGCGGCGGGCCTCCGGTGACGCCGGAAACCGGCTTCGACCTGGCATCGCTCACCAAGCCCATGGCCACGGCGTCCCTTTACCTTTGGGAAACGGCGGCGGGGCGGCTGGACCTCGAAGATCCCCTCGCCCGTTTTTTTCCTCGCCGTCTGCTGTCCCGCAGCACGGCGGACATCCGCCTTCGGCATCTATTGAGCCATTCCTCGGGACTTCCCGCCTATCGGCCGTACTTTCGCGAGTTGATCCACGCCCCCCCCGAAACCCGGCGGGAACGACTGGCCTGCTGCATCTTGTCCGAAGAAACCGAAGCGCCTCCGGGCCGCAGATCCCGCTACAGCGATCTGGGCTATATCCTTCTGGGATTCATCTTGGAAGACTGCGGAGGTCGATCCCTGGACGACGCAGCTTCCGAGTTTTTCCGGATCGCCGGCTGCCGGGATCAACTCGGCTATCGGCAATTTCCTCCGCCGGAAAGGGCGGAATCGGTCCCCGAACGCGCTCGGAACGAACGCGACCGATGGGTCGCCACGGAACAGTGCTCCTGGAGAAATCGGCTGCTCCAAGGGGAAGTCCACGACGAGAACGCCTTCTGCTTGGGAGGCGTCGCCGGCCATGCCGGGCTTTTCGGTACGGCCCGAAGCGTCTGGCTGTGGCTCGCCCGCCTGTGGCGATGGTACCGTGGAGAAGGCGCCGGAGCCGGTTCCTTAGGCGACGGAATGCGCCGGTTCTGGACACGTCAGACCACCCGCGAAGACAACCGCTGGACCCTGGGCTTCGACACGCCGAGCGACACGGGGTCCAGCACCGGAGGCCGCTTTTCGGAGCGGACCGTCGGCCACCTGGGGTTCACCGGAACCTCCTTCTGGCTCGACCTGGAACAGGAAATCGCCGTCATCCTTCTAACCAACCGGGTGCACCCGTCTCGATACGACGAAAGGATCCGGACCTTCCGCCCCCTGGTCCACGATAGCGTCATGGCGGCATGGAATGCGGACAGGCCGGCACATGCGAGACCGGAAACCGCCAAGTCTCCCGCGACCGACGGCGGCATCTTCCGCACGTCGCGGGCCGAACCCTGATCCCTCAAGCAACGATGCCACGCTGAAATCACGGAGTCTTCATGCCCGACCTTATGGATCGCCAACGCCCTCTTTCGGTCTATTTCATGGGAATCGGCGGCATCGCCATGGGAACCCTCGCAACCCTGTTCAAGGAACTGGGGCATCGCGTGAGCGGTTCCGACCGGCAGGTCTATCCTCCCATGAGCACCCACCTCCAACAGTCGGGGATCGTTCCCTTCGAAGGGTACCGGGTCGAAAACCTGGAGGCCGCCTCCCCGGACCTGGTCATCATCGGGAACGTGATCCGGCGGGACAACCCCGAAGCCCGCTATGTGATGGAGCGCGGGCTGCCTTACCTTTCCATGCCCCAGGCCGTCCAACGCTTCTTCCTGGACAGGCGCCGCAGCCTGGTGGTGGCCGGAACCCACGGCAAGAGCACCACCGCGGCGCTCCTCGCGTGGATCCTTGACCGGGCCGGAACGGACCCCAGCGCCTTCGTGGGCGGCATCCTGAACAACTGGGGCGCCAGCCACCGCCTGGGAGAAGGTCCTTTCATGGTCCTGGAAGGCGACGAATACGACACCGCCTTTTTCGACAAGGGCCCGAAATTCATCCACTACCGCCCGTGGATCGGGATCGTGACCGGAGTGGAATTCGACCATGCCGACATCTTCAGGGACTTCGAACACGTCCTCGAAACCTTCAAGTCCTTCTGCCGGATCATCCCCGCAGACGGCGCGCTCGTCCTGAACGCCGAAGATCCGCATCATGGGGACCTGCGGGCCGAATGCCCCGGACGCGTGGTCACCTACGGAGCCTCGGAAAACGCCGACTGGCGGTTGCTGGAGATCAGGAACGGGCCCCGGGGCCTGGATTTTCTCGCGCGCACCCCCGATGGAAAGGCGCGATGGTTCGAATCCCCGCTTCCCGGCCGTCACAACGCGCTCAACGCCCTGGCGGCGGCGGCCGCGGTCTCTCTTTCCGGACTGGCGCAGGAAGCCTTCGCCGAGGGATTGAAAACCTTCCTGGGCGTGAAACGGCGCCAGGAAATCTTGGGAGAAGCCGGGGGCGTCGTCGTGATCGACGACTTCGCCCATCATCCCACGGCCGTCCGGGAAACCGTCCGGGCCGTTCGCGGCCGCTACCCGGGGAAGAGGATCCTAGCGGTTTTCGAACCACGAACCAATTCCAGCCGGCGCAGGATCTTCCAGGCGAACTACGCGGAAGCCTTCGACAATACCGACTGGACCGCCGTCAAGGAACCTCCCGACCTGGAAAAGGTGCCGGAAGGCGAAAGGCTCGACACCCGTGCGCTGGTTGCAGCCATCCGCTCGAGAGGCGTCGAGGCTCGATGCTTTTCCGAGAGCGCCCCGCTCCTCGACGCCCTGATGGAGGTTTGCCGGCCGGGCGATGTGGTGTTATGCATGAGCAACGGAGACTTCGATGGGGTTCCGTATCGGCTTCTGGAAAGGCTTCGGAGGACGGCGGAAGTCGCCAGGAACTCCGGAGTACGTTGATCAGCAAGGGGGAGGCCCTGTCCCCGGATTCCGAGCCCGAGCTTCGAGGAGCGCCGCCATGGCTCGCATTTTGCTCCACACCTGCTGCGGCCCCTGCACCTTCTACCCGTTGGACCGTCTCCGGGCCGCCGGCTGGGAGGTCCGCGGCTTTTTCTTCAATCCGAACATTCACCCCTACCAGGAATTCCAGCGGCGCTTGGAAGCGCTGCAAGCCGTTTCCGAGCAGGAGAGTCTTCCGCTCATCGTCCGAAGCGACTACCCGCTGGAGCAGTTTCTAAGAAGCGTCGCCTTCCGCGAAGGCGACCGGTGCCTCATCTGCTACACGCTTCGACTGGAAGCCGCGGCGCGCTGCGCCGCCAAGAGCCGCTTCGACGCCTTCACGACCACACTCCTTTACAGCAAGCGACAGAAGCATGAGCTGGCCCGGCACATCGCCGAAAACGCATCGAAAAAATACGGAATTCCCTTTTACTACGAAGATTTTCGTGAAGGCTGGAAAGCGGGGCAGGCGCGCGCCGAAAAGTCGGGAATCTATCGTCAGCTCTACTGCGGCTGCATCTACAGTGAAAAGGAACGCTTCTTCATCTCCCCTTCACGCCGCAGGACCGCCCGGAAAGCCTCCGATCGATTCCCCGCCGGCGGCGACACCGAATGAAAGGGTTTCACTCGTAAACATAAACGGACACCCTGGAAGGAACGCGAAGTAGTTTATCGATCTCCTCCTGGATCGCTTTACGGTCGGGGTCGTTTTCCCAGTTTCTCCATTCCTCCAGGGAATTCCAGGTGCTGATGACGAGAAAGCGGTTGGGGTCGTCCACGGACCGAAGCGTTTGTCCCGAGATGTATCCCCGGGCCTGGATGGCCTTGGCCCGCAGCTTGAGGAGCAGGTTATGGAGCTTGATTTCGTTTCCGGGATCGATCTCTCGCTCAATAAAGACTCGAACGGCCATTGTTTTCCCCTTTGCTGAATCCGGTGAGTAAGTGTTCGCACGCCACCATCGCAACACCAGTTTGTTCGTATCATGGCCGACCGGCGACGGTCAATCGACGGGGAAGGAGGCGCAGGCTTCATGAACGGGCCCGCCGGCGGGAAAGTCACCCCCGCCTCGATCGTTTCCGAAAAGACCGCCGAACCCGGAAAAAGTCCTGTGCAAACGGCGTGGGATCGCACCCGGCGCATCAAGGGCCACGTGGTCGGCTTCTACGCGAAGCTCCACGGCGACCCGCCGGCACTACCCCCGTCACCGTTCCTCGGCGTTTCCCTCGCCCGGAAACTCGGCTACCCGGAAACTCTCCTTCGAACGATCCCCTCTGAGCTCGGCCGCTCCATTGCGCCCTGCGGCAACCCGCTCGCCCTTTTAGACGCCGTTTCCGGCATGACCATTTTGAACCTGGGGTGCGGATGCGGCCTGGATTCCCTGGCCGTCGCCTCGGAGTTCGGCGGCTCCATCGAGATCGTTAACGCGGATATCGTGCCGGCCGCCCTGCGGCTCGGGCGCGAAATCGCCGCCCTCCAGGGTCACCGGATGGCATGGATCTGTGCCGACGCCGAAAGACTCCCCTTCCGCCCTGAATCCTTCGACCTCATCCTGATGAACGGCGTCTTCAACCTCTTTCCGGAAAAAACGAGGCTTCTCGGCTGTTGCCGGGAAGCCCTCAAACCGGAAGGCCGTCTCCTGGTAACCGATCTTTTCCGAACCGGGCCGCTTCCCGAGGGCTTCGAAGAAGAAATGGACGCCTGGGCCTGGTGCCTGAACGGCTCCTGCACACTCGAGCACCTGAGGGCGCTCCTGGAACTATCTGGCTTTGCTCTGAACGGCTTTTACGACCGGATCGAAGAAACGGATGTGTTCTTCCGGGGGACGATTTCCGCAAGGAAGGAACTGTAAGAGGCTGTGCGAGAATGCCGATCTTGGCAGTTTTGGGTACGCTAAGTGTGCGAAATTGCGTCGCCCCGAAGGGTCGATTCAGAGCTTTCGAACACGCTCCTAGACAGCATGGTCAATGACGCCATGCATCCATCTGCAACCTATAGGCAACCTGACGCTGACGTTAAGTTCTGAGATGCGTCTTAACATGTTGCTTTTACTGGAGGGCGACCCGGGGATCGAACCCGGGACCTTTGGTTCCGGAGACCAACGCTCTCTCCACTGAGCTAGTCGCCCTCTTGTTACGCCTTGATCAACGCAACGGTCGATTATCACATCTGCGGAATCCTTGTCAATTGTTTCGAAAAGCTCCGCCGCACGGCCAGGGCAACGTCGAGCGGGCCGAATTCACTTGTCGCAGCTTTCTTCGGTGTGCTAGGTTTTTTCGAATTCCCGCGCCTGGGTGGTGGAACAGGCAGACACAAGGGACTTAAAATCCCTTGGGGTTAATCCCCGTGCGGGTTCGATCCCCGCCCCAGGCATCTCCTTCGCCTGGTATCTCCAGGACGTCGGTCTTCGCCGATCCCGGCGGCCAGACCGGAGGGACTTGTCATCCTGGGTTTGCGCCACTACGAGTTCGGGGGTGATCCGGTGTGTTGACCATGAAGAAGAAAGGGTCCCGGCCGATTTCCCTGGACCCTTGTTTTTTTCTGGTGCCGGAGGAGAGACTCGAACTCTCACGGGCGCAAGGCCCACTGGATTTTGAGTCCAGCGCGTCTACCTGTTTCACCACTCCGGCGGTGTCCGGGCATACTACAAACGGTCCCGATGAGTGTCAAGGACAGTTCCGCCGCCCTTCAGGTAAGGGCTTGTTCAAAAGCAAGCTCATCGAAGTCTGGCCCTGAGGTTCCTTGTTCCTGTAAGAGCGGCCTTCGCCGCGATGCGGATCGCCGGCAAGCCGGCTCCTACAGGGCACGAGTTACTCCTTCTGTGCCGTTCACGAACCGCCCCTCCGCGAAAAAACGGACACTCAATCGCCGGAAGGGTGAAGGGTATTCTCGACAGCCTCTAAGCGGCTCGCGCCCTCTATGCGCCGGCGGCATAGACCCCCGTTCCGCTCAAGCTTCATGCAGCCCACAGCCCGAACGCGGTGAAAAAGGTTGACACTCCTCGAAAGCCTTTGTTATAGAATCTCCGCTTCCGGGGCTGTAGCTCAGTTGGGAGAGCGCTTGAATGGCATTCAAGAGGTCAGGGGTTCGACTCCCCTCAGCTCCACCATTTAGAAAAGACAAACCCGTCTCTCTGGGGTCAACCTCCTGGGTGACGGGTTTTCTTTCTTCCCTTGTTTCTAAAGGATTTGCGCCCGTTTCACATCTTTCCAAAGCACCTCTTTGCACCATCGATTCTCCCCATCTTCCAGCCTTTCTTTCTCTGTTTGACCCCTGATTCTCCGGCATCGAAGGACCAAGTCCGAAGCTCGTCCGGAAAGCTACATCCTTGATTGATATGGGTTTGCGGCTGGTTGCCGTTTTTGGCGGTTGTCTTAGGTCATCGCTCGATGCTGCAACCGGACGTTTTTTCTTTCGAAATCAACCGCTTCGCCCATGAAAAGAGGGGAGCGATGACCGTCTTGCGGCCGCGCATACGCCGGATCAGCATCGGGATGTGGATCTGCAGGTTGCCGTTGTCGGCTACGGTAATGGTCGGCTTCATTGAACCGGCGGGCTTCCTCCCTGGCCAGCTCGACGATCATGTAAATAAGCGGTGCGAAGCATCCGCTTCATTTATTGGTTAGCATCGTCACTGTATTAGGACTCCATTCTTAACATAATCCACGATTAAAGATTTTTCAGTCTTCCACTCTTCAGGTGTAAACGCAGACGCCTCAATCGGTATAGGCACCTTGTATTTTTGCCAGATCATCCGGGTAGCGAGTGGCAACGCTGGCCGTATTCAGCTTTATGATGAATTTTTCTAATTTTGGTTCAGGTTTTTTGCCGATCTTATTCAACAGATAAAGCAAATTATGTGTTTTTGGCGGCACTTCATCCAAAACTTTGTAGTAGAGACCTTTCAAGGCTTTTTCAATGGACAAATGGCACATGAAAACAGCGTAGAAATAACGACCGGCCGTGGCACCTCGGGTCGCCGGTCGGTTCTCACCTAGCCGTCTCTGGTCCAGCGCTGATAGGTACGCGCGGTTATCCCCAGCTCCCGGCACGCCGGCTCCAGCCGTGCACCGCTTTTGCGGGCCTCTTCGATCAGCTCGACAGCTCGACGGCGATCCGGGGCGCTGATCATTCGCCCTCGGGCTCCCCCCAGATCGCCTCGGCTTTTTTTTCGCAGCACCATCAGTGCCGCCGCTTCGGCCAGCGCCTTCTCCTTGCGGTGCAGCTCGCGTTCGAGCCGGCGGATACGCTTGCGATCGGCCTTCTGCTCGCTTTTTAGCCGGCGGTTCGCCTCGCGGTCCCAGTCGTTGGCCGTCTCGCAGGCCCTGCACCACCGGGCCAACTGTTCGGGATACAGCCCTTTCCGGCGACAGTACTCGGCCGGCTCGGCCTCGTTCATGCCGGCACTGTCAACAACAAACGATGAAAATTCAGGATACGGGGCAGTGGGGTGGAACCCAAAAACATGGCAGAATAACCAATCGACATTACTGGTGAATCTTCTATTTTCATATAGACATTATAAAATAACCTCTTTCAAAGAGCGAGATGTACACTGGATACGGCCAAACTCGGCGATTTCCGTCCACTCGTCTGCGCCGGCCAACACGGCGCAAAGGGTGATCACAACGATGTCGATCAGCTTGTGCCTCGTCTTCGCCACGACTCGAGGATCTGTGACGAACGACAAATCCTCCATAAGCCCCGGTTTCTCTACAGTCTCCATGTGTCATCCTCCTTGGGTTATGGGTCACCAAGGTCGTCTGGCACATGGGAAGCCGGAAGTTCAGCCTTATGACGTGCGATTGCCCTGGGACGATTTTCATTTGCCCTTGACAATTTCTAATTTCGACTGCTACTTAGCCAATTTCACAACACTTTTCGGTCGTTTTCCTTCACCTGCCTCCCGGGGGTTGCTCCATGGGGACCGAGGAGTCGTGTCAAACTTTTTCAAACCGTTTTGAAGGAGCCTTCCATGATGTTTCAGGAGCTTATCCATGCATTGAGCCGGTTCTGGTCGGACCGAGGGTGCGTCATTCAGCAGCCTTACGACCTGGAAGTGGGTGCCGGCACCTTCAACCCGGCCACTTTCTTGCGGGTGTTGGGTCCTGAACCGTGGCAAGTGGCCTACGTGGAACCTTCTCGACGGCCCACCGACGGCCGCTACGGCGAAAACCCCAACCGCCTTCAGCACTACTATCAATACCAGGTGATCCTGAAACCGTCGCCTCCCGATTCCCAGGGGCTCTACCTGGAGAGCCTCCGAAGCTTCGGGATCGATCCGCTGGACCACGACATCCGTTTTGTGGAAGACGACTGGGAATCGCCGACACTCGGCGCTTCGGGCCTTGGCTGGGAAGTCTGGCTCGACGGCATGGAGATCACACAGTTTACCTATTTTCAGCAGGCGGGCGGCATCACCCTCAGCCCCGTAAGCGTCGAACTGACCTACGGCCTGGAACGGATCGCCATGTACCTTCAAGGCGTGGACAATGTCTACGACCTGGCCTGGAACGAAAAGATCCGTTACGGCGACGTCCACCACCAGGGCGAAGTGGAATGGTCTCACTATAATTTCGAACAGGCCGACGTAGACATGCTCTTCAAGCTCTTCGGCATGTACGAGTCGGAATCCGTGCGCATGAGCGAAAGGGGACTGGTGCTTCCCTGCTACGATTACTGCCTCAAGTGCTCCCATGTTTTCAACCTGCTGGACGCGCGCGGGGCCATCAGCGTCACCGAACGGACCAACTACATCGCGCGGGTCCGCAACCTGGCCCGCCTCGCCGCGCACGGCTACGTAGTTCAGAGGGAAGCCATGGGCTTTCCCCTGCTCAAGAAAGCATGACGGCCCGGCGAGAGTGCCTGAACCGCGATCCGAGCGTCATCGGAAAACGAGGGAATCATGGTACGAGAATTTTACCTTGAAATCGGAAGTGAAGAGATCCCGACCGGCTACGTTTTGCCGGCGTTGGAGGCCATGAGCGTGCAAATGACGCGGTTCCTTGACGATCACCGCGTGGCGCACGGCGCTCCTCGGACCTTCGGCACCCCGAGACGTCTTTGCCTGTGGCTGCCCGAAGTGGCGGATCACCAGGAGTCACGTTCCGTGGAAATCATCGGTCCCCCCAGGAATGCGGCCTTCGACGCGGAAGGGCGGCCCACCAAGGCCGCCCAGGGGTTCGCCAAGAGCCAGGGGCTGGCCGTGGAGGACCTCCAGGTGAAGTCGACGCCCAAGGGCGAATACATCTGCGCGGTGCGTGAAGAAACAGGACTCCCGACCCGGGAGCTTTTGGAGCAGATGCTCCCCGATTTCATCGCGCACATCCCCTTCCCCAAGTCCATGCGCTGGGGAAGCCTTGCGGTCACTTTCGCCAGGCCGATTCACTGGATCGTGGCCTTGTTGGGAAGCGAAGTTCTTCGCTTCCGCTACGGTGACGTGGACAGCGGCGACCGTTCCTTTGGGCACCGGTTCATGAGTCCCGAATGGATCACGGTGAAGGATCCGGCGGCCCACAAAGAAAATCTTCGCAGGCATTCGGTGGTGCTGGACCACGGTGAACGCCGGGAAATGATCCGAAGGGGCGTGCAGGAAACCGCGGCGAAGGTCGGCGGCACCGTCGTGGAAGACGAGGACCTGCTCGACGAAGTCACACAGTTGGTGGAGTACCCATTCCCGCTCTTAGGGGAATTCGAGGCCAAGTACCTGGAGCTTCCCCCCGAAGTGCCCATCACGGTGATGAAGGAACACCAGCGTTACTTCGCGGTGAAAGGCGCCGACGGAAGGCTCCTCCCTCATTTCGTCACGGTGGCCAACACCATTCCCCGAAACGCCGCGCTGGTAGCCGCCGGCAACGCCCGGGTCATCCGCGCGCGCCTCGAAGACGCCCGCTTCTACTACGAGGAAGACCTGAAGATCTCCCTAGAAGCCCGCGCGCAGCAACTCAAAGACGTGGTTTTTCATTCCAAGCTGGGAACCAGCTGGGAAAAGATAGAGCGGTTTTCGGCTTTGGCCCGCTGGCTGGGCGAACGGCTGGCTCCGGATCGCCTGGACGTCCTGCTTCGAGCGGCGCATCTTTGCAAGGCGGACCTGGTGAGCGGCATGGTGGGTGAATTTCCGGAACTCCAGGGCGTCATGGGAAGGGCCTACGCCAAGCTGCAGGGAGAACCGGAGGCCGTCGCGGAAGCCATCTACGAACACTATCTGCCCATTCGAGCCGGCGGGCCCATTCCGCAACGATTGGAAGGGGCGCTCCTCAGCATGGCGGACAAGATCGACACCATCGTCGGCTGCTTCGGCGTCGGGCTGCTGCCGACGGGAGCCGCCGACCCCTTCGCTCTGCGCCGCCAGACGCTTGGAATCATCAGGATCGTCCTGGAGAAGGGATTGCGGGTTTCCCTGGCCGACCTGATCGACCGGGCCATCCCGCTGCTGGGCGGCAAAATGACGGAGCCTCGCCAGGCGGTCAAGGACGGCGTGCTTGAATTTTTCAAAGGGCGCCTCCAGCACCACCTGGTGAGCCAGTACGGGTTTCCGGCGGATATCGTTGAGGCGGTTCTGGCGACCGGTTTCGATGACATGGTGGACGTGGTGGCCCGAGCGAGGGCGCTCACCGCCTTTCGCCGGCGGCCCGACTTCGAAAGTCTGGCGGTGGCGTTCAAGCGGGTGGCCAACATCGTGAAAGAACCCGAAGCGGCTCCCGTGGCCGCGGACCTTTTCCGCGAAGACGCCGAGAGAACCCTCCACGACCGGTTCCTCAAGGCGGAAAACGCCGTCCGATCGTCTCTCGCGGCGGCCAACTACGACGCCGCTCTCGAAGCCATGGCGCAGCTTCGCGAATCTATCGACCGTTTCTTCGACGCCGTACTCGTCATGGACAAAGACGAGAACATCCGCCGAAATCGGCTGGCGCTCCTCAGCCGCATTTCGGAACTCTTCTCCAACGTGGCCGATTTTCGAAAAGTTCAGACGGCTTGACCCGCGTCCGTGCCAGCGAAAATCCTGAATCAGCTTGGGCCTCAGCGGTCGGCGGGGCGGCTTTCAAGACCCCCCGCCGCTTCCCAATGGCAAGAGCCGGCAGGGTTTCCAACGGAACGGAGCGGGTTCATGAAACTCGGACATGCAGCCTAAGGTTCAAAGGCCGCCCCTGCGGAACTTCTACCGAAAGTTGCAAGACGGCGCCGTTACGCACCCCCGCCGGTATGCGCACCCGGATGGTCCTGTCGCTTTCCACCTCGCCCGCTCCGGCGCACCGCGGGCACCAGTAGCCTCCACGTCTTCCCGTTCCGCCGCAGACCGGGCAGGATCGCGCCACCGGAACGGAGAGATCCCCGCCCCGTTCTGCTTCTTCACGGCTCAGCACCAGTTCCGCCTCCCGAACGGACCGGCTGCACGGCCCAGAGAAGCCGAATTCGAAAAGGTCGTGGAAAACTTCGTCGAAGATGTCCGAAAACCATTCCGAGAGTCCAGCCGCCGGGAGCGTCACGTCGTGCTCGACGGAACGTCGAACCGTGGGCGGGTCCTTCCACCGCGGACCCGCCCGCCGGAGGTTTTCGCTCTCCTTCAGCTTTTCGTTATACCGTTTCCGCGATTCAGGATCGGAAAGCACGCTGTAGGCTTCGGTGATTTCCTGGAAGTTCCGCGTTTCTTCCGCTCCACGCTTGTCGGGATGGTGTTTCTTCGCCAGGTTCCGGAACGCCGCCCTGATGCCGTCGATGCTCTCCGACCTGGGCACTCCCAGGATCTTGTAGTAGTCTTTCATGGCGCCATCGTCCCCCTACCGGAAAACGTCCTCGAAGTTTTTCTGATTGTATTATAGCGTAAAAAAAGGGTACACCCCAAGGCCGTCAGGACCGAAAGAGGCTACCGGACCATCCTGATTTTCTTGCCATGGAACGCGGACTGGATTAATCATAAAATGTATTGCGGCGAATTGACTCCAAGGAGGATCGTAATGAAAAGGAATCTTGTGCTTGTGGGGCTGGTGCTCGTCTTTGTCATCACAGGCTGTGCGGGGCCCCGGAATCAAACGGAAAAGGGAGCCATGATCGGAACCGGAGTCGGTGCGGCCACCGGGGCCATCCTGGGTCAAGCCATCGGGGGCGATACGGAAGGGACGCTCATCGGAGCCGGTATCGGCGCCTTGGCGGGAGGCATCGCCGGTGGCATGATCGGAAATTACATGGACCGCCAAGAGCAGGACATGAGACGGGCTTTGGCCGGAGTTGAGGATGCGAGCATCCGGCGCGACCAGAACGTTCTGGCCGTCACCTTCAAATCCGACCTCTTTTTCGACGTAGGTTCGTCGACCATCAAACCCGGTGCTTACGAGGAAATCGACCGCGTAGCCCGCGTTCTCAACGACTATCCGCAGACGCGCATTCGCATCGAAGGGCATACGGACAGCACAGGATCGGAAGCCTACAACCTGGAGCTTTCCCGGCGCCGCGCGGAAGCGGTGAGGGATGCATTGATCGCCCGGGGCGTCCACTCGGCTCGCCTCGAAACGGTCGGGTTCGGTGAATCGAGCCCCGTGGCCACCAACGACACGGAAAGCGGCCGCCAGTTGAATCGGCGTGTGAACGTTGTGATCGTCCCCATCGAAGCGTAATTCTGAATACCCGGCGGAAGACACCGGCCCGGAAGGGACGGCCGCCTGGTATGGATCGGGGGGTCAGAGCGGGCGGAGGCTTCGGTCCGTCCGCTTTTTTCCGGAGCAACGGAACGATCAAGAGGCATCCTCGATCCTCCTGCGGCGGGACCATTCGTAGAGCACGATGGCGGTGGCGGTGGCGGCGTTGAGGGATTCCACCTCGGGGGAGATGGGAACGGCGATCGCCCGAAAGCGCCAGGCGGCGGGAAGCCCCGCCCCCTCGATGCCCGGCAGCAGTCCAAACGCCTCGGGAAAGTCGACTCCCTCCAGGGGCATCCCGTCTTGGGAAAGCGGGAGGATGGGTAGTGTTCGAGGCAGCTGTGACAGGGAGGGTCCCCTCAGAAAGCGCGCCTGAAAGGCGGCGCCTCCCGACGCTCTCAGCGCCTTGGGATGAAACGGATGGGCGCTTTCTTCCAGAAGAACGATCCGTTCGACCCCGAAGGCCACCGCGGAACGAACCACCGCACCCACGTTTTCCGGATCCTGGAAGGGGATGAGAAGGCTGCATCCTTTCTGAAGCCCCGAGGCGGGTTCCCAGGCCGGCATGTCGGGAACACCGGCCAGAAGCATGGGGCACCGGGTTCCGAACACGTCCAGTTCGTCGAAAAGCGAAGGAGCCAGCGCGATCCACGAGACCCGTTCCTCCAGGTCGGCCGGAGGCGGCGGCTCATCGCCGCGGCTGATCCAGCCCTCCACCCTATCCCGGTGACGCGCCGCCACATCGGCTGTCAGCTTCGAGCCGGCCACAAGCGTTTTCCCCGCTTTCTTGACACCGCGGCCGTAAAGGAGTCGTTTCAGCTCCTTGAAGACAGGGTTCTGGGCGCTTTCGATCCGTTTCACGGTCCGCCTTGGGGAGCCCGGCGATTCGTTGGAACGCGACACGGGTTCGTCGACGCGCTGGAATACCACGAGCCGCCGACGATGAGGCGTTCCCGGAAGGACGTAACGCGTGTCCGCTTCAAGGATGAACGATCCCTCGTGAGTTCGCAGCGCTTCGGCGATTTCCGCATCACAGTTGGGTCCTTTCATGAACAGCACCCGGCCGCCCTTTTCCACGCATCCCCGCACGCGACTCAGGGTCGCCGCCATGGCTTCCACCGCCCGAGTGACGACGCCTCGGACCGGAACGGCGAAATCCGCTTCAATACCTCTGCCGATGATCTCCACGTCGTCGAAACCCAGTTCGCGGCAGACCGTTTTTAGAAATTCCACGCGTTTCCCGCGGCTTTCGGCGAGGAGCAAGTGGAGGTGGGGATGAGCGATCTTGAGGGGGATGCCCGGCATGCCCGGCCCCGTTCCCAGGTCCATGAGCGGCGACGGGAGTTCCGCCATCCGGCCGGGCAGAATGGAGTCCACGTAGAGCTTCATCACCATGTTGGCGAAATTGTGAATGCGCGTGAGATTCAGTTCCGGATTGTAACGGCGGAGCAGTTGGTGGTAGGTCCAGAGGCGGTCCAACTGGGCGTCCGTAAAGGTGATGCCGCAGCGGGTCAGGATCTGCCGCATGCCATCCCGGCCGGCCGGAACAGGCAGCGTGTCGGCGGAGCGCTCAAAGCGCGTCATGAATTCCCTCGATGTCGGTAATGAAAACGGAACATCCGACCCATCATTTTTTCGATCCTCGGTGGCCGGTCCTCTACGAAGACAACCACCTGCTCGGCCTTTATAAGCCGGCCGGGCTCCTGGTTCAAGGCGACCGCACCCGGGACCCCTCCCTTCTCGACCTGGCGAAGGCCTGGCTGAAGCAACGGTACCGAAAGCCCGGGAACGTCTTCCTGGGCCTGGTCCACCGGATCGACCGCCCGGTGGCCGGCGTGGTCCTCTTCGCCAGAACATCCAAGGCCGCCGCGCGCCTTTCCGAGCAGTTCCGAAGCGGAACCGTCACCAAGGAGTACCTCGCGGTGGTGGAAGGCGTCGTGCCCGATGAAGCCGGCGTTCTGCACAACCACATGGTCCCGGGGAGAGAACGATCCAGCCGAATCCTCCCGGCACCCGCCGAGAGAAGCCGCCATGCACGGCTTTCCTACAGGCGGCTCGCGGTATCCGGCACGCGCTGTCTCCTGTCAGTCCGATTGGAGACCGGTCGAAAGCACCAGATACGGGTGCAGTTTTCAAGCAGGGGCTTCCCGCTCGCCGGCGATCTCCGCTACGGGGCTCCCGCCCCGCTGCCCGACGGCCAGGTGGCGCTTCTCGCCTGGAAGCTTGTGCTGACCCATCCCACGCGCGAAGAAACCATCGTCCTCGAAAGCCCGGTTCCGGAAGGCTGGCCCTGGCCATGCCCGATTTCCACGCCCCGGGTCCCCTGGAGTTTCGAAGAACTGGCCTTCAGCCTGCCGGCGGAGGTATTTCGTACCGCCCCTTTTTCCAGCCGGAACGGCCGGCGTTGAACGTGGCGGGAAAGATCGGCGAACGGGAATTGTTCGGCCGCCGAACCGCGACTCCTCGCCTTCCTCCGCAGGCCGAGCTCCGGGCTTGAGTGTTCCCCCTAATTGTGAAAAGATACAAAATATCGTCATGGCATCGCGAATCCGCGGAACCGTACAGCGGGGACCCCGATGGCTTTTTCTTGCGAACGAATGCTTTCGACTTGTTTCCATACGTCAACCGGTCAACCCATGGAGGTGCACTATGGCGGAAGTGATGAAGGCGATCCAGGAGAGACGAAGTGTCCGGAATTATGAAGACAAGGACGTCCCGGAAGAACTTCTGAACCAGGTGCTGGAGGCGGTGAAATGGGCGCCTTCCTGGGCCAACACCCAGTGCTGGGAAGTGGTCGTGGTGCGCGACCCGGCGGTTAAAGAGAGACTACAGGCCACTCTGGCGAAAGGCAATCCCGCCGCCAAGGCCATCGTGAACGCCCCTGTGGTTCTCGCCATGTGCGGCAAGCTTCAGAGTTCCGGTTACTATAAGAACGAAGTCACCACCAAGTTTGGAGACTGGTTCCTTTTCGACCTGGGGATCGCCACCCAGAATCTTTGCCTTGCCGCCCACGATGCCGGCCTGGCAACGGTGATCGTCGGTCTTTTGGACCATGACAAGGCCGCGCAAGTCCTGGGGGTTCCCCATGGCTATGAACTGGTGGTGCTCGTGCCCCTCGGCTACCCGTCCAAGGTTCCTTCGGCGCCCAAGCGCCGTGAGGTCAGCGAGTTCACTCACCGGGAAAAGTTTTAGTAGCGCTGACTAAAGTGGAAACGGGTGCAGATCTTTTGCTTCTTGTTCCCAAGCTCCAGCTTGGGAACACAACTGTGCAGAAGCTCCAGCTTCGGTGAGGCCGTTCCCAAGCCAGAGCTTGGGAACGAGGTCAAACGAGGGGAAAAATCCCCCTCTCCCTTGATGGGAGAGGGTTGGGGTGAGGGGGGTGTATTTGCACGGTAAAAAAACTCGGACCGGGAAACCCGCTGAGTCTACCCGCTCCGAAGGTTTTCCCACGGCATCGGGCAGCCTGAAGGGTTATTTCAGGAGCTCCCGCGCGATGATGATCCGCTGGATTTCGCTGGTTCCTTCGTAGATGCTCGTCACCCGCACATCCCGGTAGTGGCGTTCGACCGGAAAATCCTGGGTGTAGCCGTAACCGCCGAGAATCTGGATAGCGTCGTAACAGGCCTTGTTGGCCGCTTCCGTCGCGTAGACCTTCCCCATGGACGCTTCCTTCGAGTAGGGTTTCTTCTGTTCCTTGAGAAAGCCCGCTCGAAGCAGCAGCAGCCGCGCGGCTTCCAGCCTCGTGTAATTGTCGGCGATCATCCACTGGATAGCCTGGTGCTTGACGATGGGCACATCGAACTGGATGCGTTCCTTGGCGTAACGGGTGGCGAAATCCATGGCCGCCAAACCGATGCCGAGCGCCATGGATCCGACGCCGATCCGCCCCCCGGCCAGTTCAGAGACGGCGATCCGGAAGCCGTCGTTCAGCTTACCCAGCACGTTTTCTTCCGGAACCCGGCAGTCTTCAAAGAGAAGTTCGTTGGTGGACGATCCGTGCTGACCCAGCTTCTTTTCATCCTTTCCGATGGTGAAGCCGGGGGTTCCCGGTTCCACCAGGAAACAGGTGATGCCCTTTCCCTTGGGGGCGTCCCTGTCGGTCACGGCCCACACCACGAACACTCCGGCGTATTCGGCACTGGAAATCCACGTCTTGCTGCCGTTCAGCACCCAGTCAGCGCCGTCTTTCACCGCGCTGGTGCGGATGGCGGCAGGGTCCGAACCGGCTCCCGCTTCGGAAAGCCCGAAGCTCCCCGCGGCGAATTCACCACTGCAAAGGGGCGGAATGTATTTCTTCTTTTGCGCCTCGGTCCCCACCGCCTGGATCACTTCGGCCACCATGTTGGTCACCGAAATGGTCACCGTAGTAGATGCGCAGGCCCGCCCGAGTTCCGTCATGGCCAGCGAAAAAGCCACCACGCCCGCTCCGGTCCCGCCGTAGGCCGGATCCACGTTCAAACCCATGAAGCCCAGTTCCGCAAGCTTTTTCAGGTTTTTCTTCAGGATGTCACGGTTTTTTGTGCGGTCCAGTTCCGCTGCGACGGGTTCCAGTTCGTTCTTTGCGAACTTGACGGCCGTATCCCGAATGATCCTTTGTTCTTCGGTCAGTTCGAAATCCATGATCCCCTCCTTCTATTGATATCCATAGAATCCGCGGCCCGTCTTAAGGAAACTCAGGGCCCGACTTTCATGAGCTTGTTTTGGGACAAGCTGTTTACCCGACGCCCAGTTCTCTCAGCCTGCGTTCCGCGGTTTCCAGGTCCACTCCGGCCAGAAGGACCGCCTTCCGGCGCGATCTTTCGCCCTGCACGACGGTGACGCTCCCCTTGGCCACGTGAAACAGCCCGGCGAGAAACCCGGCTAATTCCCGATTCGCCGCGCCTTCCACGGGTGGAGCAGTGACACGGATCTTGAGACCTTCGCCCTGGAGTCCCACCAGTTCGGTGCGGGCGGCCCGCGGCTGCATCGTCACCGTGAGCACGGTTCCCGAAGGCGTCGGCTTGAGGCAGGCCATCGCGGACACGGCTTGCGGCCTCCCAGGCTCACGAGGAACCCTTCCCAAAATTCAAAATGCCCGTCATTTCTAAAATCGGCCGGAACCAGGCGCAGGGATCCAGAAGCCCTGCGCCCAGGGCCCTAATACCCGTCATCGAGAAACCTTGAAACCTTCTATCGCCAGCGCCTCACGGGACGGATGGTTCGAGCGGTCCGCCTCACCTTGAACACCCGCAGCAACAGCACACCGGCGCCGAACCCCCCGATGTGCGCCCACCAGGCGATGCCGCCCGCCTGGACCTGGCCGCCCAATACCGATAAGGTGCCGCTGAAAAACTGGATGAGAAACCAGAACCCGAGAAAGACATAAGCCGGCACTTCCACCAGTTGTAGGAAAAAAAAGATGGGTACCAAGGCGAGAATCCGGGCATGGGGGTAAAGGACGAAGTAGGCGCCCATCACGCCGGCGATGGCCCCGCTGGCTCCGATGGTCGGAATGCGCGAATCCAGGTTGGTCACCAGGTGGATCAACGCGGCCGCCAGCCCGCAAAGAACATAGAAAGCGAAGTATCGGCCTCTTCCCAGAGCGCTTTCCACGTTGTCGCCGAAGATGTAGAGCGTCCACATATTGCCGATGAGGTGCAGCCATCCGCCGTGCAGAAACATGGACGTGAAAAAGGGCAGCACCTGCTCGAAAAACGAAAAATGAGCAGCGATTTTCGGTTCGGTATACCGAATCGGCACCAGGCCGTACAGATGAAAAAACCGCTCGATCTCACGCCCCAGGGCCAGTTCGTAAAGAAAGGCCACCACGCAGCAGGCGATGATCGCATATGTCACTACGGGCACACGATTTGAATGATTGACGTCACGAAGGGGTATCATCCGTTTACCGGCCTTTTCTGCATAAGGCGCTGTCTGAGAATACCCTTCACCTTTCTTGGGGTTGAGTGTCCGTTTTTTAGCGTAGGGGCGCAGCGGCGCTGCGCCCCTACTTGCCAGCGCCTCATGCCTTGTGGGAACCGGCTTGCCGGCGATCCGCATCGCGGCCAAGGCCGCTCCTACAGGAACAAGGAAGTGCAGGCCCGACTTTCATGAGCTTGTTTTTGGACAAGCTCTAAATGCGCGGTTTTCGGTCTCCGAGGGAGCGGTACGCAATCTAGCGGCTTTGGTGTTTGTTGTAAAGAAATCGTTGCCGCTGCCTTCAAACCTTCACTACCGTCTAGAGCCTGTCCAGACGCAGATTGACACTATGCTTGCTTTTCGTTAGCATCATTTGCAACCTGAACAAAGGGTGGAGATTTGCCGACTGGAAGTTTTTTTCGCAGATTTCCTTCCCACACGATCTTGACCGGGCGGTTTCATGCGAACGCTCCTACAGACCGTAAACTTCGAGGAAGGCGATGATCATAGGACTGGACGTGGGCGGCACTCATACCGATGTGGTGCTCCTGGGTGAGGAAGGCGTTCTGCGGCAGGTCAAGGTTCCGACCAACCCCGCGAACCTGCTGGATACCGTCTGGACGGGCCTCCAGGAGGTGAAGGCCGGGATCCATCCCAAGGAACTCGATCGAATCGTCCTGAGCACCACACTCACCACCAACGCCATCGTGGAAGGAAAACTCGTCCCGGTGGGTGTGATCGTATCGAGCGGACCGGGAATCGACCCGGAGGCGTTTCGCATCGGGGACCATTACCACGTGATTTCGGGTTCCATCGACCACAGGGGACGTGAGATTCAGCCCATCAATGTTTCCGAAATCGAATCCATCACATCGCGCCTCAAGAAGCAGGGTGTCCGTTACGTGGCGGTGGTTTCCAAGTTTTCGGTGAGGAACCCCAAGCATGAACTGCAGATCCAGGAAACCCTCGGGGACGACTTCGAGTTCGTCGTGCTGGGTCACCGCATTTCGGGAAACCTCAATTTTCCGCGCCGCATCGCCACGGCGTATCTCAACGCGGCGGTATATCCCATCCACAAACGCTTTTTCAACGCCGTGCGCCAATCGCTTAGCACCGACGGCCTCGCCATCCCGATCCACGTGCTCAAGGCCGACGGAGGCACCATGAATATGGACGCATCGCTGCAGTACCCGGGGCAAAGCATCCTTTCGGGTCCGGCGGCCAGTGTCATGGGATCGCTTCCGTTCGTGCAGGACGCCGAAGAGACGCTGGTGCTCGATGTGGGAGGCACGACCACGGACATGGCGGTCCTGATTCGCGACGCCCCGCTGCTGGACCCCGTCGGCATCGAAGTAGCCCGGTATCGGACCCTCATCCGTTCCCTGAAGACGGTATCCATCGGCATGGGCGGCGACAGCGCCGTTTCGGTGGCAGGCGGAGGACTTCGAGTGGGTCCGGAACGCATGGGCCGGGCCATGGCCTACGGAGGGTCGGTGCCCACGCCTACCGACGCCTTGTTCGTACTCGCAAAGGACGACCGTGGAGATGTCGACGCCGCGCGCCGCGGTCTGGAACCCATCGCCGCGGCTCTCGGAAAATCGTTGGAAGAAACGGCCCAGCTTGTCTTCGACACCGCCTGCCACCGGATCTTGCAGGCCGCCCACCAGATGATTCAAGAAATCAACGGCAAACCCGTCTACACGGTTCACGAGCTCCTGGAAGGCTACAAAGTGAACCCCAAGTCCATCCTCGTACTGGGAGGCCCCGCACCTTTCGTGGCGTCCCGGTTGAGGGAACTTTCGGACTACAAGGTCCGCACGGTCCCCCGCTGGGAAGTGGCCAACGCCGTAGGCGCCGCCATCGCTCGCACCACCTGCGAACTCACGCTCTTCGCCGACACCGAACGCGGCATCGCCACCGCTCCGGAAGAAGACTTTTACCAGCCGGTGAAAAGCGACTTCACTATGGAGAAGGCCGTCGCTCTCGCGAAGGAACTTCTGCGCGACAAGGCGCTTCGCGAAGGCGCCGACCCCGACGACCTGGAAATGGAAATCATCGAACAGCAGCAGTTCAACATGGTCCGCGGCTTTTACACCACCGGCCGGAACCTCCGGGTAAAAGTCCAGGTGAAACCCGGGCTCATCCGTCACTCCAGAACCATCACGCAAAAGCTGAACGAGGATTTGACCGCCGCCGGAACCGGAACGACCGGAGTCGCCGGGTAATCGTTCCCGCCGGCTTCGAAGGAGGCCGTCATGCTCACCGCACCGCGAAAGCTGGGCCTGGTTTTCTTTCCCGCCTTCGACTGGGCCATCAGCCCCACGCACCCGGAACGGGAAGAAAGGCTCCTCTACACCCAGGACCAGGTGTTCGAAGAAGGGGTGCTCGATATCGAGGGGATCGAAGAATTCAAGCCCGACCTGGCTACGATGCAGGACCTGCGTCGGGTCCATTTCTGCGCCCCCGACGAATGGAGCGTGGTTACGGAATCCCACCTCATCAGCGCGGGAGGCGCCAAGACCATCGCCATGTCGGTCCTGGACCGCAAGGTGGACCGCGGCCTCGCCCTCGTTCGGCCGCCGGGCCATCACGCCATGCGGGTGGTTCACGGAGCCCGGGGTTTCTGCAACATCAACATCGAAGCGATGATGGTCGAATTCCTGCGGGATGCCTACAAGATCGACCGGGTGGCCATCGTCGACACGGACTGTCATCACGGCGACGGCACCCAGGACATTTACTGGCACGATCCGGACACCCTCTACATCTCACTCCATCAGGACGGCCGGACCCTGTATCCGGGAACGGGCTTCCCTCACGAACTGGGAGGCCCCACCGCCGTCGGAAGTACCATCAACATCCCACTGCTGCCAAGAACCTCGAAAGAAGGCTTCCTCCAGGTGATCGACGGCATCGTGCTCCCGATCCTCAAGGAGTTCCAACCCGAACTGGTGGTCAATTCGGCCGGCCAGGACAACCATTACACCGACCCCATCACGAACATGAACTTCTGCGCCCAGGGCTACGCGCAACTCACCGAGCGCCTCGACGCGGACATCGCGGTCCTGGAAGGCGGCTACTCCATCGAAGGCGCCCTCCCCTACGTAAACCTGGGGATCATCCTGGCGATGGCGGGGCTGGACTACCACACAGTGCGGGAACCCGACTACGATCCCGTAAAAATCCGCCAATCCGAGGATACTACACAGTATATCGACAGTTTGGTGGGGAAAGTCATCGAATATTGGAGAGAATGTCCGGATATTCTCGAAAAAAACCGGAACACCAAGAAATTCGACGAAAGAGAGCGCACCATCTTTTACGATACCGATAACATTCTAGAAAACCAGCGCGAAAGGATCCGCGTGTGCCGGGATTGCAGCGGCGTCCTTTCCGTGGATTCCCTCACAGACCGCGGCTACCATATCTTTGCCGTGCACGTGCCTCGAAAAGCCTGCAAGGCCTGCCAGGAGCTGGGCCGCGAATGGTTCGAAACCGCCAACCTACGTTCCTACGACCGCGTATTCCTGCAGGACCGCCTTGAGAGGGAATACCTCATCCGGAAGAGATGACCATGGAACGTGTGTTCATCGAGGATTACACGCTGGGCGAACTGGAATCGTGGGTGGAACAGATCGGCGAACGGCGTTTTCGGGCCCGCCAGGTCTACCGGCATATCTACGGCCGCCTGGTCGGCACCTGGGACGAGTGCACCGACCTGGGCAAACTGTTCCGAGCTCAACTGGAATACGGCACGCACCTCCATGCCCTGGAACTGCGCGAGAAGGTTCGAGCCGAAGACGGAACCATCAAATACCTTTTCGCCTGCCGTGACGGGGCCCTTATCGAATCGGTCCTCATTCCGGACCCGCCGCGCCACACACTCTGCGTTTCCAGCCAGGTGGGCTGCGCCCTGGGCTGCCGGTTTTGCCTCACGGGAACCCTGGGGCTCGCGCGCAATCTTCGTACCGCCGAAATCGTCGACCAGTTGTGCCAGGTTCAACGGGACGCCGGCAGCCGATTTCGCATATCCAACATCGTTTTCATGGGCATGGGGGAACCTCTCGCCAACTTCGACGCCGTCATGAAGGCCCTCCGGATCTTTCTCGACCCGGGCGGACTCGCCTATTCCCACCGGAAGATCACGCTGTCTACCTGCGGGCTGATCCCGCAGATCAAACGGCTGGGCCGCGAAAGTCCGGTCAACCTGGCGCTGAGCCTCCACGCGCCCAACGACGCCGTCCGGAGTGAACTGATGCCCATCAACCGAAAGTATTCCCTGGAACCGCTTCTGGAAGCGTGCCGCGATTACCCTATACCGACCCGGAAGCGGATCACCTTCGAATACATCCTGCTCAAAGGCGTGAACGACGCCGCGATCCACGCACGGGAGCTCGCCCGACGGCTCCAAGGCATCCGGTCCAAGGTGAACCTCATCGCGTTCAATCCGCACCCGAACCTGCCCTTTGAGTCGCCTTCCGAAGAGCGCATACGTCAGTTCCAGGAGATTCTCAGGAAGGCGGGGTATACGGCGACGATCCGTGAAAGCCGTGGATCCGACATCCACGCCGCCTGTGGTCAACTGGCGGCCCGTGCGGCGGGGTTCAGCTGACACGGCTCCGTTCGCGAACCCACCGAACCGGCACCGTTCCCGGCCGGAAAGACCAACTTGAAAGCTGGAGGCATCCTGTTGACGGCAAAACCCGATTTCAGTAAAGGTAACGGCCTTCTTCCCGCCATCGTTCAGGACGCCGAATCGGGCGAAGTCCTCATGCTCGCATTCGTCAACGAAGAGGCCTGGGAGAAGACTCTGGAAACCGGAAAGGCTCACTACTGGAGCCGCTCCCGCAAGCAACTGTGGCAGAAGGGGGAAACGTCCGGCCATGTTCAGTTGGTGAAAGAAATCCGGCTGGACTGCGATTTGGACACCCTCCTTTTCAAGGTCAAGCAACTGGGTGGAGCCGCCTGCCACGAAGGCTACGCCACCTGCTTTTACCGGCGGTTCGAAGGGGGTGACCTTCGCATCGTTGAGGAACGCGTGTTCGATCCCAAGGAGGTTTACAGGAAGTGAAACAGCTCGTGCTGGGGATTCCCAAAGGCAGCCTGCAGGACGCCACCATCGATCTCTTCCGGAAGTCGGGATGGCGCATTTCGTTGAGCAGCCGGAACTACTTTCCGGAAATCAACGACCCCGAAATCAAGTGTTCCATCTGCCGCGCCCAGGAAATGTCCCGTTACGTGGAAAACGGTACCTTCGATGCTGGACTCACTGGAAAAGACTGGATCATGGAAAACGACTCCGACGTGGTGGTGGTCGCGGACCTGATCTACTCGAAGGTCAGTCAGAGGCCGGCCCGCTGGGTTCTGGCGGTCCCCTACGATTCGGCGATTCGGGACGTGAAGGATCTTCATGGGAAAAAGATCGCCACCGAACTGGTGAACTTCACGCGGCGCTATTTCGCCGATGCGGGCGTCGACGTCAAGGTGGAATTTTCCTGGGGAGCGACGGAAGCCAAGGTGATTTCGGGGCTGTGCGACGCCATCGTGGAAGTCACCGAAACGGGCACCACCATGCGGGCCAACGGCCTCCGGATCGTTAAGGAACTGATGCAGTCCAACACGCAGCTCATCGCCCACCGGGCGTCGTGGGAAGATCCCTGGAAGAAGGAAAAGATCGAACAGATCGCCCTGCTGCTCCAGGCGGCGCTCCGAGCGGAAGACCTGGTGGGTCTCAAGATGAACGTCCCGGAATCCAAGATCAACGACGTGATCCAACTGCTCCCGAGCCTCACCTCACCCACCACCGCACACCTCTACCAGACCGACTGGCTTTCGGTGGAAGTGGTGGTCTCGAAGCATGTGGTACGGGAGCTGGTCCCCCAACTCCTAAAGCGAGGCGCGGAGGGCATCATCGAATACAGCCTGAACAAGGTGATCTGAAATCGATTCGGTTCCAACCGCAGCGGAAGGAACGTCATGACGGCCCGTAAGACCACAGGGAAACGCCTTTGGGCGCCGGCATTTATCCTGTGCGCCGCGCTCCTTTCCGCCTGCGCCGCAGCACCTTCCGGGACCGATCCATTGGGAACCCGGATGAGCGCCGTCGAACTCAAAGAGTTGGGGGAGAAATTTCTCGGGGCGGGCGACATCGGCCAGGCCCTCAAGTACCTGGTCATGGCCGAGGAAAAGAACCCGCGGGACCCGGAAACCCACTATGCTCTGGGACTGGCCTACGATGCCAGAAGACTCCCCGAAGAGGCGCAGGCGCACCTGCTTCGGGCCGTGGAATTGCGGTCGGACTATTCCGAAGCATGGAACACCCTGGGGGCCCTGCACGCTCGAAACGGCCGACTGGACGAGGCCGAAGCGGCCTTCCGCAAGGCGCTGGCCAATCCGTTTTACACCACGCCCCACTACGCCCATTACAACCTGGGTCAACTTTATGAAAAGCGAGGCGATTTCAACGCCGCCTTGGCTCAGTACGACAACGCGCTTCATTTCGAACCGGGTTTCGCTCGAGCTCACCTGCAGCGGGGGCGGGTCCTTGAAGCGCTGGGGGACCGCGCGGCGGCCCGCCGAGCGATCGGCCGGGCCATAGCCTACGATGCGAACCTTGCGGAAGCGCATTTCCATTACGGGCGGCTGTGCGCCCTCATGGGCGATTCAGCGCAGGCGGTCACGGCCCTCAGGCAAGTGATTCAGCTGGAACCCGGCGGCGCTCTGGCCGAAGCCGCTGAACGCTACCTGGAAAATTTGGAGAGGAGCCGTTACTGACATGGTCTGCCGGCGTGTTCAGGACATCAAGCCGTTCCTGGTCATGGATGTGTTGGAAAAAGCCCAGGCTATGGAGCAGGCGGGGGAACCTATCGTCCATCTGGAAGTGGGGGAACCGGACTTCGAAACCCCCGAAGCCGTAAAGGAAGCGGCCATAGAAGCCATCCGTCGCGGTGAAACCCACTACACGCACAGCCTGGGCATGGCGAAGCTCAGGGAAGCCGTTTGCGCCCATTACGCCAACACCTACGGCGTCACCCGCCTGGAACCGGACCAGGTGATGATCACCTCAGGCACTTCTCCGGCCTTTCTGGTGGCCTTGAGCGCCCTCATCGCCTGCGGCGACGAGGTGATCCTTTCGGACCCCCATTACGCTTGCTACCCGAGCTTTATCCGGTTTATGGAAGGCGTCCCGCGGACTGTCCCCGTTCTGGAAGAGGACGGCTTTCAGTACCGGCCGGAGGGCATCCGGAAGGCGCTGACTCCCGCCGCCAAAGTCATCCTCGTCAATTCACCGGCCAACCCCACGGGGACCCTCCTGGATGCGGACCGCATGGCCGCCATCGCCGATATGGGCCGCTGGATCCTGAGCGATGAAATCTATCACGGCCTGGTCTACGAAGGCCGGGCTCATTCGCTCCTGGAATTCACAGACCGCTGTATCGTCTTCAACGGGTTTTCGAAGCTTTTCGCCATGACCGGCTGGCGCCTCGGATACCTCATCGTCCCCAAAGACCTCATCCGCCCCATGCAGGCGCTCATGCAGAACTTTTTCATCTCCGCCAATTCCATATCCCAGTGGGCGGCCTATGCCGCGCTCACCGACCCCCGGGTGCAAAAGGACGTGGAGCGCATGCGGCGCACCTATGACGAAAGACGCCGCTTTATGGTACGGCGCCTGCGGGAAATCGGCTTCGGGATCCGGAGCGAACCGACGGGGGCCTTTTACGTCTTCGCCGACGCGCGCCGTTTCACGAACGACTCCCTGCGCTTCGCCTTTGAAATCCTTGAAAGGGCGAAAGTGGGGATCACACCGGGCGTTGATTTCGGATCCAGGGGCGAAGGCTACGTTCGGTTCAGCTACGCCAATTCGCTGGAAAATATCGCCGAAGGGCTCCATCGCATCGAGGCCTACCTGAGCACCCTCGACCAGCGGCGTGTCTCCGGATGAGCGACAAACCGAAGGTGACCATTAAGTCGGCCGTGTTTGTCGGATCGGCGGTGGAGCGGGCCGGCTACCCCGGGGAGTCGCTTCCGGAGGTGGCCTTTGCGGGCCGGTCCAACGTGGGGAAATCTTCGCTCATCAACTGCCTCCTGGGGACAAAGAAACTGGTGCGCACCAGCCGCACGCCCGGGCGGACCCAGACCATCAACTTCTTCAGGATCAACGACGCCTTCTTCTTCGTGGACCTTCCCGGCTACGGCTACGCCAAGGTCCCGGCGGCCGTGCGCGCCCGGTGGGGCCCCATGATGGAAACCTACCTCAAGGAACGCCGCACCCTCCGGGCCGTGGTGCAGATCCTCGATTTTCGCCACCCCCCCACCCCAGACGACCTCGCCCTGTGGAACTGGCTGCAGGCGACCGGCGTCCTCACCCTTCCGGTCCTCACCAAAGCCGACAAGGTAAAGAAATCCCTGCGATCGAAAAACCTCGCCCAAGCGGCCGCCGCTCTGGCTCTCACCTCCTGCGACCTCATCGTCTTTTCCGCCGTGACCCGCGAAGGCCGGGACCTCCTCTGGGACCGACTCATGCCGCTTGTCGTCCCTTCCGCCGAAACCCCGGTGTGATGCCCGCTCCGCGTTTCCCGCCGCGAGCCCCACCCAGCCCGATATCATCGGCTCGACAACAGCTTTTCCTCTTCACTGGGAAGTCGCCGCAGCAGACGCACTTCCCCCTGGCGTTCCAGGGAATACGTGCGACCTTGGAATGCGAAGGTCTCCCGGTAGCCGTAGGGCAGCCCCAGATCCTCCGCCTCCGAAAGAGTTTCCAGAAGAAACGAGAGCACCTTGGCGTATTCCATGACGGCTTCGACCAGGTCTTTCGTATCGATGACGATCTCTTCCGCTCCAAAGAGTCTTTTCAGACCTTCGGTGTGAAAGCTTTCGGTTCCCGGATCTCGAAACAGCGTGATGACCTGTTCGGGTTTCTTCTGGTTTTGGATCTTGAGCAGGACGATCTTCTCGTCCGAACCGGGCTGCGCCTGCATCATGAGAACTCCTTCCATGGGATACGAAAGCACCGCGGGCAGCATTGGGTTACGAACCTGATCTCCGGAGCAACCCGTCGTTTCGGCAGCCGGGGAACCGGCCGACGACGTCATGATGTTGTCTTCGCTTTCGCCTTTTTCGTGCTTTTGCCGCTGTTGAGGCACAAGCTTCGAAAGCAGCAGTCGAGTTGGTCGCAATACCCTTGGGCCGTACCAAAGCAGGGGAAGTTGCCTTCAGCCCGCTGGATTTCACGGATCAGCTCAACCTTGGACTTACCGAACGAGCGGACACCGAGTTTCTTGGCCATTTCCCTGATTTCCTGCATCTTCATGGTCAGCTCCTTCATGTCGTTTCAAGCCGCGATCGGAGGATCGCAGCGCGCACCCGCCGTCGTTCAATCTCCAAAATCGTAGCGAAAGAAAACATCCACGCCGCTTTGATCTTCCCGGCCGAACTGGCTCTGGACGCTGATGTGGCGATTCATTTCGAACTCCGCCCTCACCTGATCGTTTTCGTCAGCGGTGAGTCCCTTCTCGTAGGTCACGTAGAGTTCCGGAGTGAGGTATTTTCCGATTTCCACTATCCCGCTTCCCTCTTCGGTGCCTTTGAACTGGACGACGTCGGGGGCGAAAGGCGTGTGTCCGAGGATGGCCTTGAGGAGTTTCGTGGTCTCGGAGCCGAAAAGCAGCGCCCCCCTTTCCTGAAGCGCCGTGCTCTGCTGAGCGCTCAGTTCTCCCGCGGGCCGGCCGAAAAGAAGGTACGACAGGATGTCCACGCGGTCCATGGAGGGGACGCTGGAGAAATCCAGCTGCGGCGAACTGAGCGGGCCTGTAAGGCGCACGAAGACACTGGCATCCCGCACGTCTTTCTGGCAAAGCACCTGCAGGACGGGGTCCGGCCGCTCGTGCCCCATGAAGTGCAATTCTCCCTCGGTGATCTTCAGCCGAACGCTCTGGAAGCTGTAAGTACCGCGGACGGCCTGCACTGTGCCGAAAAGCCGAAGCGGTCCGGCGGCCTCTTTCTTGAGCTGCACCTCCCCCTGGATTTCAGCTTCCAGGCCCTTGCCGCGGACCCAGGCTCCGTCGCGAGGAAGGACCAGGGCCACGTCCAGGGCGGTACGCCGGTAAAGACTCGATGTCGCTTCCTTTTCACTGGTAACTTCCGTGATCCCCGACATATCGTCGTCGTCGCCGCCGATCACCTGGATGTTCCTCGCCAGATCCAGTTCCAGTTCGCCAAGGTACATGGCCGCCTTCGTGAAGGTGACCTCGGCTTCGATCACGGGAGCCGCCACGGGGCCGCGCTGCACCAGCCGGGCGCGCCCCGATCCTTCACCGGAAATCCCGAAAAGTTCCGGGAACACCAGGTCCGTACCCTGTGCCACCAGGGTTGCTTCCTCTAGTTTGCCATTTCGGTGCCGAACCATGGCCGAAAGGGTCACCCGCCCATCCAGGGTATTCAGCACCGCATCTCGGATCACGATGGTTTCCGAATCCGCCTTCCAGTGGAAGCGCACATTCTCCAGGGGATGAGACCAAAACGTGAGAAGAACCGAACCGGCTTCCACCAACCCTTCCGCTTCCAGGGCCGATCCGTGAGGGGAGATCCGGAGTTCGGCCTGAAAGGTGGCGGAGCCCGTAACCGTCCTGGTATGGGGAACCAAGCCGGCAAAAGGTTCAATGCGGACATTCGTGCCTGCGGCGCGGATCGCTCCTTCTCGCGAAGCAACCCACTGGGCACGGAACGGGTACAAGGAGAAGACGACGGGAACGTTTCCGGTAACCTCTATGGGTTCCTCTTCGGAATCGACCGCCAATCGGCCCCTGAATTCCAGCAACCCCCCGGAAGCCGTCCCGGAAAATGCGGCGCGGTCGAACGAGGCCTTGGCGTAGCGGAGATCCATCCATTCCACTTCGAAACGTACGTGGGGATTGGAAAGGGCACCGGAAACGTGAGCACGGCCGGAAACGGTCCCATCGAGGGAATTCGATCCGCCGAAAAGGTCCGCGAGTTCCGGCCACTCCTTAGGCTGGAAACCCACGAGCTCCACGTCCAGGTCGGTCGGCTTTTCCCGTGCCAGACTTCCCGTCAGCGTCAGTCGCTCGGCCGCCCGCACCAACTCCAGGCGGAGTCCGTCCAGCCGGTCTCCGCCCGCCCGAGCCGACCCGCTGAACTGCAGGGTCTTGTCGCCCCATTGAAGCCTTCCGCCCTGCAACGTCAAAATCCGGGGAACGTCCCAGATGTTTTCGACCCGGCCCGAAACAGAAAACGAACCCTCCTCTTCGAAAACCTCACCGGCCGCGCTGAATCGGCACACGGCCGCCTCCTGCTCCAGTTCCACCGAAACCGATCGAAGCCGCGTTCCTCGAAGATTCATTCCGGTCGCCCGGATATTCAAGGTCTTTTCGCCTTCCTTTACCCCGAGGACCCCGTTTCCGGAAAGGTCGACACGATCGGCTTGGATGTCCGAATATCGGGCATCGGAAAGATTCATGCGCCCTTCCCACTGCAAGGCGGGCCAAGTTCCGCTGATCCGCCCCCGGGAAGCCAGCTTTCCGGAAAGTTCTCCCACACCGGCGAGCGCCGAGGCTTTGCCGAGGTCCACTTGAGTGGCTTCGTACTCGAGCTCGTGAAAGATCGGCAGACGCCCGTTCCGCCCTTGTCCCGGCGCGAACTCGAAACGGATGGCGCCGGCGGCATGGAACCCGCCCATCGTGCTGTCGAGATCCAATCTGTGAACCTCCAGAGCCCCGGCGCCGATCGCGCCTTCGAGAAATCCCGCCTCGATGGTTTCCGCACCCGCGCTTCCCTTCGTGACGGCAAGTTTCCACAAAAGGGTTGTTTCCTCCAGCACGGGGCCACGTCCGGAGATCTCCATGGTCCCGTCCAGCGCCACCGGGATGTTCCGGCCGGGAAGCGTCGCCTGAACACCGGCAAACCGACTTTCCCAGGCCACGTGCACGCCTTCCCTGGACGTTTCGATGAAACCCTCTCCGGAAATCGCCCCCCGATCACTTCGAAGATCGCATGCAGCGACCCACCTCCCCCCGGTATCCCTTTTCACCGACAAGTTCCCTTGAAAAGCGGAAGGCATGGTGCGCGGCGAGGCTTCCCTGGTAAAAACGGTGGGGGAAAGAGACCGAATTTCCACCTGAACTTCCGCAGGCCCCCCGTCTTCGAAATGCCAGCGGCCGTCCAACCTCACTCGGTTGTCCGGTCCCACGGCGGCTTCCACGGCGTGCCAGGACACCCAACCCGGTGCCAAACGCACGTTTCCTTCCACCTGCGCTCGGCCCAGCTTCGGTTCAATGAATTCGCCTCCCCACTGATCGAAGCGGATATCCAGGACCGGGCTTCCGGATTCTTCATCCACAGTGAAAGTCATCAGCCCGTCCACCCGATCCACGGAAAAAACCGTCTTCCCTTCATGAAGGCCCACCAGCCGGCCTTCCACCACCCGGATCGGCGGGAGCGGCCATTCCTGCCACAGTTTACGGTCGCCTTGTGCCACCTCTCGACCGGATTCACCCGTACCGGGGACACGCCACCGCCCCGACGCGTCCTTTTCGAACCTGAGAAAAGGCCGTTCCAGGATGATATAGCGCAGGTCGACGTACGGAGCACCCGCCGAGAACGCGTAACGAACTTCGGCCGTTCCGCAGCGAATGACCTCGAGCCCGCTTGGATCCCGAACGGCCAGGCCCCTCAGGCTGAGCCTCGAAAGCGGGTTCCATCGGAACCGTTCCAGGGAAACCCGGAACCCCGTGTCCCTTTCGACCACCGCCACCACCTTTTCGATGATCCGGGACTGAATCCAAGGCAAGTGCACCAGAAGGAGCAGCAGAAGCGGCACCAGGACCACGGTGGATGCCACGGCCAGGAGAAACCACGAAAAGCGGCTTCTTGGAAGCGGCCGCCGTGAACCGCAGCCGGTTCTTGCGCCCGCCTTTCCATAAGACTCTGTCACATCCAGCCTCTTCCCGGTCTCGCCGGTTCTCAACGAAATTGCGTTTCATGCCCATTTGGGAGAATATACGCATTATCGCTTGCGTCATGGAGTAAATCAATGTTCCGTTGCCAACTTGTCACACGGAGGGATAGCCATGAAGGCGATGGTGCTGCATCGATGTGCGTCGATCGAAACACGCCCGCTCCAGATGATGGACCTTCCGGATCCGGAACCGGGGCCGGGGGAAATTCGAGTGAAGGTTCGGGCCTGCGGCGTCTGCCGGACGGATCTGCACGTGATCGAAGGGGATCTCCCCCAGCTGGAACATACTGTCATCCCGGGGCACCAGATCGTGGGCCACGTCGACCGCCTTGGGCCCGGCGCCCGTCGCTTTCAGAACGGACACCGGGTCGGCGTCGCCTGGCTACGCCACACCTGCGGCTCTTGCACCTTCTGCACCGCGGGCCAGGAAAACCTGTGCGAAAACGCCCTCTTCACCGGTTACCACGCCCCCGGAGGTTTCGCACAATATGCCGTCGTCCAGGAAGACTTCGCCTACCCCATACCCGAAACCTTCGACGACGCGGAAGCCACCCCGCTCCTCTGCGCAGGTATCATCGGCTACCGCAGCCTCAAGCGCGCCGGGTGCGGTCCCGAACCCGCGGGAACCCGCCGCCTAGCCCTCTACGGTTTCGGTTCCTCCGCCCACATCGTCATCCAGATCGCCCGCCATTGGGGCTACGACGTATATGCCGTTTCGCGAACGGAATCGCATCAGCAGCTGGCCCGGGACCTGGGGGCCCGGTGGGCGGGAGCAAAGGCCGACGAACTTCCGGTTCCCGTGGACAGCGCTATCCTGTTCGCCCCGGCGGGCCCGCTGGTCCCCGAAGCACTCGAACACCTTCGGAAGGGAGGCACACTCGCTCTCGCCGGCATTCACATGACCGACATCCCCATCCTCAACTACGAAAAACACCTTTTCTACGAAAAGAACGTCCACAGCGTAACGGCCAATACCCGTGAAGACGGCCGGGAACTACTGCGCGTCGCCGCCCAGATTCCCATCCGCCCGACGGTGCGTTGCTTCCCTCTGCGCGAGGCCAACGAGGTGCTGCTCGAACTCAAGCAGGATAAAATCCGCGGGACGGCCGTCCTTGTTCCGGAAGAATAATCAGAAAGCCTGCCCGATGCTCACGTGGATCTGGTAGCGGTTGAACGGGGGATCATCGGGGGGGTTCAGCTGATAACCCACATCCAGCCTGACGGGACCGATGGGCGTCTGGTACCTCAACCCTCCACCCACGGTGTACTTGAGTTCATCCATGACGATTTCGTAACTTTGTTTGTACACGTTTCCGAAATCGAAGAAGAGAACCCCTTCCCACGAGTTCCGGATAGGGAAACGCCAGTCGGCGTTTCCTTCCACCAGGGTGAGCCCGCCGTAGGGGTCGCCGTCTCGGTCCAGGGGTCCCAGCTGCTGGTAGGGATAACCCCGGACACTGTTGCTGCCACCTGAAAAGAAACGCTTGAAAACGGGAACCCGGGAAGTGTCTTCCAGTTCCCGGATCCCCCCCCACCTCAATCGGAGAGCCATCACGCCGAAGCGCTCCAAGGGCACATAGCCCCGGCCCTCCAAGGTTAACTTGACGAAATCCACTTCGGAACCCAAGCCCCTGGATCCCCACTCCGCCGTGTTGATGAATTGAACACCCCGCGTGGGGTTCAGTGGATCGTCCAGAACCCGGTAGGACAAACCGCCGAAGATCGAGGATATGTAGTATTCTTCCCGTTCCTGATCCACATCGTCGTCCGCTGCGACCGCACTCACATCCAGCAGCCGGTTCATTTCCAGACGGTGCCCCACGTGGACCTGTACCCTGTCGAAAAGCCCGTGATCCAGCTGGCTCGAAACATAGATCTTCTCGTTTTCAAAGGCCTCCTGGTCCTCCCGAGTCACGCCTCCCGTGGCCACGAACGAGGTGTTTCGCAGACTCAAGGGGTAAGGCTGAATGAACCGCCCTTCGACGAGTTGCACCAGGGAGCTGGCCTTGGCGTTCAGCTGCAGGCTCCGGGCGTCTCCAAGAAAGTTCCGGATCTCGTGACCCAGCTGGGCCCGCAGCCGGTCTTCGCTACCATAGCCCACACCGAACCGAACGGTCTGCTTCTTGGCTTCCTTGACCAGGATATGGATGGGTAGATCCGTTTGCTCTCCTTCCAGCCCCTTGACCTGTAGATCTACGAACTGGAACAGCCGCAGATCGAAAAGTCTCTTCTGGCTTTCCTGGATCTTCGACGCCTTGAATCGGTCCCCCTCCCGGAGCGTCAGTTCGCGAAGGATGATGGCATCGTCCACCCGGTGATTGCCTTCAATGGTCACCGGCCCGAACCGGCACACCGCCCCGGTGTTCACCGCGGCCTCCACTTCCGCCCGGTGGGCGCCCTTGTCGAGCCGCGCCTTGAGAGACACCTCAGTCTTGGGGTATCCCCACTCGGCGAAAAAACGGAGCAGCACTTTTTCGATGTCGCGATAGCCGGAGGTGGTGAAACGGTCGCCGGGTTTGAGCGGCATCAGCGCTATCACGTCGTCGTGCCAGGGTCCGGTGGTTTGCCCGTTGATGGTAAGTCGGACGGACGAGACCACCAAGGGGTCGCCTTCTTCGATGGCGATTTCCAGGATCACTTCACCGCCCACCAGGGGCGTCAACTTGTGAGACACCACGCGGGCGTCGTAAAATCCCTGGCTCTGGTAATACCGCTCTATGCGCCTCAGGTCTTCCTCGAGCACTTCAGGGTCGAGCGGGGATCCGCCGAACCAGCGGAAACGCTTTTCCCGGGTCTTCATGATCTTCTTGATTTCACTTGGAGAAAGCGAATCCACTCCGTTGAACTGAACGAAGCGAACGACGGGGCGTTCTTCGGAAGTCTTTTCGGCATGGGATGCAGCCACCGCCGCATCCCATACCGCAAGCCCTACGAAGAACAACACAATAAGGAAAGGGACCGTTTGAAATTTCCCGGTCCTGAAGGCGGCAGGGGTCCAGGCCAAGAACCTTTTTCCCGTCCGTTTCAGGGCAGATTCGCCAGCCATTTCCTGGCGATTTCGGCCTGGGGCGTATCCGGGTGATCTTCAATCACCCGTTCGTAAAGGATCCTTGCAGCGGTCGGATCGCCCAGCTTATGGAATGCGGCGCCCTGTTTCAGGAGCGCGTAAGGGACCTTGTTGCCCTTGGGGTAGCGGTCCAGCACCACCTGGTAGGACTCCACGGCCTCACGGTACCGCTCCTGCAAGTAGTAGCATTCTCCCACCCAGAAGTAGGCATTGTCGGCCAGCTCCGAATCGGGATACTTGGAGGCGAAATCGAGGAATTCCTTCCGCGCGCCTTCATAGTCGCTTTTCTGGAACAGGTCCAGGGCGCGGTTATAATGTGCCTTCTCGGGATCTTCGGGAGGCTTTACGACGGCGGTGGCGGGAGGCGATGGGCCTTCCGGCGTGGACTGTGCCGGCTCACCGCCTTCCGGCATCCGGATGACCGGTTCGGGTTCCACGGGCGCCGTGCCCTGCGGAGCCGAAGAGACATGGGCCGGAGACGCTTGCGTGCCCCCGCCCGCGGCCCGTTCGATCTGTCGCGCCTGTGTTTCCACCTGACCCCTCAGAGCCCCCATCTCCACCTGCAGCGCTTCCAGCCGGGCATAGAGGTCGGCCAGGCTCTGGCGGCCCTGACCACCGCCCTGGATCGCGCCTTCCAGCGATTCGACCCGGCGTTCCAGTTCCTGCACCTGGCTCTCGAGGCGGTACACGTTCTGTTCCAGCGCCACGGACTGATGCGAAGCGGCGCACCCGAAGCTCAAAGAAAGAAGAGTGGCCAGGCCGAACCACAAGGCCGTTTTATCCGGTATTTTCATGCTCCCGTAACCTCCAGCAACTCTTACATAACCGGCAACGGTGTCTCCCTCGTGGCGCTTTGACCTCTACCGCCATCGTCCCAAACGTTTTGCTGGATCCAGGCCGCGCCCCGCGGGGCGCGGCCTGGACGAATCCTAGTAATGCAGCACGCAATGAGCGCGGCGGTTCCTGGCCCAAGACGCTTCGTCGTGACTCAGGGCGATGGGCCGCTCTTCACCGTAGCTGATCATACTGAGGCGCGAGGGGTCGACACCTGAATTCACGAAATACTGCCACACACTGTTGGCGCGCCTTTCGCCCAGGGCCAGGTTGTACTCGCTGGTTCCACGTTCATCGCAGTGCCCCTCGATGGTCACCGTGACCTTCGGATATCGCCGGAGGAATTCCACCTTGCGATCAAGCACCTGGCGGGCTTCTTCCAACAGTACGTAAGAATCGAATTCGAAATAAACGTCGTCGTTTTCGAAGGACTCCGCCTTGTCGAGGAACTCCACCCGCTCTTCCTCAGTAAGCAGCCCCAGTTCCCTCCACTTGCTTTCGTCGATGCCGTGACTCAAGCCCGACGCCGCTTTCGGCCCCGTTTCGGACACCGCAGGCATCCCCGACTGAACCGGTACCGTCTTCTTCGCACACCCGCTCAGGGCCGCCAAAGCCATCGCGCTCAACATCAACCCCGTCACCATGATCCGTCTTTTCATCACGAACATCCTCCTCACGAACCCCCGAGTTTCGAACATGTGTCACGCCATCAGTCAAACCGAGGCGACCATCTGGGAAGTTCCTGTCCACCCCCGCCTCGTGTAAGCCGCCTCACGCTCTCTCCGTTGGCGAGCATCACCCAGACGGCCGGTGCGCCTCCGTCGCGCGTGGAACTGAAGGCAAGCATCCGCCCGTCAGGCGACCAGCTCGGCGCCTCGTTGTCGCCTTCTCCGTGGGTCAGCCGTCGGGACTCCGAACCGTCGGGACGAATCACGAAAATGTCGTGCCGTCCGTCCCGGAGGCTGCTGTAGGCGATCCAGTCGCCCTTGGGCGACCAGCTGGGAGACGTGTTATAGGTTCCCTCGAAGGTGATGCGCCGGCCTCGCCCACCGTCGGCTTCAGCCACGTAAATCTGAGGGTTCCCTGTTTCATTGGACACGTAGGCGAACCTGTCGCCCTGCGGAGACCACGAGGGCGAAACCTCGATGGCCCATGTCTTCACAAGAGGCCGTAGCACCTCGCCGGAATCCGAAACCAAGAAGATGTCAGGATTGCCGTCCTTTGAAAGCGTAGCCGCCAGTTCCCGGGTGCCCGGGCGCCAGGCCGGCGTGATATTGAGGCCTGGAAAACCGAAAAGCAGACGCCGGGTTCCGGTCCCCAGGTTCACAGCGAACACCTTGGGGGGGCCTTCCACGTAACTCACGTAGGCGAGTTGCGACCCGTCCGGGCTCCACGCCGGCGAGAGGTTCACGCTGTTGTCACGGGTCACGGCGATGGGACTGGATCCATCGAAGTCCACAAGGTAGATTTCTTTGCTTTGACCCTCGATCTGCACGTAGGCGATCTTCGTTCCGAAAACCCCTCTTTCCCCGGTCAAAGCCAGGAGGATTTCGTCCGCAAATCGGTAAACCATCTCCCGCCAGTCTTCCCGGCGCCCTTCGTAGATCTTCCCCACCACTTGCCTGGAAGCCACGACGTCGAAAAGCCGCATCTCCATCTCAATTCCATCCCCCGTCACCCGGCACCGGCCCCGTACCAGGAATTCCGCTCCCAGGCGGCGCCACATGGGAAACTGGATCTCTTCCAGGGCGATTCCCATCTGCTGCGGATCATCGAGAAAACCGCGCGGATCCAGTGGGCGGAACAGCCCTGAAAAGTCCAGGGCCCGGGACAGGGCCTCCGCCGATTCAGTACTGACCGACGAGGCTTCCTGGTTGTCCCACTTGAAGGACGGAACGGCGATGGGCAGACGTTCAAAGGAAGGCTGCGTGATATCGATATAGACGCGCTCTGCGGCCTCGCCGCTCCCCCCGAGCGCCAACAGGCCGTTCAGCAACACCGCCATCACCGTCACGAACCACCGTCGTTCCTTCACGTCACCACACTCTTTTCAGCGCCCTTCAGATCACAGGATATCTTGGGGCCGAAAGCGGACCCCGATCTCTTCGCGGGGTGGACTGTAGATGTCGGGAAACCGCGGCAACGGATTCGCCTTCTGAACAGCGCGCACCACGGAATCGTCGAACAAGCTGTTTCCTGAACGCTTTTCGAACTGGATGTCCAAGATCCGGCCGTCACGACGCACCACGATGACAAGGACCGCCTCCAGATCCTTGGCATTCACCAGAGTCTTGGGCAAAGCCCACTGTCGGCGGATGGCGTTCCAGACTTCGGCGTAGTAGAGGCGTCTCGCCAGCCCGATGGCATCGCTCTCTGACGCATCCGCACCCGGCGGCCCAGAAAGGCCCCCGTCGGCGGCACGCTCTCCCAACCCGCCGCTTCGTTCCAACGCCGACTTGTCTTCGTCCCTGGAAGGCCCGGCGGCCGCCGCCGTTTTGCTAGCAGGTTCGCGAGATACCTGAGGCATCAGCTGCTCCACCGTTTTTTCCACCGGTGGACCTTCCGCCTTCGGGACGTCGGGGACCTCCTGCGGTTCGATCTTTCGAAGACCTGTCTCGGGAAGCGGCTCTTGCATGCGGAGCCGCCTGACCGGAACGATCGGAGGCGGTGCGATGCGCCTCGCCGTCTTCTTGGCGGTTTCCCTGGACCGGACTGCCGGACCCGCCTTCTGAGCCCCCTCCCGCCCAGGCGCCAGATCCCCGGGATCCACCAACTTCACCGTTGTGTAGGAGAGCCTCACCGGCCGGCTCTGGACCAGGGAAGGCAGAAGAAGGGCGGCAAAGAGCAGGATGGCATGTGCGGCGATGGATCCGGCGAGCCCCAGCAGCAGGTCGTCCTTCGGATAATTTTTTCCCATCACCCCCGCAAATATCATCCGCCGGACCTTTCAGCTTTCGCTTCAGCCGGGCCTCTTTCCGTCACAGGAGCCGTCACCATGCCGATCTGGTCGATGCCCGCCTCGCGGATTCTCCCCATCACTTCCATGACGAAACCATAAGGAACGGAGGCGTCCGCACGAAGAAAGACCCCCTGCCGGTCGCCCCGGTTCTGGTAGATGGCGGCCAGTTTGGGGCCTAGAGACTCCAGATCCACCGCGTATTCGTTGATGAACACCTTGCGTTCGCCGTCGATGGACACCACCAGCCTTTCTTCCTCTGCAGGGATGGCGGGAGCCTCAACCTGCGGCAGATTCACATCCAGCCCCTGCATCATCATGGGTGCGGTGACCATGAAGATGATGAGCAGCACCAGCATCACGTCCACGAAAGGCGTGACGTTGATCTCGGAAAGCATCGCCCGGTTATCGTTCGGTTTCTGCATGACCGTGCACTTTCAAAAACATCGAAGCCCGACGGCGGGTCAATTTTCATGCACCGCGCGCGCCGTTTCCCCTTCCGCACGGGCGGGTGCGGCACGGCGGTACCATTCGCGTTTCATGAGGTTGAGGAAATCGGAAGCGAAGTGCTGCATTTCGTTTTCCAGGACTCGAAACCGGTTCACGAAGTGATTGTACGCGATAACCGCCGGGATGGCCGCGACGAGCCCCATGGCCGTGGCGACAAGGGCTTCCGAGATGCCGGGCGCCACCACGGCCAGGTTTGCAGCTCCCTTCAGCCCGATATCCTGGAAACTGGTCATGATGCCCCACACCGTTCCGAACAGCCCGATGAAGGGCGCGGAACTTCCCGTGGTCGCAAGGAAAGGTACAAATCGTTCCATCCGCTGACGTTCCTCGAGCAGCACGCCGTCCACGGCCCGTTCCACGGACTCGAAGAGAACACCGCCGGCGAGCGGCCCCTCCGCCACGTTCTGGCTCCCCAGCATCTTGGCGGACCGCATCCATTCCATGTATCCACGGCGGAAAATCTGCGCCATAGGGCTGTACTCCATGGTCTGGGTTTCACGGTAAACAGCCGAGAAGTTCTTTCGCTGTTCGTAAAGGTCGAGAAATCGGTCGGTTTCCCTGCGGACCTTTTGAAGGTAGCGCAGCTTCATGAAGATCACGCACCAGCACGCAAGGGACATGGCGAACAGGAGCAACATCACGAACTTCACCACGGGACCGGCGTGCCAGATCATGTCACCGACGCCGTTTCCAATCCGTTCGTAGGGAGCGGCCACGGCGGTCGCCGTTTGAAGAGTCGATTTGAAAAGGTGCAACCACAACATGTGTTCTCGTCCTATAAGGTTCGGGATTCCGCGTATATTCCCATCGCTTCGAGGACGGCCGGGAGCGCTACTCCGGCCCTCTCGGCGATATGGCAATCGGTCAAGCGACAGGTAAGATCCGTCGGTTCGGGATTGATTTCCACCAGGTAGGCCCCGGAACTTTTGGCCAGCATGGGAAGATATGATGCCGGTGCCACGGCGGCGGATGTCCCGATCACCAAGAAGACGTCAGCGCGCTCCGTCACCGCCACCGCCTCGTGATGCGCCTTGGGAGGGATCCCCTCGCCGAAGAAAACGAAGTCGGGCCGGAGTACTCCGCCGCAGCCGCATTCCGGGGGCATGACATCGAAGGATGCCCTTTCCCGCGGATAGCGCGCTCCGCACGTTTCGCACCGAAGAGTCCGCCCGTGGCCGTGAAACTCGATCACTCTTTCGCTTCCCGCCATCTGGTGCAAGCTGTCCACGTTCTGAGTGACCACCGCCTTGAGGATCCCCCGTTTCTCCAGCTGCGCCAGTGCGTGGTGGGCGGGATTGGGGCGGGCGGCGTCCACCAGCCGGTACATCTCCAGAATCATCCGCCAGACTTTTCCAGGATTGCGCCTGAACGATGCGATGTGGCCGTATTCCAGGGGATCGTAGCGGGACCACAGCCCACCGGGGCTTCGGAAATCGGGGATTCCACTTTCCACCGAAATCCCCGCTCCCGTCAACGCGACGGCGTTTCGACTGCGGGAAAGCCGTTCAGCAACTTCTTTCAGGCAATCCATGTGTTCCCAATTTTGTTGAATTTCTAATGCGTTAACGTTCAATCATCCTATGGCGGCGCCGAAAACATTGTCAAGGACTTTTCTCTGGATCAGCGCTGTATCTGCAACCGCTGGCCGGTCCGGATGATGTTGCTCCTCAGGCCGTTCCACCGCTTGATCTCGTCAGTGGTAACCCCATAGCGGCGGGCGATCCCGCTCAGCGTGTCACCGCTGCGGACGGTGTGGACAACGGCCCGAGGCTTGAACCGTTCGGCCAGCGCCTCCGCTCCCTCCGCAACCCGGTCCCCGCGGCCCTTCGGGAACCTCAGCAGGTAGGTGCCCGAAGGGATATCGCTGGAACGAAACGAGGGGTTGAGGCGTTTGAACTCACGATAGGTGATTCCCGCGAGATCGGCCACGGCCTGGATGGGAACGGTAGCCGGAAACCGGACGGACACCGTTTCCACATCGGGCATCTTGTACCCGGCTCCCGCCGGCAGAGCATACCCATAGCGGGCGGGATCGCTCAAAACCGCCTTGATGGCCAGTATTCGGAAAACGTATCGTTCCGTCTCCAGAGGCAGCTTCAGACTGTAATAGTCGCGGACTTTCTGTTGGGCCAGTTCCTGCCTTACGCGGCCTTCCCCGCAGTTGTAAGCCGCGATGGCAAGCGCCCAGTTTCCGAACATGTCGTGGAGGTCCTTCAGGTAGTTGAGGGCGCTGCCGGTGGCCTTTTCGAAGTCGTAGCGTTCGTCGATAACACCTTTGGCGTTGAGCCCGTAGCGGTTCCCCGTAGCGGGGATGAACTGCCAAATCCCCACGGCCCCCATGGGGGACGCCGCGGTATGCTGGAGATCGCTTTCGGCGACGGCCACGTATTTGAGGTCCCGAGGCAGCCCGCGGCGCTCCAGTTCATCTTCGAACCAGGGGAAGAAGCGCTCCGCCCGCTTGAGCCAAAGGTAGACCTGCGCGTGAGAATAAACCACGATAGTAAATTCACGATCAAACCGTTCCCAGACCTCTTCATCTCCCAGTGGAACCGCTTCACCGCACAGGTCCATTTCGGTCGGGGTGGGAATGAAGGGGACCCACACAGCCGGCTCGGCGGGAGCGGAGGGTTCGGAAGGAGCCTGCGCTTGGGCCGTCCGATTTTCCGAAGCGCAAGCAACCGGGCCCGATCCAAGGCATAAGACCGCAAAGCCTACAACCATCAGTCTCTGAAACGCGCCGTTCATCGCCGTCGTCCAATCCTTTGTAAACTCTCCAGGGCTGTTTCCCCGGGAAGCCGCAGCCTCCATGAAACCCCCGGGCCAAAGCGGCAGCCGGCCGGGAAGTTCACGCGCAGATCTCCATTTCACTGAAAAAGTAAGCGATTTCCGTCCTCGCGGTCTCCGGAGCATCGGATCCATGAACGACGTTCTGCTCCACGCTGGACGCAAAATCCTTACGAATCGTTCCGGGAGCGGCATCCTTCGGGTTCGTGGCGCCCATGATCTCCCTGTTCCTGGCGATCACGCCGTCGCCTTCAAGCACCATAACCACGATGGGCCCGGAAGACATGAACCGGGTGAGGCTTTCAAAAAACGGCCGCTCGCGATGCACTGCGTAGAAGCCTTCCGCCTCGGCCTGGGTGAGCTGCAACATCTTCATGGCGGCGATCCTGATTCCCGCCGACTCGAACCGCCTGATGACCTCCCCGATCACGCCTTGCCGCACTCCGTCCGGCTTGATGATCGACAGCGTCCGCTCCATGTTCCACCTCCGAAGTCTCGTAACAGGATGCACTCCGCGCAGCCTCCAATGCCGCAGTTCTCCTCACATGCGGTCTACCCCCGGAAATGTCAAGGCCGAAAAAAGGCCGACCCGGCTCCGGATCGCCGCAGTGCCGTCCCGCCGCCGCGGGCTCTGCGTACCCCTGCAGGACCGGTCGTCCATCGCGAAGTCGGGAATCGTTGCGGAGGACGCACGCCGTGAGGCGAAGCCGAACGCAGCGCATCCGCTAAAGATACGACACGCGTTTCAAGGCGTTCCGGATCGCGCCCGTCGCAACCGAGGGGATTGCTGCAAAAGATCCCGCCCCCTGAGGGCGGAGGCATCGCCGGCGAATGAGGGAACCCGGGAGACATAAACGGGGCCGCCGGAAATCCAGGAACGTCATACTACGGGCGGGCCCAGGGCTGAGGGGTTGCCACCTTGTTCCCAATCTCCACCATCTACCTTGTTCCCAAGCTCCAGCTTGGGAACACAACTGTGCAGAAGCTCGAGCTTCGATTCCCATCAGCAATTCCCGGAACCCCTGTAAAGCCTTGAAAACCGGGCATTGAAGGATTTGGTTTTCGCGAGCCCGGGGGGTCATTTCGGGCTCCGAAGGCGGTTTCGGAGGTGAATTTTTTCGACTATTTTGCTGTTTCATGCTGAACAGCCGCCCGCGTCTCTGGTAGGCTATTTTGCTATGAAGCCCAGAAAAGACGCTCATTCCTCCAAGATCCGAAACCTGAGAACCGACCACCCCCATATCAAGCTCATCGTGACCGAAGATGCCCTCAGTCCCAACGCTCCCCACATTGAAACCCTCAAGCGCTTCGACTGCCGCTTCGTGCTTGGGGTTAAACCCGGCGATCACGCCTTCCTTTTCAAAAAGGCCGACGAGGCCATCGCGGAGGGCCGGGCTGTGGAGTTCTGGCACGCAGCGGAAGACAACCCCGAAACCCTCCATTACTTCCGCTTCGTGAACGACCTTCCCCTCAACAAGTCCCATCCCGACCTACGAGTGAACCTCCTCGAATACTGGCAGGTGACCCCCAAGGGGCTTGTCCGGTTTTCCTGGGTCACGGACATCCTCATCCGCCGGGAAAACGCCGTTACCTTGATGCGGATCGGCCGGGCACGCCGGCGCATCGAAAACGAAACCTTCAACACCTTGAAAAACCAGGGCTACCACCTCGAACACAACTACGGCCTGGGCCGAAAACACCTTAGCGCCGTCTTCGTCACCCTCATGATGTTGGCCTTCTGCGTGGACCAGAGCCTCCAACTGTGTTGCCCGCTGTTTCAGGCCGTATGGCGAAAGCTCCAAACCAAACGGGACCTCTGGGAGAGGATCCGGGCCATGTTCTGGGACTTCCGCCTGGAGTCCATCCGGATGCTCTACGAGGCCCTTCTTTACGGATACAAAAGGCTGACCCCGATCATCGCCTATAACACCTCGTAGGGCGGAGAAAGGAATTACCCCATGCAGAACCTGAGCCTTTCACCCGAAAAACCGACGCGGAGGTGCGCCTTCAAACCGGGCATCTGAGCCCCTCACGCTCCGGGTGGCATCCCTCAACGGGACGTTCGGACCCTCGATCACCCCAAACGGCCCGCTGAACACTCGAAGACTCTCCTTTCACGCCCGCTTTTCGCCCAGAGACCATCCGCTCCGGGAATTGCTGGACCGGCTCCGACAAGCCCTGCCTTTCTCTTTTCTTTGAGCCTGAAACTATCCCCTTTGATGTTGAGGGTGGTGCAGTGGTGAAGGAGCCTATCGAGTATGGCTGTGGCCAGCACCTGATCATTGAAGATCTCCCCCCAGTCAACAAAGCTCTTGTTGGAGGTGATGATCAAAGAGGCCTTCTCGTATCTTCTGGTAAGAAGCCTGAAGAAAAGCCCTGCTTCATCTCGGCTCATCGGGAGGTATCCCATCTCATCGATGATGAGCACTCTTGGGTAGACAAACTGTTGGAGTTGCCTCTCCACCCGGTTCTCCATCCGGGCTCGAGTGAGCCGAGTAAGCATCGACTCGAGAGTAAGGAAGAGGACTCGGTATCCGGCCTCTACGGCTTTTACTCCCAGCGAAATGGAAAGATGTGTCTTTCCCACCCCCGGAGGGCCAAGGAGGATCACATTCTCTGCCCTATCGACGAAGGAGAGTCCCGAGAGTTCACGGATCACCTTGCGATCGATGCTTGGCTGAAACGAGAAGTCAAATTGCTCAAGAGTTTTCACCCAGGGGAATCGGGCCATCTTGAGTCTGGCCTCAACGGCCTTTCCGTGTCTGCCCCGCCATTCGGCCTGAAGGGCTTCCGCAAGGAAGTCTTTATAGGAGAGATCCCTCTTTGATGCCTGCTCACAGACTGAATCGATCTGCGAGAGAAGGTGCTCCATCTTCATCTTCTCAAGGAGGCCTGCTAGCTCCATCGGCTCGCCTCCTCGTAGATCGACAGATCCCTTCGCTCAACCTGCAATGCCTCCTGCCACAATTGGGCATGATGGGCTGCAACGCTTCCCCATCCCTCGGCTGCACTGCGAAGGGTGTGTTCGGCCACCAGGGTCTCTTCGGCGTAGACTCTCAAGGTTCCATCCAACCCGATCCTCACTCGGACCGTTTGTCCACACAGCTGAGAGGGCACACTGTATCTATTGCCCAAAACATCGATGAAGCCATCCCAGTGGACACACCGGTGCTCGAGATAAGAGGTGTCATACCGCAGGGCAGGAAGGGGACGAAGATGAGGAGCCTCACGGGAGAATCGTTCGGCTACGATTTCCTTGACTGTTCCGTGCAACCTCTGATCGGTTTCCTCTCTGAGCCACTTCTCAGCGAGAGCGTTCATCTGGGCGAAGCTCTCGAACTTGCGGTAACGCACAAAGAAGTTGTGCTTGATATAGCCCACCATCCGCTCATCTTTTCCCTTGGTCCTTGCTCTTCTCGGGCGACAGGCTCTGGGGGTGAAGCCATAGTGGCCGGCAAGATCTATAAATCGTTCGTTAAAGCGAACACTCTCCCCGATCCTGTGGACAATAACCGTTGCTTTCTGGTTATCCACGAGCACCTCTATTACTACTCCTCCAAAGTACTCGAAGGCTCTGATGATCCCTTCGTAGGTGTGCTCGGCATCATTCCTGGGGGCACACCAGAAGAAGAGACGCCGGGAAAATCCGAGGGTATTCACACTGAAGTAGACCTTCTGTGGGATTTCAGCCACTTCGGTTGTGAGCTCTCCCCAATCATTTTGCATCTGAACTCCCGGATCTGTTTCAAACCGTACCGTTGCCCGGCTTTGCCTCATGGGCCTTCTGGGGCTGATGTACTCCCGAAGGATGGTGGTCCCGCCCGTGTAGCCTCGCTGTTCGATCTCACGCAAGATCACCATAGCATTCCAGACTCCATCTCTCAGGAGCTGGTCGATCAAGGGTTTGAAGGGATCAAGTTTGCTCACCCTTGCACCGGGTCTTTTCCCCGAGGGTACTCCTCCTCGACTAAGAGCACGGCTTATGGTTTTTGGATGCACTCCCAGGCTTTCTGCGATGTCCTTCTTGTAGACACCCTTTTCAACTTGTGCTCTGATCTCCATGCAGTCCTCCTTTTTGAGCATGGGTCACCTCCGGCTCTCTTGGGTCTTGCTGGAGGAATAACCCTTCGCTCATCTGGGAGGACATTTTATTCCGGCGTTTACCAGACATTTTATTCCGATGGTGACACAGGGAATTCGTCTTTGATTACACCCATAAGGCGCCGGAACAGAGCGGCTGTAATCGCGTTTCAATCCCTTCCAGGGAATTCGTCTTTGATTACTCCGGCACGGCGGCCCACGAAAGTTCCACACGGTCAATGTTTCAATCCCTTCCAGGGAATTCGTCTTTGATTACGATGAATACACGGGGGCGCTCAGGCGGCTCCAACAGGGTTTCAATCCCTTCCAGGGAATTCGTCTTTGATTACCAATGGAAGTGGCACGCGGCTAAGAGGGGTAACACTTATGTTTCAATCCCTTCCAGGGAATTCGTCTTTGATTACCCAAGAGGTAACTGGTAAGAATGGGGGCCCCATACAGTTTCAATCCCTTCCAGGGAATTCGTCTTTGATTACGTGATGCAGCCGTGGTCCCTTGGGGTACCAGATAACCATGTTTCAATCCCTTCCAGGGAATTCGTCTTTGATTACTCTATCAGCATTCCTGAGGCCGACTCAGACATCATCCAGTTTCAATCCCTTCCAGGGAATTCGTCTTTGATTACGTGATGCAGCCGTGGTCCCTTGGGGTACCAGATAACCATGTTTCAATCCCTTCCAGGGAATTCGTCTTTGATTACCTAACTGTTTCGCATAACTCCCGGGCTAGAATAGCCGTTTCAATCCCTTCCAGGGAATTCGTCTTTGATTACCAAAAGTGCCGTCCACCCTCACGCTTAACTTTGCAGATGTTTCAATCCCTTCCAGGGAATTCGTCTTTGATTACCCGTCAATCCCTTGGCCACAAGATTGATCGCCGGCAGGGTTTCAATCCCTTCCAGGGAATTCGTCTTTGATTACATAAAATGGCTTTTGTGGGTTTAAGCGATTCATGGGGTTTCAATCCCTTCCAGGGAATTCGTCTTTGATTACGTCAGGGAACTCCGGTTTGGGACCGTCTACCGCACACATGTTTCAATCCCTTCCAGGGAATTCGTCTTTGATTACCCGGATATGCAGGCAAATTGGAGGAGGGTTACACTCTGTTTCAATCCCTTCCAGGGAATTCGTCTTTGATTACGATTGGACCACACACAATGGGACGATGGAGTCAGGACGGTTTCAATCCCTTCCAGGGAATTCGTCTTTGATTACATATCTATAATATCGGTACTATGCCACAGGCTCGAAGTGTTTCAATCCCTTCCAGGGAATTCGTCTTTGATTACGACGGTACTACTCTGCGAGATCGCCGGGGCTATTCAACGTTTCAATCCCTTCCAGGGAATTCGTCTTTGATTACTTTGCGCATCTGCTCGAAGTAGAAGGACGGAGTGTGAAATGTTTCAATCCCTTCCAGGGAATTCGTCTTTGATTACTCGGGCAAACTATCCATGATGGGGAAATCCTGTAAATGTTTCAATCCCTTCCAGGGAATTCGTCTTTGATTACTCGGGCAAACTATCCATGATGGGGAAATCCTGTAAATGTTTCAATCCCTTCCAGGGAATTCGTCTTTGATTACTCCGCGTCGACGAGAAGCGGGCCAAGGAACTACTCGGTTTCAATCCCTTCCAGGGAATTCGTCTTTGATTACACCT